>JARLJS010000085.1 GCA_031291075.1 Nevskia sp. | reverse complement strand
TGGCCCTGGAAACGGCGATTCGCCACTACCTGGAGACCTACAACAAAAATCCGCGACCGTTCGCTTGGACAAAGTCCGCCGACGACATCCTGGCTTCAATCAAACGCTTTTGTCAACGAACTTCTAACTCAGGACACTAGCACTGCGCTGCAGCCCGGAGGCGTCCAGCAACATGCCGGCCTTGGCCAGCTCCTCGTGATACTTGCCCATCTGCGCGATCAGCGCGTCAGCGGGCATCACCCCGGCCTCGGATTCGCGCGTGGCCTTGACGATAATCATGAACCGCATTGCCGTATCTCCTTGGTGATGAAGTGGAAAACCGTCCCGGTGGACTGCCTTCGCAGCCGCCTTCATTACCTGGTCGAACGGCGCATCCCCGCTTTCGACAGCGCCTGCAGGAAATTTTTCAGGCGCCATCCAGCTCCGCCAGCCGGCGCTTGAGGAAACGCTGCTCGGCCTCCTGCCGGGTCAACGCCAGCGCCCGCCGGTAGGCGGCGCGGGCCTGCTCGCGGCGGCCCAGCCGCCGGCACAGGTCGGCGCGCGCGGCGTGGGCCAGGCGGTAGTCCGCCAGCTCGCCGCGTTCGAGGATCGCCTCCACCAGCGCCAGCCCCGCCGCCGGACCGTCGCGCATCGCCACCGCCACCGCGCGGTTCAGCTCGACGATGGGCGAAGGGTCGGCCTGCAGCAACACGTCGTAGAGGCCGACGATCTCGTTCCAGTCGGTCGCCGCCGGCGCCGGCGCCTGCGCGTGCACCGCGGCGATGGCCGCCTGCAGCGCGTACGGCCCGAAGCGGCGCGAGCCGAGCGCGCGCTCCACCAGGGCCGAGCCTTCCGCGATCTGCGCCCGGTCCCACAGCGAGCGGTCCTGCTCGTCCAGCAGCACCAGCCCGCCGTCGGGCGAGGTGCGGGCGGCGCGCCGCGAGTCGTGCAGCAGCATCAGGGCCAGCAGGCCCATTGCTTCCGGCTCCGGCAACAGCTCGACCAGCAGGCGCCCCAGCCGGATCGCCTCGGCCGAGATGTCGTGGCGCGTCAGGGTGGCGCCGGAGCTGGCGGCGTAACCCTCGTTGTACACCAGGTAGACGACGCGCAGCACGGGATCGAGGCGCCCGGCCAACTCGGCCGCCGCCGGCACTTCATAGGGAATGCGCGCGTCGCGGATCTTGGCCTTGGCCCGCACGATGCGCTGCGCCAGGGTCGGGGCCGGCGTGAGGAAGGCGGCGGCGATCTCCTCGGTGGTGAGGCCGCACACCTCGCGCAAGGTCAGGGCCACCTGCGCGTCCGGCGCCAGCGCCGGGTGGCAGCAGGTGAAGATCAGCCGCAGGCGGTCGTCCTCCACGCTGTCCAGGTCGCGGTCCGGGGCCGCGGCCGCGGCGTCGTGCACCTCCAGGTCCAGCGGCTCGAAGCGCGACTGCCGGCGCAGGGCGTCGATGGCCTTGAAGCGACCGGCCGATACCAGCCAGGCGCGCGCGTGGTCCGGCACGCCGTCACGCGGCCACTGCTCCAGCGCCGCGCGGAACGCCTCGTGCAGCGCCTCCTCGGCGAGGTCGAAGTCGCCGAGCAGGCGGATCAGTGTGGCCAGCACCGCGCGTGACTCGGCACGGTAGACCGCGTCCACGGTGTCGCGCGCGCGGGCGGCTTCGTTCGGCGAGACAGTCATGCGCGCAAGGGTAACGTAATGGTCGGTCGCCGCACGGTCAGCCGCGCCGCGGACATTCAGGCCGCCGGCCGGCCGCCCTCCGCCAGTCGCTGGCGGTAGCTGCTGGGCGTCTGCCCGGTCCACTTGCGGAAGCTGCGCGTGAAGGTGGCGGGATCGGCATAACCCACCCGCGTGGCGATCGCTTCCAGCGACAACACCGAGTCCTTCAGCAGGCGCACCGCCTCGTCGCGGCGCACCTCGTCCAGCAGCGCCAGAAAATTCAGACTCCGCTGCTGCAGCTTGCGCGCCAGCGTGCGGCTGGACATGAACATGCGCTCGCTGACCGTCTCCAGGTCGCCGTAGCCGCCGCCGGCGTTGGGCAGGGCCGCCTTGACCCGCTCGACCAGGAAGTCGTCCTTGATGTTGAGCAGGTCGAGCTCGCGCCGGCACTGCTCCTCGGCCTGCCGGGCGACGAAGGGGTTGCCGGATTCCAGCCGGCGGTCGAGCAATGCCGCCGGGCCGCGCATCTGGTTCACACCGGTGCCGAAACGGCAGGGCGGCAGGCGCTCGCGGCAGGCGGCGTAGTAATCCGGCTCCGGATAGGAGAACCACAGCTCCAGGTCCGCCGCATCCCGGCCCAGGGTGAAACGGGCGGCGTTCCAGATCGCGGTCAGACAGGCCTCGTGCATGTAGGGATACAGCGAGGCGCGCAGGGGAAACGGCTCGTCGAAGCGCATATCCATCACGGCGCTGTCGGCCTCCGTGAGCAGGCGCAGCCTGATCAGCGGGATCAGGAGCTGGACGAAGCTGCACACGAACTGCAGCGCCTCGCGCACGGTGATCTGGCTCAGGGCGCCGAAGCCGACCATGCCGAACGACGTGACGCCCATGCGCAGCCCGAACTCGTAGCCGAGCCAGGGCTTGTTGCCGCCGAGCAGTTCCTCGGTCGCCCGCACCACCGCGCGCTCGTACTGCTCCACCGACAGGCGGGAGCCGAGGTCGGCGAGCAGGCTTTCCGGGATATCCAGGCCGTCGAGAAAGGCTTCCCGCGAGACGCCGTAATCGGCGGCCATCTCGATCATCAGCAGGATGTAGATCACCGGGATCGAGGGCTGCGCACGTTGCTCAGGGGTCATTTTCTTGATGCTGGAGCTTCACACGAGCGCGATCATTAGACACCCCGTGGCGGAAAAAGCCAAGCAGATTGGCGGACTTGTCTCTCACGGTCCGGCGCCCGTTTGCCTACGCTGCAGTCCTGCCCATCCTTTCGAACCGGCGGCGCGCCCCGCGCCGGCGCCTATGGCCGCATCCGCGATGATCGACGCATGGAAGAGTCAAGGGTTGCCGTGCACTCCCGCCGTCCCTCGCGGAGACGGGATGCGCGCCCATCGTCCTGAGCCCGGCCGGCAACTGCGGGACTCCGGCTCCCTGCTGCAGATCGTCCACGCCGGCATGGTGGCGGCCGGGCTGGACGTGTCCGCCATCTACCGCCGGCTGGGCTGCGGCACCGACTTCCTCGACCGGCGCGGGCTGCGCACGCCGCACGACCTGCAGATCCCGTTCTGGGAAGCCGCCGAGGCGGTCAGCGGCGACGCCGACGTCGGCCTGCATCTGTGCCCGCACCTGCCGGTCTACCGCGGCGAAGTGCTCGAGTACCTGTTCTTCAGCAGCCGCTCGTTCCGCGAGGGGCTGGTCCACGCGCTGCGCTGCCTGCGCCTGGTCAGCGACGCGGTCCGTATCAGCTGGACCCAGGACGCGGCGGAGCTGCACCTGGCCGTGAGCGGCAGCCCGCTGCAGGCGCCGCAGGTCCGCCACACCGACATCTGCGCCGTGTACCAGACGATCCGCTTCGTGCGTTCCGTCACCGAGCACCGCTACGCGCCGCTGCGTGTGCGGCTGCGCTGCGCCCGCGGCGCCGCGCAGGCGGACTACGAGCGGGTGTTCGGCTGCCCGGTGGAGTTCGAGGCGGAGCGCAGCCTGGTCAGCTTCGATGCCGCGCTGCTGGAATACCGTTCGCCGCGCCGGGATCCCGACCTGCTGCTGCTGCACGCGGAGCTGGCGCAGAAACGGCTCGCCGCCCTCGAGCGGCAGGATCTGATCGAGCGCATCCGCGTGGTGTTTTCGCGCCGGCTCGACCTGGAGCAGTGCGAACTCGAGGAGGTGGCGCGCGAGCTGGGGGTACCGGCGCGGCGGCTGCGCTTCGACCTGGCCTGCGCCGGCACCAACTTCAGCGAGCTGCTGACCGATTTCCGCTACTCCCTGGCGCGCCGGCTGCTGCGCGGCAGCGACGAACCGATCCAGCACGTCGTCTACATCACCGGCTTCTCCGAGCCGGGCTCGTTCTACCGCGCCTTCAAGCGCTGGTCGGGCATGTCGCCGGCGCAGT
Organism: Nevskia sp.; assembly: GCA_031291075.1. Lineage (GTDB taxonomy): Bacteria > Pseudomonadota > Gammaproteobacteria > Nevskiales > Nevskiaceae > Nevskia. Next base: position 4,891 of record JARLJS010000085.1, on the reverse strand, counting down.
ATCGAAGGCAGAGCCGGTCGCCGAGCTTCTCCAACTAAGGACGCTGCGGCTGCGGCTCACGCAGGTACTGGACCAGCAGGCGCGTCACGTCATCGACGAACCGGTCCGCCCTCTCCTCGGCCAGGAGGTCCGGACGATGCACCACGGCCGCATGGGTCAGGGCCTCCACCGTGGTGACGCAGACAAACGCCGCGATAGCGGGATCGGCGACCCCGATCTCGTCCCGGCGCGCCTCCAGATACTGCCGTACGAGCTCACTGACCTCGCGGTCGATGGACTCGATGTTTTCGAGCCGCCCCACCCGCGGCACCTGTTCCACCAGGGCGCGATGCAGCTTTGGATTGACGCGGTGGGCGTCGATCATAACCTTGACCAGCTCGCGCACCGCCGTCTCGACAGCGCACTCCCTCACCCTGGCCAGGGCGTCGCGAGCCAGCTCCATCATCTCCTGGATGTGGCGATCGATCACCGCCGCCACCAGCGCCTCCTTGCTCGGGAAATACTGGTAGAGCGAGCCGATGCTCACGCCGGCGGCCTGAGCGACCTTGTTGGTGCTGGCACGGTCGTAGCCCTCCTTCACCAGAATGCGAGCGGTCGCCTCGAGCAGAGCGTCGACGGTCAGGCGGGACCGCTGCTGCGACGCTGATTTCCTGGGATTCGTTCGCGATCTTTCGCTCATCCATGCCGCGCCCAATGCGAGTACACAATATGAGCTACCGCTCACATAATGTCCACACGCTCCGCCATGCAGCCGCTGCACCGGACGTCCACCAAAGAAACCCCATGACCGACACGAACTCACACCAGGACCGCGATTTCACGCCGGCACTACCGCTGCTGTGGAGCTACGACCTGATCGTCGCCGGATTTACACGGGAATCCCGCTGGCGCAGCGCGCTGCTGCGCCAGCTCGATCCGCACCCATCCGACGTCATCGCCGACTTCGGCTGCGGCACGGCCACCTTGCTCTCGCTGGTGGGAGCAGGGTCTTCGGCCAGGCTGATCGGAATCGATCCGGACCCCGCGATCCTGCCGCGCGCGCGCAGGAAACTGGCCGGCGCCGGCGTAGCGGCCGAACTCCGCCAGGGTTACCTGCGGGACGCCGCCACCATCCTCGCCGGCAGCGGCGTCAACAAGATCGTCTCCAGCCTCGTGTTCCACCAGGTGCCGCTGGCCGAGAAGCGGGCCGGCCTGGCGGCGATCTTCGCGGCCCTGCCGCCGCGCGGTGAACTGCACGTCGCCGACTACGGCCTGCAGCGCACGCGCTTGATGCGCTGCCTGTTCAGGAGCGTGCAGCAGATCGACGGCTACGAGGATACGCAGCCCAACGCCGACGGGGTGCTGCCCGTTCTGATGCGGGAAGCCGGATTCGCCGTGGTGAAGGAGACCATGCTGATCCCGACGCCAAGCGGCTCGATCTCGCTCTATCGAGCGGCACGGATGTGAGCTGCGAGGCTTGACAGTATTTGCCCAGGCAACTATTGTCCAGGCATTAATAGCCGGAGCAATAATGACCGAGCCCTACTACAGCGAGGAGTCGCTGGAGCCGATGAACAGCATCGGCTTCCTCATCAAGCGCTGCGGCGTACTGATGTCGCAGCTCGCCGAGCGGATGTTCGAATCCCAGCAGATCTCCTTCACCCAGTGGCTGGTGTTGATCCGCCTGCGCTTCCACGAGCACATGTCGGCCACCCAGATCAGCGAGGAGATGGGGCACGACATGGGCGCGCTGACCCGCGTGGTGGACGCACTGGAGCGCGCCGGCTTCGTGCGGCGCGAGCGCAGCCGGCGCGACCGCCGCGCGGTGGAGATCGCGATAACCGAGGCAGGCCGCCGCCAGGTGGACGGCACCATGCCCTTCGTGGTGCACCTGCTCAACGAGCTGGTGGTGCCGTACTCGAAGAAGGAAGTCGATTGCTTCATCCACATGCTGCAATGCCTGCTGAACCGGCTGCACGAGCTATCCGAGACGGACCTGGTGCCGCCGCCGGTGGCGCTGGAACCCCGGCCTGCGGCCGCCGGTCGTAAGACGGCGGCCCGCGCCACCGCGCCGAACAAGCCGGCGCGCAAGGCCAAGCGAGGTGACACATGAAGAGGACACTGCCGCTGGCCTGCGGCCTGCTCGCCGGCGCGACGCTCGGTGCCTGCACGCTCGGCCCGGACTTCGCACACCCCGACCCGCCCTCGGGCGGTTACTCGCAGGCGGCGCCGCCGGCCGGCTCGGCGCGCACCATCGCCTACGGCGCCGAGGTGGCGGACGACTGGTACCGCCTGTTCCATTCCGATGCCCTCAACGAACTCGTGCGCCAGGCCCTGACCGGCAGCCCCGACCTGGAAGCGGCGCGCCACGGCCTGCTGGCGGCGCAGCAGGAGCTGCGGGCGGTAGCCGGCACGGCGCTGCCGCAGATCGGCGCCAGCGGCGACATCACCCGCGCCCACATCAACGGCAGCTACCTCTACGCGCCGGTGCAGGCGATCGACACCACCGCGAACCAATTCTCGATCGGCCCGACGCTGGCCTACAAGCTCGATGTGTTCGGCGGCGTGCGCCGCTCGGTCGAGGCGCAGCAGGCCGCCGCAGCCGCCGCTCGCGACCAGGCCCTCAATACCTACATCACCCTGGTCGACCAGGTGGTGGTCACCGCCTTCGACTATGCCGCCAGCCGCGCGCAGATCGAGACCACCCGCGCCCTGGTGGACGAGCTGCAGTCGCAGTACGAGCTGACGCAGAAACTCGAAAACGCCGGCAAGATCACCCGCAGCGACACGCTGCAGGCGCAGACCGAGATGGAGAACATCCGCGCTACCCTGCCCGCACTGGAGCAGCAGCGCGACACTTACCGCAATGCGCTGGCGCAGCTCTGCGGCAGGACGCCGGACGAGTTCGCCATGCCCGAGCTGCGCCTGGCCGACTTCACGCTGCCGGCGCAGCTGCCGCTGTCGCTACCCTCGGCCCTGGTGCGGCAGCGGCCCGACGTGCTGGCCTCCGAGGACAACCTGCACCAAGCCAGCGCGGAGATCGGCGTGGCGCAGGCGGCGCGCCTGCCTTCGCTGAGCATCTCCGGGCAGTACGCGCAACAAGCGACCAAACTCAACCAGCTGTTCACCCAGCCCGGCGGCATCTGGTCGGCGGGCCTCGACGTGTCGGCGCCGCTGTTCAGCGGCGGCACCCTCGCCGCCCGCGCCGACGAGGCGAAGGAACGCTACCAGCAGGCCCAGGCCAGCTACCGCGGCGCCGTGATCGCCGCCTTCGTCGAGGTGGCCGACGCCCTGCAGGCCCTGCAGCACGACGCCGACGGCTACGCCGCCCACGCGCGCGCACTCGGCGCCGCGCGCGCCAGCCGCGACCTGGCGCTGGAGCAGTACCGCGCCGGCAAGTACAACGAGCTGCAGGTGCTGACCGTCGAACAGCAGTACGAGAACGCCGCGCTGTCGCAGGTGCAGGCCGACGTGCAGCGCTTCACCGACACCGCCGCGCTGTTCCGTGCCCTGGGCGGCGGCTGGTGGAACGCGCCGCAGGATGCCGCGGCACTGCCGGTGGCCGCTGCCGGCACCACGGATGGAACTTCGAGGAGATTGCCATGAGCGAACAGACCGCTACCACCGAACAGCCGAAAGGCTCGCGCCGCCTGCCCTTGATCATGCTGGCGGCGGTGGTGCTCGGCGGCGCCGGCTTCGCCGCCTACCGCTACGTCGCCGGCCGCGACCACGTCACCACCGACGACGCCTACGTCAACGGCAACCTGGTGCGCCTGGCGCCGCAGGTCAGCGGCACCGTGATCGCCATCGGCACCGACGAGACCCAGTTCGTGCAGCAGGGCCAGCTGCTGGTCCAGCTCGACCCGCGCGACAACGAGGTGGCGCTGGCGCAGGCCAAGGCCAGCCTGGCGCAGACGGTGCGCGACGTGGCGCAGATGTTCGCGCAGGAGAAGCACGACGAGGCGCAGGTCAACGCGCAGCAGACGCTGTTCAGCCAGGCCGGCCAGGACCTGGCGCGCGACCGCTCGCTGGTGGCGGTGCACGGCGTGTCGGACGAGATCCTGCAGCACGACGAGCACAGCGTGCGCGGCAGCCGCGCCAACCTCGACCAGGCCCAGGCCACGCTCGCCTCCACCCGCGCCATGATCTCGGGCACCACGCCGGAGACGCACCCGCGCGTACTGCAGGCGGAGGCGAGCCTGCGCGCGGCCTGGCTGGCCGCGGCGCGCACCAGGGTGCTGGCGCCGGTGTCCGGCTTCGTGGTGCGGCGCTCGGTGCAGCTCGGCCAGCAGGTCACGCCGGCCACCGAGATGCTCGCCATCGTGCCGGTGGACTCGATGTGGATCGAGGCCAACTTCAAGGAGAACCAGCTCGGCAGCCTGCGCATCGGCCAGCCGGTGCAGGTGTCGGCCGACATGTACGGCTCGCACGTCGATTACCACGGCAAGGTGCTGGGCCTCACCGCCGGCACCGGCAGCGCGCTGGCGGTGCTGCCGGCGCAGAACGCCTCCGGCAACTGGATCAAGATCGTGCAGCGCCTGCCGGTGCGCATCGGCCTCGACCCGCAGGAGCTGGCGCAGCATCCGCTGTTCCTGGGCCTGTCCACCGACGTCAACGTGGACGTGCACGACCGCGGCGGCGAGTCGCTGTCGCGGCAGCCCGCCTGGCAGGCGGCGCTGAGCACCGACGTCTATGCCACCCAGGAAGCCGGCGCCGACGCCGAGATCGCCCGCATCGTCGGCCAGAACCTCGGCCGCGGCACCGACACCGCGGTGCGCCTGGGCAGCCTGCCATGAGCGCCGCGGCGGCGCCGCGCGGCCCGGCCGCCGCCGGGGGGGGGCCCTCGTTAAAAGCCCCGCGGGTGGGGCTGGCGGGCGTGAATTTGATAATTGTTATATTCAAAGCGAAAGTC
>JARLJS010000084.1 GCA_031291075.1 Nevskia sp. | reverse complement strand
GTACGGCACGTATGTGCCCCACCCCTTGTCCGCCGACACCTTCGTCAGTGCCGCCGTCGTCGTGGTCTTGCCGTGGTCCACGTGGCCAATCGTCCCCACGTTCACATGCGGCTTCGTACGCTCAAATTTCTCTTTGGCCATCGTCGTTCAACCTTGTTCCGATAAGTATTTGAAAATTAACCCGTTTACGGGAGTCGATCAGGATTTCTTGGCCAGGCCCGCGGCGACGTTGGCCGGCGTTTCCTGGTACTTCTTGAATTCCATGGTGTAGGTGGCGCGGCCCTGGCTCATCGAGCGCAGCGTGGTGGAGTACTGGAACATCTCCGCCAGCGGCACCTCGGCCTTGAGCACCTTCACGCCGCCGACGTCCTCCATGCCGAGGATCACGCCGCGGCGACGGTTGAGGTCGCCCATCACGTCGCCCATGTAGTCTTCCGGCGTTTCCACTTCCACCGCCATGATCGGCTCGAGAATCACCGGATTGGCGCGCAGCGCGCCTTCCTTGAAGCCCATGCTGCCGGCGATCTTGAACGCCATTTCGTTGGAGTCGACGTCGTGGTAGCTGCCGTCGAACACGGTGACCTTGACGTCGACCACCGGGTAGCCGGCGACCACGCCGTTCTTCATCTGCTCGACCACGCCCTTGTCGATGGCGGGGATGTATTCGCGCGGCACCACGCCGCCGACGACACCGTTGACGAACTCGTAGCCCTTGCCGGGTTCCTGCGGCTCCAGCCGCAGCCAGCAATGGCCGTACTGGCCGCGGCCGCCGGACTGGCGCACGAACTTGCCTTCCGACTCGATCGTCTTGCGGATCGTCTCGCGGTAGGCCACCTGCGGCGGCCCGACATTGGCCTCGACCTTGAACTCGCGCTTCATGCGGTCGACCAGGATTTCCAGGTGCAGTTCGCCCATGCCGGCGATGACGGTCTGGCCGGTCTCCTCGTCGGTGCGGACGCGGAACGAGGGATCCTCCTGCGCCAGGCGATTCAGGGCCACGCCCATCTTTTCCTGGTCGGCCTTGGTCTTGGGCTCCACCGCCTGGCTGATCACCGGCTCCGGGAACTCCATGCGCTCCAGCACCACCGGCTTGTTCTGCGCCGACAGGCTGGTACCGGTGAAGACGTCCTTCAAACCGACGCAGGCGGCGATGTCGCCGGCGCGCACTTCGTCGATTTCCTCACGCTGGTTGGCGTGCATCTGCAGCAGGCGGCCGATGCGCTCGGTCTTGCCGCTGCGCGAGTTGTAGACGGTGTCGCCCTTCGACATCACGCCCGAATAGACGCGGATGAAGGTCAGGGTGCCGACGAACGGGTCGGTCATGATCTTGAACGCCAGCGCCGAGAAGGGCTCCGAGTCGGCAGCCTTGCGTTCGATGATCTTTTCGTAGTCGTCGACGTCGTGGGCCTTGGTGGGCGGGATGTCGACCGGCGCCGGCAGGTACTCGACCACAGCGTCAAGCATCGCCTGCACGCCCTTGTTCTTGAAGGCGCTGCCGCACAGCATCGGGAAGATCTCCAGGGCGATGGTGCGCTTGCGCAGGCCCGCCTTGATCTCCTCCTCGGTAAGCGCTTCGCCTTCGAGGTACTTGGTCATCAGCTCGTCGCTGGATTCGGCGGCGGCTTCTACCATCTTCTCGCGCCACTCATTGGCCAGCTCGAGCAGATCGGCGGGAACGTCCTCGTACTTGAACGTGACGCCGCGATCCTCCTCGTTCCAGATGATGGCTTTCATCTTGACCAGGTCGATGACGCCCTTGAAGTGATCCTCGGCCCCGACCGGGATCTGGATGGGCACCGGGTTGGCGCGCAGGCGCTCGCGCATCTGGGTGTAGACGCGGAAATAGTCGGCGCCAACACGGTCCATCTTGTTGACGAAGGCGACGCGCGGTACGCCGTACTTGGTAGCCTGGCGCCACACCGTCTCGGACTGCGGCTGCACGCCGCCGACCGAGTCGTACACCATCACCGCGCCGTCCAACACGCGCATGGAGCGCTCGACTTCGATGGTGAAGTCCACGTGGCCCGGGGTGTCGATGATGTTGATGCGGTGCTGGTCGAACTGGTTGCCCATGCCCTTCCAGAAGCAGGTGGTGGCGGCGGAGGTGATGGTGATGCCACGCTCCTGCTCCTGCTCCATCCAGTCCATCGTCGCGGCGCCGTCGTGCACCTCGCCGATCTTGTGGTTCACGCCCGTGTAGAACAGCACGCGCTCGGTAGTGGTGGTCTTGCCGGCGTCAATGTGAGCGGAGATACCGATGTTGCGGTAGCGCTCGATGGGCGTATTGCGGGCCACGGAAGAATACTCTGGAAGGTGGTGGGGTCTTGCTGGGGTGCCGCGGCCTGATAACCGCGCCGGGATTGATTACCAGCGGAAGTGGGCGAACGCCTTGTTGGCCTCGGCCATCTTGTGGGTGTCTTCGCGCTTCTTCACCGCGGCGCCCCGGTGCTCGGCGGCGTCCAGCAGCTCGCCGGCCAGGCGGTCGGCCATGCTCTTCTCGCCGCGGGAACGGGCGGCGTCGATGATCCAGCGCATCGCCAGGGTGGTGCGGCGCACCGCGCGCACTTCCACCGGCACCTGGTAAGTGGCGCCGCCGACACGGCGGGACTTGACCTCGACGCTCGGGCGCACGTTTTCGAACGCCGCCTCCAGCACCTGCACCGGCTCGCTGGTCTTCTTTTTGGCGGCGATCTGGTCCAGCGCGCCATAGATGATCTTTTCGGCCACGGACTTCTTGCCGGACTCCATGATCATGTTCATGAACTTGGTCAGAAGTTCGCTCTTGAACTTCGGATCGGGGAGGATGACGCGGCGCTCGGGACTACGACGACGGGACATGACTATGGAATCCTATGGTTACTTCTTGGCGGCGCCGTCTTTCGGACGCTTGGCGCCGTACTTGGAACGGCCCTGGCGGCGCTTTTCGACGCCGGAGGCGTCCAGCGCACCGCGGACGGTGTGATAGCGCACGCCGGGGAGATCCTTGACGCGGCCGCCACGGATCAGCACCACCGAGTGCTCCTGCAGGTTATGGCCCTCGCCACCGATGTAGCTGGTGACCTCGAAGCCGTTGGTGAGGCGCACGCGGGCGACCTTACGCAGGGCCGAGTTCGGCTTTTTCGGGGTGGTGGTGTAGACGCGGGTGCAGACGCCGCGCTTCTGCGGGCTGGCACCCAGCGCCGGGACCTTGTTCTTGGCGGCCTTGCTGGTACGGCCGCTACGCACTAACTGATTGATGGTAGGCACTGAATTTCCCGCTTTGACAAAGACGAAACGGGCCCACAACTAGCTCTCGGAGCCCGCCGAACGAGGGCGCGAATCATATGTTCGCGCCGCTAAATAGTCAATATAAGCAGTGAGGACGCTTTTCCCGGCCAAGCCGGGAAAGCTGTGAGGTCGGCCCTCCGGGCCTGTGAGGAGTGAGGGGACAGGCCTTCAGCCTTTCTCCTCACAGCCCGCGCAGCGGGCGACCTCACCCCTCACAGGGCGCGCAAGCGCGCCCGACCTCACGTTTGTCACTCTTCCGACGAAGACTCCTCCCCTTCCTCCTCCGCCTCATCCGCGCCGCCGCCGGCGGCGCGTTCGGTCCGGACCGGCCCCTCGAACACGTCGGTGATCGGCGCGGCGCTGCTGGCCATCTGCAGATCGGCCAGCAGGCTGCCGCCGCGCGCCTTGCGGCGCTGCTCGTGGTGCGCCAGGCCGGTACCCGCCGGGATCAGGCGGCCGACGATGACGTTTTCCTTCAGCCCGCGCAGCTCGTCGCGGGAGCCGCGCACCGAGGCTTCGGTCAGCACGCGGGTGGTCTCCTGGAACGAGGCGGCGGAGATGAAGGACTCGGTCGACAGGCTGGCCTTGGTGATGCCCAGCAACTGGCGGTAGAAATGCGCCGGCCGCTGGTCCTTGCCCTTGACCTTCCGGTTTTCGGCCAGGACATGGAAGATTTCGGCCTGTTCGCCCTGCAGGAAGCGGGTGTCGCCCGGCTCGCCGATCTCCACCTTGCGCAGCATCTGGCGGATGATGGTCTCGATGTGCTTGTCGTTGATGCGCACACCCTGCAGGCGGTACACGTCCTGGATTTCCTTCACCAGGTAGTTGGCCAGCGCGGTGACACCCTGCAGGCGCAAGATGTCGTGCGGGCTGGGCTCGCCGTCGGAGATGATTTCGCCGGCCTCGACGTGCTCGCCTTCGAACACGGTGATCTGCGTCCACTTGGGAATCAGCTGCTCGATCTCGCTGCCGTCGCTGGTGACGATCTTGAGACGCTGCTTGCCCTTGGTGGCCTGGCCGAAGCGGATGGTACCGCTGGCTTCCGCCAGCACCGCCGGGTCCTTCGGCTTGCGCGCCTCGAACAGGTCGGCCACGCGCGGCAGGCCGCCGGTGATGTCGCGCGACTTGGACGCCTCCTGCGGGATACGGGCGATGATGTCGCCCACCTGCACCTCGGCGCCATCCTCGATGTTGATGATCGCCTTGGGCGGCAGCGAGTAGGCGGCCGGGATGTCGGTGCCCGGGAAGGTCAGCTCCTTGCCCTTGGCGTTGACCAGGGCCAGCACCGGACGCAGGTCCTTGCCGGCCGAGCCGCGGGTCTTCGGGTCGGTGATCACCAGCGTGCTCATGCCGGTGATGTCGTCGGTCTCGCGGGTGACGGTGATGCCGTCCTCGAAGTCCTGGAAGCGCACGATACCGGCGATTTCCGTGACGATCGGGTGGGTGTGGGCGTCCCACTTGGCGAGACGCTCGCCGGCCTTCACCGCCTGACCCTCGGACACCAGGATCTGGGCGCCGTAGGGCACCTTGTAGCGCTCGCGCTCGCGGCCGTGGCTGTCCACCACGCCGATTTCGCCGGTGCGGGAGGTGGCGACGCGCAGGTTTTCCTTGTTCTTCACCGTCTTGAGGTTGTGCTCGCGCACCGTACCGGCCGCGCGCGCGTCAACGCCGTCGGCGGAAACGGCGCGGGAGGCCGCGCCGCCGACGTGGAAGGTACGCATGGTGAGCTGGGTGCCCGGCTCGCCGATCGACTGCGCGGCGATGACGCCGACCGCCTCGCCGATGTTGACCAGGTGGCCGCGCGCCAGGTCGCGGCCGTAGCACTTGCCGCAGATGCCGAACGGCATTTCGCAGGTGATGGCGGAACGCACCCACACCTCGTCGATCGACAGCTCTTCCAGCTTGTTGACCCAGGTCTCGTCGAGCAGGGTGCCCGACTCGATGGCCACGGTATTGCTGCCGGGGATGTGCACGTCGCGCAGCAGGGTACGGCCCAGCACGCGGTCGCGCAGCGGTTCCAGCACGTCGCCACCTTCCACGATCGGGCGCATCACCACGCCGTTCTCGGTGCCGCAATCCTCGGAAGTCACCACCACGTCCTGTGCCACGTCGACCAGGCGGCGGGTGAGGTACCCGGAGTTGGCGGTCTTCAGCGCGGTGTCGGACAGGCCCTTACGGGCGCCGTGGGTGGAGATGAAGTACTGCAGGACGTTCAGACCCTCGCGGAAGTTCGCGGTGATCGGCGTCTCGATGATCGAGCCGTCGGGCTTGGCCATCAGGCCGCGCATGCCGGCGAGCTGACGGATCTGGGCGGCGCTACCGCGCGCGCCGGAGTCGGCCATCATGAACACCGAGTTGAAGCTCGGCTGCTCGGCGTCCTTGCCATCGCGGGTGACGACCTTCTCCTTGCCGATCTTGGCCATCATCGCCTTGGCGATGTCGTCGTTGGCCTTGGACCAGATGTCGACCACGTGGTTGTAACGCTCGGAACCGGTGGTCAGACCCTGGCTGTACTGCTCGTCGATATCCTTGACCTTGGCTTCGGCCTCGCCGAGGATGCGCACCTTCTCCTCCGGCACCATGATGTCGTCCAGGCAGAACGAAATGCCCGACTTGGTCGACATGCGGAAGCCGGTGTACATGAGCTGGTCGGCGAAGATCACCGTGTCCTTCATGCCGACGCGGCGGTACACGAAGTTGATGACGCGGCCGATTTCCTTCTTGGTCAGCGTCTTGTTGATGGTCGAGAAGGCGATGCCTTCCGGCAGGATCTCGGACAGCAGGGCGCGGCCGGTGGTGGTGTCCACCAGGCGGATCACGGCCTTGCCGGTCTCGTCGTAGTCGCGCAGGCGCACCTTGATCTTGGCCTGCAGGTCGAGTGCGCCGGATTCATAGGCGCGATGCACTTCCGACACGTCGGAGCACACCGAGCCCTCGCCGGCGGCGGCGACGCGTTCGCGCGACATCCAGTACAACCCCAGCACCACGTCCTGCGACGGCACGATGATGGGGTCGCCGTTGGCGGGCGACAGGATGTTGTTGGAGGCCATCATCAGCACGCGCGCTTCCAGCTGCGCTTCCAGCGACAGCGGCACGTGCACTGCCATCTGGTCGCCGTCGAAGTCGGCGTTGAAGGCGGTGCAGACCAGCGGGTGCAGCTGGATCGCCTTGCCTTCGATCAGCACCGGCTCGAACGCCTGGATGCCCAGGCGGTGCAGCGTCGGTGCGCGGTTGAGCAGCACGGGATGCTCGCGGATGCATTCCTCGAGGATGTCCCACACCACCGCTTCCTCGCGCTCCACCATCTTCTTGGCGGCCTTGATGGTGGTGGCCAGGCCCTTGCGCTGCAGCAGCGAGAACACGAACGGCTTGAACAGCTCCAGCGCCATCTTCATGGGCAGCCCGCACTGGTCCAGCTTCAGCGTCGGGCCCACCACGATGACCGAACGGCCGGAGTAGTCGACGCGCTTGCCCAGCAGGTTCTGACGGAAACGGCCCTGCTTACCCTTCAGCGTGTCGGACAGCGACTTCAGCTG
>JARLJS010000083.1 GCA_031291075.1 Nevskia sp. | reverse complement strand
TAAGTTGGGACTGTCGTCCCCGCGGAGGCGGGGACCCAGTTCTGCTTTGGAGCTTCGTGCAAAATCGAAAACTGGATTCCCGCCTGCGCGGGAATGACGAAGAAATTTAGTTAACGAATTTCCAACTCACCACACTAGGGAGCCACTGAATACTTCCACGCCCTACCGGGCCGGCGGCGCCGCTCAGCCATGCAGCGACTTTTCCCCCACCACGATCCCATCCGCGTCCGCATACAGCCAGGCACCAGGCCGGAATACCACGCCGGCGAAGCTCACCACCTTGTCGGCGTGGGCGGAGTGCAGGCCCTTTTCGCTCTTGCGGGGGTGGGTGGCCAGGGCCTTGACGCCGATGGCCTGGCCGCCGATCTCCTCGGAGTCGCGGATGCAGCCGTTGACCACGATGCCGGCCCAGCCGTTCTTTACGCCCAGGGCACCGAGGTTGCCGCCGACCAGGGCGCAGCGCAGCGAGCCGCCGCCGTCCACCACCAGTACCCGCCCTTCGCCGGGCGTTTCCAGGGTGGCTCGCACCAGGGCGTTGTCCTCGAACACCTTGAGGGTCTTGATCTGGCCATGGAAGACGAGCCGGCCGCCGAAGTCGGCAAAGATCGGCTCGCAGACCTGGGCGTCGGGATGGGCGTCGGAGAGATCGGTGGTGGCGTACATGGAATTTTCCTCTAGAACGAGTTGTAGCGTGACACCCGGCGCGCCAGCACCGGCATGGCCAGGGCGAACAGCACGAAGCCGATGAATCCGAACAGGGTCCATTCCGGCAGCGCGATCCCCAGCCACTGGGCGTCGATCTTGGCGCAGCTGCCCTCGCCCTTGAGTACGTAGGTGATCAGCTTCTGCCAGGGCATCATTTTCATCAGGTAGTCGAGCGTGGGGCCGCAGGCCGGCACCTGGTCGGCCGGCAGCGACTGCAGCCACACCTGGCGGCCGGCGATGCCGCCGCCGATGCCGGCGGCCAGCGCGGCCAGCAACGCGTAAACCCAGCGTCCGCCACCGGCCGGACCGTGCAGCGCCCCGAGCAGGAACACCAGGCCGGCGCCGATCATGGCGATGCGCTGGAATATGCACATCGGGCAAGGCTCGAAATTCCGGTAATGCTGCAGGTAGAGGGCGAAGGCGATGCCGCCTGCGCAGGCAAGGAAGCCGAGCGCGGATAGGCTGCGGAAGCTCATTCTCGTCATGGAGGGCGGAAAGCGGATGGGAAGGCGGCGGAACGTCGCCACGGACCGCAGATTATCCGCTGTGGTGGCGGCCCGCAACGCTGTACGCGGTGGGGTGAGGGGGCGGATACTGATGGCCCAGGGAGGATCACCGTGAAACCACTCAGCCCGCTGGACGCGATGTTTCTGTGGATCGAGCACCGGCGCCAGCCGATGCACGTCGCCGGACTGCAGCTGTTCACCCCGCCACCCGGCGCCGGGCCGCACTTCGTACAGGATCTGGTGGAAAGCTTCCGCAAGTTCACCAGCGCCACCCCGCCGTTCAACCAGCGCCCGGTGTTCCGGCTGGGGCACTGGTTCTGGGACGACGACGAGGAGTTCGAGCTCGACTATCACCTGCGCCATTCCGCCCTGCCCTACCCGGGGCGCATCCGTGAACTGCTGGCGCTGGTGTCCCGCCTGCACGGCACGCTGATGGACCGCAGCCGCCCGCTGTGGGAGATGAACATCATTGAAGGGCTGGCGGACGGCCGCGTTGCGGTCTACATCAAGCTGCACCACGCGATGTTCGACGGCGTGGCCGCCACGCGCCTGCTGCAACACGCCCTGTCGGAGGACGCCGACGAGCGCAAGCCCCCGCCCTGGGCGCAACCGCGGCACCGGCGCCGCAAGGACGATCAGCCGGCTCCTGCCGCCGCCGGCCTGCTCAAGACCCTGTCCGACGCGATGCGCCTCGGCCGCGATCTCGCCCCCGGCGTCGGCAGCGGACTATGGGAGATCGTGCGCTCGTCGCCGTCGGATCCGGCCGACGCCCAGCCGTTCCACGCGCCCTCCACCATGTTCAACGTGCGCATCTCCGGTTCGCGCCGCTTCGCCGCCCAGGCCTATTCGCTGCAGCGGTTCAAGACCCTCGCCCACCGGCACGGCGCCACCCTCAACGACGTCAGCCTCGCCATCTGTGCCGGCGCGTTGCGCCGGTACCTGCTGTCGCGGGACGCCCTGCCGGACAAGCCGCTGATCGCCATGGTGCCGGTATCGATCCGCGGCGAAAGCCACGAGGACGGCAACCAGGTCAGCATGATCCTGGCCAACCTCGCCACCCATGTGCGCGATCCCGACCAGCGCCTGCGGCTGATCATGCAGTCGACCGCCCACGCCAAGCAGCGCATCGCGTCGATGACGCGCCTGCAGCAGATGGCCTATGCCGCCGCCATGGCCGCGCCGCTCGGCCCCGCCATGCTGACCCGCCAGGCCGGCAAGCACCCGATCTTCAACCTGGTGATCTCCAACGTGCCCGGCCCCCGCCACACCCTCTACATGGACGGTTTCCGGCTCGACCAGAGCTATCCCATCTCCATCCCCTTCGACTACGCTGCCCTCAACATCACCCTGAACAGCTATTGCGACCACCTTGGCTTCGGCTACACCGCCTGCCGCCGCTCGGTGCCGGCGCTGCAACGCATGCTGGACTACACCGAGGAATCGCTGCGCGAGCTCGAAGCATCCTGAGACCTGCCATGAACCTCAGCATACGCATCGAAACCACCGGCGGTCCAGAAGTGATGCAACTGGTCGAAACCCCGCTGCCGGCTCCCGGGCCGGGCGAAATCCAGCTCCGGCACGAAGCCATCGGCCTCAACTTCATCGACGTCTACCACCGCAGCGGGCTGTACCGCGTGCCGCTGCCGGGTGGCCTGGGCAGCGAGGGGGCGGGCGTGGTCACCGCGCTCGGACCGGGCGTGGCGGGCTTTGCCGTCGGCGACCGGATTGCCTATGCCGGCGGCCCCCTGGGCGCCTACAGCGAACGGCGCAACCTGCCCGCCCGCCACGCCGTCAAGCTGCCGCCGGAAATCCCGGCCGAAACGGCGGCGGCGATGATGCTTAAGGGCATGACCGCCTATTACCTGCTGCACCTGACGTTCGCAGTGCGCCCCGGCCACACCATCCTGGTGCATGCCGCCGCCGGCGGCGTCGGCAGCGTGCTGGTGCCCTGGGCCAGGCACCTGGGCGCGCGGGTGATCGGCACCGCCGGCTCCGCCGACAAGGCCCGCCTGGCGCGGGCGGCGGGCTGCAACGAGGTGATCCTGTACCGCGAGCAGGATGTCGCCGCCGCGGTGAAGGAATTCACGAGTGGCCAGGGGGTGGACGTGGTCTACGACTCCGTGGGCAAGGACACCTTCGCCGGCTCGCTCGACTCACTCAGGCGCCGCGGCCTGCTGGTCAGCTTCGGCAACGCCTCCGGCAAGGTGCCGCCGATCGAGCCGGTGCTGCTGTCGGACAAGGGCTCGCTGTTCCTTACCCGGCCCAAGCTGGCCGACTATGTTGCCACCCGGGAGGAGCTTACAGCCGCGGCCGCCGCCTTGTTCGGCGCCATCGCCGAAGGGGTCGTGCAGGCGACGATTGGCCAGCGCTATCCGCTGCGCGAGGTGGCGCAGGCCCACGCCGACCTGGAGGCGCGGCGCACCACCGGGACCACGCTGCTGACGGTGTGACCGCTCGCCGCTGTAACTGTATCGGCTAGGACGCCACCGAATAGATCTGGTGGCTGTGGTGCGTCTCGGGTTCCCACAGGCTCATGCCGCGGGAAATCTCAGACGCCTGAATCAGGTGCTCGTCGCTGCCGGCGGAGGCGGTATCGACAAACGCCGCTTCCAGCACGCGGATCAGGCCGCGCACGTTGCCCCGCCAGCGGCAGCCGCGCAACAGGTTCCAGCCATCCGGGCTGACGCCGGTCGGCGCACGCCAGTCGGCGCATGGCGCCGCCAGCCTGGCCAGGGTGGCGGCGGTGACGGCGATCATGTCCTCCTCGCGGCGGTGCAGTTCCGGCACTTCCAGCCGCGACGCGCCCATGCGCGTGAACTGGTCGAGGTTGACGCTGTTCTGCAGGAAGTTCCAGCTGCGGTTGGTGCCGTACAGCAGCGCGCACTCCATGATGCGCTTGGAGGACGCGCCGAAGGGCATGTACTGGCCGTTGTCCAGCACCTCCATCAGCACTTCCATCACCGCGCCGGTGATCTCGTGGCTTTCGTCCAGGAAGCAGACGCCGTCCTGGGCCTGGGTGATGGCGCCGTTGCGGGCGCCGGCACCGGGGAACGCGCCGGAAACGTGCCCGCACAACAGCGATTTCATGGAGGTCTTGTCGCCCACGTTCTCCGCCGCCAGGTTCAGGGCCACGAACTGGCCGAGGCCGCGCACCTGGTAGTAGTAGTAGGCGATCGAAGTCTTGCCGCTGCCGGGGCCGCCCAGCAGGATGGCACGGGTGACGCCGTTGCGGGCGAAGCCGCGTACGCGCGCGACCAGGGCCTGCAGTTCCGGGCTGAACACGTAGAAATTGTTGAAGCCGCTGCCCTCCACCTCGGGTGCGCGCGGCATGCGGATGACATTGTCCTCGGTCACCGGCAGCAGGCGCTGCGGCAGCTGGGTCGCCACCGAGGCCACGTCGCCGGCTACCATCAGGCGTACGCCTCCCAGCACGCCTTCGGCGGCACGCCGGTCGAGCCAGCGGCCCAGCGCCACCAGCTGCGAGGCGTGGATCGCCACGATCAGGACGGTGCGGCGGCCGGCAGCGCGCGCCGCCAGGACCTGGTCGGCGACACCGTCAAGCTGCGAGGGATCGGCGAACAGGCTCAGTACGAACTCACCATCCGGCGGGAGGTTCGCGGCGCGCTGCGGCAAGGTCACGAACTCGAAGCGGCGCCCGTCCGGCACCAGTTTCTGCAACAGGTCCAGCCCCTCCCCTTCGGAGCGCAGCAGGTCGTGCCCGACCACCGTCAGGTAAGGGGGCGGGCCGCTGAACGGGGCCGGCGGCGTCGCACGTGAACCGATTCGAAACATGACCAAGCTCCTCCATGAGCACAGCGGAAGGAGCCGAACACGCAGCGATCACTGTGCCCCCCACTCGCCAATAAACGATGCTACGCCAACTCGCGGTGTCCTGGGCATCCCGTCTGCCGACCGGCGGCCATCCCTAGCCGTCCGATGGCCCCGCGGGCGAGGTCCGCCGCCTCCTATCCGCCCGCGCCGCCCGGCTCCTTGATGCCGCCGGTGGTGAGCGCGGCCGGGTCGAGCAGCTCGCGCAGCTCGTCGCTGTGCAGCTTGGTGCTTTCGCGGGCCACGTCGAGGATCGGGCGGCCTTCCTTGTAGGCCTGCTTGGCGATGGCGGCGCCCTTTTCGTAGCCGATCACGCCGTTGAGCGCGGTGATCAGGATCGGATTGCGCGCCAGCGCATCGTCGATATGGGCCTGGTTGACGGTAAAGCCGGCGATGGCCGAATCCGCCAGCAGCGGCGCGACACGGGCCAGCAGCTCGATCGACTGCAGCAGGTTGTAGGCGATCACCGGCAGCATCACGTTGAGCTGGAAGTTGCCGGACTGCCCGGCGATGGCGATGGTGGCGTCGTTGCCGATCACCTGCGCCGCCACCATCACGGTAGCCTCCGGGATCACCGGGTTGACCTTGCCCGGCATGATGCTGGAACCGGGCTGCAGCGCCGGCAGGGCGATCTCGGCCAGGCCGGCCAGGGGGCCGGAATTCATCCAGCGCAGATCGTTGGCGATCTTGGTCAGCGACACCGCGATGGTGCGCAGCGCGCCCGACAGCTCCACCGCCGCGTCCTGGCAGGACAGGCTCTCGAAATAATCCGGGCTGGGCTCGAAGGCGATCCCGGTGCGCTTGGCCAGCAGCTTGGCGAACTTGACCCCGAACTTGGGGTGGGCGTTGATGCCGGTGCCGACCGCGGTGCCGCCCTGGGCCAGCCGCCGGATGCGCGGGTGGCAGGCCTTGAGCCGGTCGACGCCGTTGCGCACCTGCTGCGCCCAGGCCCCCAGTTCCTGCTCGAACCGCACCGGCATGGCGTCCATCAGGTGGGTGCGGCCGGTCTTGGTCTGCCCCTTCAGGCTCTTGGCCTTCTTGTCGATGGCCTTGGCCAGGTATTTCAGGGCCGGCACCAGTTGTTCGCGCAGCGCCAGCGCCGCCGAGACGTGGATGGCGGTGGGGATGGTGTCATTGGAGGACTGGCCGAGGTTGACGTGGTCGTTGGGGTGAACCTTGGCGTGCGCCGCCCGGCTGGCGAGGTGGGCGATCACCTCGTTGGCGTTCATGTTGGTGGAGGTGCCGGAACCGGTCTGGAACACGTCCACCGGGAACTGCGCGTCGTACTTGCCGGAGGCCACCTCCAGCGCGGCGGCCACGATCGGCTGGGCGATGGCGTCGTCCAGCAGGCCCAGCTCGGCGTTGACCTCGGCCGCGGTGGCCTTGATCAGTCCCAGGGCGCGGATGAAGCCGCGCGGCATGTGCAGCCCCGACAGCGGGAAGTTGTCCACCGCGCGCTGGGTCTGGGCGCCCCACATCGCCTGCTCGGGCACGCGCAACTCTCCCATGCTGTCGTGCTCGATGCGGTAACCGCCCGTTGCGCTCTGCTTGGTCATAGATCCCGACCTCAGTTCTCCCCGTGCCGGGCGACCGGCCGTCCAGGCTCGAATCGTCCGACCCCCGCCGCCGGTCAGCTAGAATGCAGGCCGATCTTAACAAACGCAGATGACACGATGAACCTGACGTCGCTCACGGCGCTGTCGCCGATCGACGGCCGATATGCCGACAAAACCTATGGCCTGCGCCCGATCTTCAGCGAATACGGCCTGATCCGCTACCGGGTGCAGGTGGAGGCGCGCTGGCTGCAGGCCCTGGCCGGTCACCCCGGCATCCCCGAGGTCCCCCCCCTGTCGGCGGAGGGGGCCGAGCGCCTGCGCGCCATCGTGGAACAGCTCGACCCGCAGGAGGCCCACCGGGTCAAGGTGATCGAGGAGACCACCAACCACGACGTCAAGGCGGTGGAGTACTACCTCAAGGAAAAGATCGCCAACAACGCCGAGCTGTCCGCGGTCAAGGAATTCATCCACTTCGCCTGCACCTCCGAAGACATCAACAACCTGGCCTATGCCCTGATGCTGCGCGACGGCCGCAGCCAGGTGCTGCTGCCGGCGCTGGACAAGCTGATCGGCCTGCTCTCGACCCTGTCGCACCGCTACGCCGAGCAACCCATGCTGGCGCGCACCCACGGCCAGCCGGCCAGCCCGACCACCCTGGGCAAGGAAATGGCGGTGTTCGCGCAGCGCCTCAAGCGCCAACGCAAGCAGCTGGCCGAGGTCGAGATCCTGGGCAAGATCAACGGCGCGGTGGGCAATTACAACGCCCACCTGGCCGCCTACCCCGAGGTGGACTGGGCACAGTTCGGCGCGGACTTCGTGCGCAGCCTGGGCCTGGCGCCCAGCCCTGCCACCACCCAGATCGAGCCGCACGACTTCATCGCCGAGTATTTCCACACGCTGATGCGTGCCAACACCATCCTGATCGACTTCTGCCGCGACATCTGGGCCTATATCTCGGTGGGCTATTTCGGACAGAAGACGGTGGAAGGCGAGGTCGGCAGCTCGACCATGCCGCACAAGGTCAACCCGATCGACTTCGAGAACGCCGAGGGTAATCTGGGCCTGGCCAACGCCATCCTCGGCCACCTCACCGAGAAGCTGCCGATCTCGCGCTGGCAGCGCGATCTCACCGACTCCACCGTGCTGCGCAACCTGGGCGTGGGCGTGGCCCATGCCGTGGTGGCCTTCCAGGCCATCGAAAAGGGTATCGGGAAGCTGACCGCCGACGCCTACCGCATGGGCCGCGATCTCGACGACAACTGGGAAGTGCTGGGCGAGGCCATCCAGACCGTGATGCGCCGCCACGGCCTGCCCGAGCCCTACGAACAGCTCAAGCGCCTCACCCGCGGCCAGAAACTGGGCCGCGAGGCCCTGCGCGCCTTCGTACAGGAGCTGGCCCTGCCGGACGCCGACAAGCAGCGCCTGCTGGCGATGACGCCCGCCAGCTACGTCGGCAACGCGGCGGAGCAGGCCAAGGCATTGAAATAACGGTAAAAATTATAGAATCCAGCGGTTCGGGGAAAACCGGGGGAGTAAGATGGAGCAGACCGAATTGGATACGCCGCAGGTGCTGCATGGGCGCAGCGCGTACGCGGCCAAGGCGCTGGAACTGGTGCGCGCGGCCCACAGCGAGCTGCTGCTGTACAGCGACGTGCTGGACCGGGCCTTCTACGGCGGCGAGGAGTTCGCCGAGGCCGTGAAGCAGTTCGTGCTCGGCAACCAACGCGCCCACCTGCAGGTGCTGGTCAACCAGGGTCAGCAGGCGCGCCACAGCGTGCCGCACCTGCTGGAGCTGTGGCGGCACCTGAGCAGCCGTATCGAGTTCCGCGAGCCGGCGGAGCACCAGCGTGAGAACTTCCGCGGCGAATGGCTGATCGCCGACCGCCGCACGCTGCTGGAACGCACCACCCCGGAAGCCCTGGAAAGCAAGTTCTGGGCGCAGGCGCCGCGCCACGGCAAGGTCCGCGGCGACGAATTCGAAGCCTGCTGGAACGAGGGGCAGCCGTCGCCGGAACTGCGCAGCCTGGGGATTTGAGTCGTTGTAGCTGAGGGGAGCTCGGTGCCGGGCGCCCCCTCTATTCCTCCGGCGCCACCGTCTCCCGCGCCCTCACCCAGGCCTTGACGTGCTCCGGGATCGGCAGGGTCTTCTGCGCCGCGTAGTCGAACCAGACCACCGTGCCGCGCAGCACGGCGACGACCTTGTCGCCGAGGAAGATCGCCGACAGCATGCTGATGCTGCTGCGGCCGAAGCGCGTTACCCGGGTGCCGATCTCCAGCTCGGCCGGATAGTGCACCTGCGCCAGGAAATCGCAGCCCATGCTGGCGAGGATGATGCCGTATTCCTTCCAGAATTGAGGGTCGTCCCGCTCCAGCGGCTCGAAGTAGGCGATACGGCCGGACTCGCCATAGCGAAAGTACTGCACGTTGTTGACGTGTCCCAGCGCGTCCATGTCGCCCCAGCGCACGGTCATGGGGATGAACTGGCGGAACTCCTCGCGTCTGGGTGTAGTGCTCATGTCGTCAATTGTGTGATCAGTCCGCAAATGAACGCGAATAAACGCAAATGCAAAGCCGATTTGCCGATTCTTTTGCGTTCATTTGCGTTCATTTGCGGACTGTTTTGGTCTTTGGGCTTGCTGAAGCAGCAGCCGCTCCCGTGCCGCCGCGGCGATGCGCAGCCTCACGGCCGGCGGCGCGCCGCCCCAGTCCGCGATCTCGTCGATGTGGCGGCCGCAGCCGATGCAGACCTTGTCGCTGCCGAGGATGCAGACCTTGACGCAGGGGGATGGCACTTCCATGTGCGCATTATCCCGTATGCCCGGCCGTACTTACAGGCTGGCCCCCAGCCGGCTGCCCTGGTTGATGGCGCGCTTGGCGTCCAGCTCGGCCGCCACGTCGGCGCCGCCGATGCGGTGCGGCTTGAGCCCGGCCGCGAGCAGCGGCGCCTCCAGCTCGCGCAGCGGCTCCTGGCCTGCGCACAGGACGATGTGGTCGACCTCCAGCAGCGTGGCGTTTTCCCGCTTTTCGCCGTAGCTCACCAGCAGGCCGCGCTCGTCGATCGCCTCGTAGTTGACGCCGGCCAGCATCTCGACCTTCTTCATCTGCAGCGCGGCGCGGTGAATCCAGCCGGTGGTCTTGCCCAGGCCGGCACCGGGTTTGCTGGTCTTGCGCTGCAGCAGGTACACCTGCCGCGCCGGCGGCTCCACCTGCGGCCGGCTGCGCGACACGCCGCCGCGCTGCTCGGACGGATCGGTCACGCCCCACTCCTTCTCCCAGGCGGCGAGGTCGAGCGTGGGCGAATGACCGGCGTGCACCAGGAACTCGGACACGTCGAAGCCGATGCCGCCAGCACCCACCACCGCCACCCGCTTGCCCACCGGCGCGCCGCGCAGCAGCACGTCGACGTAGGACAGCACTTTGCCGGACCGCGCCGCCTCGTCCTGGCCCTTGATCCGCGGATCGCGCGGAGCGACGCCGGTGGCCAGCACCACCTCGTCGTACTTGCCGTCGATCAGCTCGCCGGCCGAGACGCGCTGGTTCAGGTGCAGCTTGACGCCGGTGGTTTCGATCTTGCGGCGGAAATAGCGCAGGGTCTCATGGAACTCCTCCTTGCCGGGGATCAGCTTGGCCATGTTGAACTGGCCACCGATCTCGCCGCCGGCCTCGAACAGATCCACGGCGTGGCCACGCTCGGCCAGCACGGTGGAGCAGGCCAGCCCCGCGGGCCCGGCGCCGATCACGGCGATGCGCTTGCGCTGCTGCGCCGGCGTGTAGTTCAGTTCGGTCTCGTGGCAGGCGCGCGGGTTGACCAGGCAGGTCGCGGTCTTGAGCTGGAAGGCGTGATCCAGGCAGGCTTGGTTGCAGGCGATGCAGGTGTTGATCTCGTCGGCGCGGCTCTGCGCCGCCTTGTTGACGAACTCCGGGTCGGCCAGCAGCGGCCGCGCCATCGACACCATGTCGGCGCAGCCGTCGGCCAGCACCTTCTCCGCCACGTCCGGCGCGTTGATGCGGTTGGTGGCGCACAGCGGGATGCCCACCTCCCCCTTGAGCTTCTTCGTCACCCAGGCGAAGGCCGCGCGCGGCACCGAGGTGGCGATGGTGGGGATGCGCGCCTCGTGCCAGCCGATGCCGGTGTTGATGATGGTGGCGCCGGCGCGCTCGATCGCCTTGGCCAGCGTCACCACCTCGTCCCAGCTCTGGCCGTCGGGGATCAGGTCCAGCATCGAGAGACGGTAGACGATGATGAAGTCGCGCCCCAGCTTCTCGCGGATGCGCGACACGATCTCCACCGGCAGCCGCATGCGGTTGGCGTAGGGACCACCCCATTCGTCGCTGCGCTTGTTGGTGTGGGTGACCAGGAACTGGTTGATGAAGTAGCCCTCCGAGCCCATCACCTCGACGCCGTCGTAACCCCCCTCGCGCGCGAGCTGGGCGCAGCGCACGAAGGCGTCGATCTGTCGCTCCACCCCGCGCGACGACAACGCCCTGGGCGTGAACATGCTGATCGGGCTCTTGATGCGCGAGGCCGACACCGCGAAGGGGTGATAGCCGTAGCGGCCCGAGTGCAGGATCTGCAGCGCGATCTTGCCGCCCTCCGCGTGCACCGCGTCGGTGATGACGCGATGCTCCCTCGCCACACCGCTGCTGGACAGCTTGGAGGCGAACGGCGAGACCCAGCCGGCCACGTTGGGCGAGAAGCCGCCGGTGACGATCAGGCCCACGCCGCCGCGGGCGCGCTCGGCGAAATACGCGGCCAGGCGGGGGAAATGCTTGCTGCGATCTTCCAGGCCGGTATGCATCGAGCCCATCAGCACGCGGTTGCGCAGCCGCGTGAAGCCCAGGTCGAGCGGCGCCAGCAGGTGCGGATACGGGGTGGCCAAGCGAAAATCTCCTGTAAAAAAAGCGGATTCGGGGATCAGCCGCGGATATTAGCGGCTCCCCGCGAGTCCGCGTTGGCTCGGCGGACGCGAGCCCCGCGCGCCAGGGCCATGCAGCGGCAATCCTTCACGGCCCCACAATGGCAGCCATGCAAGAACGAGTCCGCCTGCAGATCGAAAATGGTATCGCACGCGTCGCCCTGGCGCGTGCGGAGAAATATAATGGCCTGGATTGGAACATGCTGCAGGAGCTGGTGCGCGCGGCGCGCACCGTCCGCGGCGACCGCAGCGTCCGCGCGGTGATCCTCTACGGCGAGGGCAAGGCGTTCAGCGCCGGCCTTGACTTCAAGGCCTTCGGCAAGCAGCCGCTGCATGCGCTGCGCGGCTTCCTGAAATACGGCGTCAAGTCCACCAACCTGTTCCAGCAGGCCTGCTGGTGCTGGCGCGAGCTGCCGGTGCCGGTGATCGCCGCGCTGCACGGCAAGTGCTACGGCGGCGGCTTCCAGATCGCCCTGGCCGCCGATTTCCGCATCGCCACGCCCGACTGCGAATGTTCCATCATGGAAAGCAAGTGGGGCCTGGTGCCGGACATGACCGGCACCGTCACCCTGCGCGAGCTGGTGCCGATCGACGTGGCCAAGCAGCTCACCATGACCGGCCGCCTGTTCAGCGGCGCCGAGGCGAAGCAGATGAACCTGGTGACACAGCTCGCCGACGACCCCCTCGCCGCCGCCGAAACCCTGGCGCAGGAGCTCATGACGCGCTCTCCCGACGCCGTCGCCGCCACCAAGTCGCTGTTCCACCGCACCTGGCTGGAGTCGCCGGCGCGCGCCTTCGACATCGAGAGCCGGCTGCAGTCGAGGCTGCTGCTCGGCGCCAACCAGCGCATCGCCATGCGCGCCAACTTCGCCGGCAAGAAGCCGGTGTTCCGCAAACGACGCTTCGACCCATGAAACCCGCCAACGCCCTGCAGCGCCTCGTCAATTCCGCCGCGAGCCTGCCCACGCCGCTGCGGCGGCGCGTGGTCACCGCCGCGTTCACCTACCGCGTGCGCTTCGCCGGCACCGGCGGCGTGCAGTTCGAAGTGCTGGAGGAAGGCCGCGCCGTGGCGGTGATGCGCAACCGCGGCAAGGTGCGCAACCACATCGGCGGCGTGCATGCCGCCGCCATGGCGCTGCTGGCCGAGACCACCAGCGGCGCGGTGTTCGGCCTGAGCCTGCCGGGCGACCGCGTGCCGCTGCTGAAGAGCATGCACATCGACTACCAGCGGCGCGCCCAGGGCGACCTGCGCGCCGAGGCCACCCTCGCCCTGCCGCAGCGCCGCGCGCTGCAGCAGAAGGAACGCGGCGAGATGGTGGTGCCGGTGCACGTCACCGACAGCAGCGGCGAGCAGCCGATCGAGTGCCGGATGGTGTGGGCCTGGGTGCCGAAGGAGAAGAAGAGACGGGTGTCGGATTGATATCGGGATGCCACGGCTACGCGTTGAAACCGCAGCAAGCGCGCCTGCGCGCGGTCAGTTTTAATTTTTCGCCGGTTTTTTGGAAATTCCTGCAGTTTGTCCCTGCGTGCCAAGCGTGCCAAGTTTTGGTGTGGGCATGCGGGTGGCGGGTGTTATTTCTTTTGGGGATCGATGGGGTCAGTCACAGCACCCACCGTCCGCGCCAGCGGTTTAGAGCATTTTCTCTTTACGTGCACACATTCTTTCCCCTCTCCCGCTTGCGGGAGAGGGTGGCCCGCAGGGCCGGGAGAGGAGCTTGCGTCCGGCCAAAAGCCCCTCTCCCCTACCCCTCTCCCGCACGCGGGAGAGGGGAACAACATGTATGCATCTAAACTG
Source organism: Nevskia sp. (assembly GCA_031291075.1). Taxonomy (GTDB): domain Bacteria; phylum Pseudomonadota; class Gammaproteobacteria; order Nevskiales; family Nevskiaceae; genus Nevskia. Next base: position 8,056 of record JARLJS010000083.1, on the reverse strand, counting down.
AAGATGCCCTAGTCACGTAGCCCGGATGGAGTGAAGCGGAATCCGGGTCACACTCTCAATAGCATGCTGAAACCTGGGCGAGCGCGCTTACGCGCGGCAGTGCTTTCCCGACCTGAAGCTGCGTATCCGTTTGGCGGCGGGGCCCTCTGGGCTACGCTCACAATGCAATCATTATGCCGAGCGTCAGGAGACTCGAATGCCCTTCGTAAACGAAAAAATCCGTGAAGAAGACAAAGCGCGTATTGACTGGAGAGAATTTTCCTATTGGGATGGCGACAAGCAAGGGCTTAGTCGTGATCCACCGTCTCTTTGGACAATTGATCATGATCGGGATGTGTTTTTCGTGAATATCTCGCTTGGGCGTCCTGACAATGAATCGCCGACCTATGGCCTGAGTTGGAAGGGTGCGTTTATAAGAGTAGTGGCTAAAGGCGACTGGGAAAGCTCTAATAGGAAGGGGCAAGGCCACGGGTACTGGGAGATCACAGATGTAGAAATCCCATCGAATTTGGAACCCAGGCGGGCGGAGATATTGGAGGTTTTGAAAGAAGCCATATCGGTTTATGGCTTTCTCTATAGCCGCAAAAATATCCAATCCGTCCACATCAAGTTTGCATAATTGGGAAGTAAGCCCGGGCCTCAGCAAGGGAAGCTTGCCGCGCGCAAGCGCGCTCGCCTAAGTTTCAGCATGCTACGGGAAGTGCGCCCCGGATTCCGTTTCACTTCATCCGGGCTACCTGGACTTTCGCCGGCATGACGCGCCTCCTATTTCAGCACAGCGCTGCCAGGAGTTGCTTCCCGCTTCAACTCCGCGCTCAGCCGCTCCTGGCCCTCGTCCCACAGCTCCACCCACCGCGGCAGCGGCGGCGAGCCCTGCTGCCAGCCGACCAGCGCCAGCACCTCTTCCGGCCGCGGCCTGGAGCCGTCGCGGCCGAGAAACAGGTAGCGCACCACCAGCACGGCGTAGACGCCGCCGCGCGCCACGAAACGGTGCTCGGCGAAAAACCACTTGCTGTTCCAGCCGAGCAGGCGGGTGTGCAGTTCGTAGCGCTGGAACGGCTGCAGCGAGCGGCTGTAACGGGCGCTGGCGTCGCCTGCCAGCGGCCGCCAGCCGCGCGCGAGCGCCCGCTGCCACAAGCCGGTGCGCACCCACCAGTCCAGCCGCCCCAGGTCGGCATTGGAAAAATAGCGCGCGTTGTTCATGTGGAAATTGAGATCCAGATCATCCGGCCAGACCCGCAGGGGCAGCCGGCTGGATTGGTCGAGCGCGATGCGCCGACGCAGGCGCGACAGCAGCCAGACACGGATAAATCTGAGCATCATCAGCATGATGAGGACCTGTCGAGAGTTTTCCCGGAAACCGGCCGCCGAACTCGCACCGTAGCGCGGCCGGCGCGCCGCCGGTCCCATTCCAGCGGCGATGCTGCCCTGCAACACTGGCGAGTTCGACAGGCGCACCTGTCCGTGCAGCCATGGCGGCGGCAGGGCCCAGCGGCAAAGCTTGCGCTCCACGCATCCCTAGCCTGGGCACAGGCTTCGACCGCGTCAAATCTCCACCAATATCTTCAGGGCACCATCATGAGCGACCGCTACCTGGCACTGGCCCAATCCCCACTGGGCCGCCAGTTCTTTTCCGCGCTGAACCTGCCGGCGCCGCCGCGCCTCGCCCGCGAGCTGCAGGCCTACGGCCCACAACCGCTGGCCGGCAAGACCGCGCTGGTCGCCGGCGTACCGCAGGCGCGTCACCGCACCACGCTGGAAGCGGCGCTGCGCGGCGCCGGCGCCAGCCTGTCCGGCGACAAGCCGGCGCTGCTGCTGTTCGACGCCAGCGGCGCCACCGGCCCCGCCGAGCTGAAGCCGCTGTACGCCTTCTTCCACGAACGCCTGGCCGGGCTGCCCGGCGGCACGCACGTCGTCGTGATCGGCCGCGCTCCCGCCAGCTGCGACAGCGCCGCCGAGGCGGCCGCTGCCGGCGCGCTGTCCGGCTTCGTCAAGAGCCTGGCCAAGGAGATCGGGCGCAAGGGGGCCACCGCCAACCTGGTGACGGTGGCCGACGGCGCCGAGGCCTGGCTCGGCGGGGCGCTGCGCTTCCTGCTCAGCGGCCACGCCGCTTTCGTCACCGGCCAGACCCTGCCGCTGACGCCACCGGCGCGCAGCCTCAAGCCGGGCGACTGCTCGCGCCCGCTGGACGGCAAGACCGCGTTGGTCACCGGCGCGGCGCGCGGCATCGGCGCCGCCATCGCCCGCAGCCTGGCGCGCGAAGGCGCGCACGTGATCGGCGTCGACCGGCCGCAGGAGGAAGCGGCGCTGCAGGGTACCCTGGCCGCCTTCGACGGCAAGCCGCTGCTGCTCGACGTCACCGCCGCCGACGCCGGCGAGCGTATCGCCGAGGCCGCCGGCCAGCTCGACCTGGTGGTGCACAACGCCGGCGTCACCCGCGACAAGCTGCTGCGCAACATGCCGGAGCATTTCTGGGACATGGTGCTCGGCATCAACCTGGAAGCGATCGTGCGTATCAACGAGCAGCTGCTGGCCGGCGCCCTGGCGCCGCAGGCGCGCATGGTGTGCATTTCCTCCATCGGCGGCATCGCCGGCAACGCCGGCCAGACCAACTACGCCGCCACCAAGTCGGGCGTCATCAGCTACGTCGCCGCCCTGGCCGCGGAAGTGGGCAAGCGCGGCATGGCGATCAACGCGGTGGCGCCCGGCTTCATCGAGACCCAGATGACCGCATCGATCCCGCCGGCCAACCGCTTCTTCGGCCGCCGCATGAGCGCGCTGCTGCAGGGCGGCCTGCCGGAGGACATCGCCGAGGCGGTGACCTTCCTCGGCGCCGCGCCGCTGTCCGGCGGCGTCAACGGCGTGACGCTGCGCGTCTGCGGCCAGAACTGGCTGGGTGCCTGAAGGTTCGCGCCCACGTTCAGCTAAAATGACCGCCAAATCCCCCCCGTCTGCGCCCAAGCGCCGGAGCGCCGCGCGCAGTGCCAAGAACTCCGCTCAACGCCAGGAACCCAACATGAGCCAAGCCCCCCGCAAGGTCGCCATCATCGGCGGCGTCCGCATCCCGTTCTGCCGCTCCAACACCAGCTACTCCAACAAGTCCAACCAGGACATGCTCACCGCCGCGCTGCGCGGCGTGGTGGACAAGTACCAGCTGCACGGCGAGCGCCTGGGCGAGGTCGCCGCCGGCGCCGTGCTCAAGCACTCGCGCGACTTCAACCTCACCCGCGAATGCGTATTGTCCAGCGGGCTGGCGCCGGAAACCCCGGCCTACGACGTGCAGCAGGCCTGCGGCACCGGCCTGGAGACCGCCATCCTGGTGGGCAACAAGATCGCCCTGGGCCAGATCGAGGTCGGCATCGCCGGCGGCGTCGACACCACCTCCGACGCGCCCATCGCCCTCAACGAGCGCCTGCGCAAGATCCTGCTGGAAGCCAACCGCGCCAAGACCGGCGGGCAGCGCCTGGCCGCCATCGCCAAGATCCGCCCCTCCATGCTGGTGCCCGCCATCCCCAGCAACGGCGAGCCGCGCACCAAGATGTCGATGGGCGACCACTGCGAGCTGATGGCCAAGGAGTGGAAGATCCGCCGCGAGGACCAGGACCAGCTCGCCTACGAGTCGCACCACAAGGCCGCCGCCGCCTACGATGCCGGCTTCTACGACGACCTGCTGGTGGAGTTCGCCGGGCTCAAGCGCGACAACAACCTGCGCGCCGACACCTCGCTGGAAAAGCTCGCCACGCTCAAGCCGGCCTACGACAAGAAGAACGGCACCCTCACCGCCGGCAACAGCACGCCGCTGACCGACGGCGCCTCGGCGGTGCTGCTCGCCTCCGAGGAATGGGCCAAGGCCCACAACCTCAAGCCGTTGGCCTACCTCACCCAGTGCGAGACCGCCGCGGTGGACTTCGTCGGCAAGAAGGAAGGCCTGCTGATGGCGCCGGCCTACGCCGTGCCGCGCATGCTCGACCGCGCCGGCCTCAAGCTGCAGGACTTCGACTTCTACGAGATCCACGAGGCCTTCGCCGCGCAGGTGCTGTGCACGCTCAAGGCCTGGGAAGACCCCAAGTTCTGCAAGGAGCGCCTGGGCCGCGACCAGCCGCTGGGCAGCATCGACCGCAGCAAGATGAACATCAAGGGCGGCAGCCTGGCGGCCGGTCATCCGTTCGGCGCGACCGGCGGCCGTATCCTCGCCACCCTGGCCAAGATCATCGACCAGAACGGCGGCGGCCGCGGCCTGATCTCCATCTGCGCCGCCGGCGGCATGGGCGTGGTGGCGATCGTCGAACGCTAGACCCGCGAGGGTATTGCTGCAATACCCCCTCCCGCCCGGGAGGGGGTCATACAGCGGATGGTTTCGAGTTGGCTCGGGGTACAATCGCCTCAAGTCCACCCCCGTGCCCAAGGCCGGAAGGGTCGTAAGCCAATGAACGTATCCGCCACCTTGTTCGAGCCGCACGACTTCGTCTACGGCGGCCACCGCCTGTACTACGAGACGGTGGGCGAAGGCCCGCCCTTCGTGCTGCTGCACGGCATCCTGCTCGACGCGCACATCAACCGCGAGCTGGCCACGCGCATCGCCGCGGAAGGCTACCGGGTGATCCTGCTGGACCTGCTTGGCCACGGCCGCAGCGACAAGACCACCGACCCCAAGGACCATCGCGCCGACTTCTACGCCGACCAGGTCATCGGCCTGCTCGACCACCTGCAGCTGGAGCGCGCCGTGGTCGGCGGCGTATCGCTCGGCTGCATCGTCTCGCTGCACGTGGCGGCGAAGGCGCCGCAGCGGGTGACGGCCCTGTTCCTGGAAATGCCGGTGATGGAATGGTCGGCGCCGTGGGCGGCGCTGATGCTGTCGCCGCTGCTGGTGGCGGCGCGCTTCCTGCGCTTCGGCTACGCCCCGCTGGCCCGCTTGGTGAAGCGGCTGCCGCGGCCGCGCGGGCTCAAGCGCGAATGGCTGGCCGGGCTGATGAACACCGCCTCGCTCGACCCCGGCGTGGTGGCGGCGATCCTCCACGGCGTGCTGGTGGGCCCCATCGTGCCGTCCGAGCTGCAGCGCCGCGCGCTGCACATGCCGGCGCTGGTGCTCGGCCACACCGGCGACAAGCTGCACGAATTCCGCGACGCCCATGTCCTGAGCGAGCAGCTGTCCGGCGCGCGGCTGCTGGAAGCGCGGCATATCCTGGAGCTGCGCACCCGCCCCGAGCGCCTGTGGCCGGAGATCGCCGACTTCCTGCACGAAGTGCGTGTCAGCGCCGTCGCGGCGCCTGCGCCGGCGCGCCCCGTTGCAACGGCAGCGCCGCAGGACGACCTGCGCCTGCGCTTCGAGCAGACGGTGGAGAAAGTGCGCAGCGCGCCCGCCGACGGACCGTTCAAGCCATCCAACGAACTCAAGCTGAGGATGTACGCGCTGTTCCGCCAGGCCACCGATGGCGACGTGCAGGGCAAGCGCCCTGGCATGCTCGACCTGGTGGCGCGCTTCAAGTACGACGCCTGGGCAACCCTCAAGGGCACTTCGAGGGATGAGGCGATGAAGCGCTATATCGAGGAAGTGGACAAGCTCGAACGAACGCTGGTCTAAACGGCACAACACCGCGGGAGGAAGCCCCATGTCCACCTGGCCCGACACGCGTATTCTCGACCTGCTGCGGATCGAGCTGCCAATCGTGCAGGCGCCGATGGCCGGCGCCCAACTCTCGGATCTGGCCATCGCCGTGGCGCAGGCGGGCGGGCTCGGCTCGCTGCCTTGCGCCGCCATTGCTCCGGAGCAGGTACGCAGGGAGGTGGCGGCGTTCCGCCAGGCCACCACGCGGCCGCTCAACGTCAATTTCTTCTGCCACCAGCCGCCCGCGATCGACGCGCAGCGGGATGCCCGCTGGAAGGAAGCGCTGCTGCCCTACTACCGCGAGTTCGGGCTCATGCCCGATCCGGCCGTCGCCGCCGCGACCCGCGCGCCCTTCGACGAAACGCTGTGCGCGCTGGTGGAGGAACTCCGTCCCGAGGTGGTCAGCTTCCATTTCGGCCTGCCGCCGGCGCCGCTGCTGGAGCGCGTCAAGGCCAGCGGGGCCAGGGTGCTGTCCTCGGCCACCACGGTGGAGGAAGCCGTTTGGCTGGAGCGTTGCGGCTGCGACGCCATCATCGCCCAGGGCTGCGAGGCCGGCGGCCACCGCGGCATGTTTCTCGGCGAGGATATCTCCAGGCAGCCCGGCACCATGGCCCTGGTGCCGCAGATCGTGGACGCGGTGAAGGTGCCGGTGATCGCCAGCGGCGGCATCGGCGACGCCCGCGGCATCGCCGCGGCGTTCGTGCTGGGCGCCGCCGCGGTGCAGCTCGGCACGGCCTACCTGTTCTGCCCCGAGGCGACCATCGCCGACGTGCACCGCGCGGCGCTGCGCCGCGCCCGCGACGACGGCACCGCGCTCACCAACCTGTACAGCGGCCGGCCGGCGCGCGGCATCGTCAACCGCCTGATGCGCGAGCTGGGCCCGATGTCCGCCGCCGCCCCCGCCTTCCCGCTCGCCGGTTCCGCGCTGACGCCGCTGCGCGCCAAGGCCGAGGCGGCCGGCTCGGGCGATTTCCAGTCCTTGTGGGCCGGCCAGGCCGCCGCGCTGGGCCGGGAAATGTCCGCGACGGAGCTGACGCGGCGGCTGGCCGAAGAGACCCTGGCGAAGCTTGCCGGGGCTTGAGCGTCGCCGCGCCCTTGGTCTCTCAGCGGGAAACGGAGGGCCTTAGAGCATTTTCTCTTTACGTGCACACATCTTCCCCTCTCCCGCTTGCGGGAGAGGGTGGCCCGCAGGGCCGGGAGAGGGGCTTTCCGTGCGGCTCACAAAGCCCCTCTCCCCTACCCCTCTCCCGCACGCGGGAGAGGGGAACAACATGTATGCATCTGAACTAAAGATGCTCTAGTAGGCCAACACCAATCAGCAGGCAGCGTTCGCTTCCGACACCCTGCAGCCCGTTCTTGCCGGTGGCGAATGCCGCTTACTGACGGTAGTTTCCTAAATTATATGGGTGTACAATTAAAAGGTGTACACCGTCGTCGAAACCGCCGAATTCAGTGCTCAGGCCGCCAAGCTGTGTCCGGCCGTGGCAAACGCGGCGGTGCGCGAGTGATCTACTTCAACCAGTTGGCGGATGGCTTGGTCATTCTGATTGCGGTGTATGCCAAGGCGGTGCAACCCGACCTGCCGACCAAGAAGATTAGAGGTGCCAAACGTGAAGCTGAAAAACATTAATGTCGAAGCGGTGGCCAAGGCCATCGAAGCTGATGCCGGCCAGAAACTCCCTGGCTTGCGCAAGTCTCTGGAGCAGGCCAAGCGAGGCGAGTTCGGTGCCGTGCACACCCCGCAGATGATCGCGGAACGCCGCCGTGGCCGCCCAGTGGGAAGCCGCAAGGCCACCTCCAAAGTGGCGGTCAAGCTGCGCCTGGACCCGGATGTGGTCGCAGCGCTACGCGCGACTGGCGATGGCTGGCAGACCCGCGTGAACGACACCCTGCGCGCCACGCTGAAACTGGCTGGACAGTTGCCGAGCTGAAATCCGCCGGCGCCTCCCAGCCCACTCCGGCCAGTCGATCGACCAAATTCCCGGCCCGCAAGCAGTCTTTCGCCATGTGTCACATCAAATGCGGATCGCCACCTGGAATCGCCTCCCGAGGTTGCGTCCTCCTTCCGGGGCGCGCTAGAGCATTTTCTCTTTACGTGCACAAATTCTTTCCCCACTCCCGCTTGCGGGAGAGGGTGGCCCGCAGGGCCGGGAGAGGGGCGTCCGGCCAAAAGCCCCTCTCCCCTACCCCTCTTTCAGCGCTGCGCTTCCTGCTCCGGTTTAAAGCTGGGCGGTGAATCCTGCACCGCCCGTCCGTTGCGCCAGCGAGCTTCGCTCGCAAGCCGGCGCAACGGACCCCGCACGCGGGAGAGGGGTACAACATGTACGCATATAAACTAAAGATGCCCTAGTGTCCTGAGTTAGAAGTTCGTTGACAAAAGCGTTTGATTGAAGCCAGGATGTCGTCGGCGGACTTTGTCCAAGCGAACGGTCGCGGATTTTTGTTGTAGGT
>JARLJS010000082.1 GCA_031291075.1 Nevskia sp. | reverse complement strand
TGATCGCCACCAGCGCCGCGGCGCTGCCCAGCGATCCGGGTGCCGACACCTGCAGCGGCTGCGTCGTCAACGACACGCCCAGCAGCAACGCCTACAGCAGCGCCACGCTGACGGCGGGGCAGACCTATTTCTGGGAAGTGAAAGGCCGGCCGGCGGCCAACGACACCCAGCACGCCTTCGGCAACTGGTCGAGCCAATTTATGTTTACGACCTCCGGGCCAACGTTACCGGGGCCTACTATTTCTGGAATAGAACCGCTGCCGATTCTTGCCTCAGACCAAATACAAACACTCATAGTTTCTGGAACAAATTTTGCTCTGGGCGCCAATATCATTCTTCGCGCCACGACCGCTAATCTCACATACGAACATCGGATTCCAACCTCGTTGTCATCGTCACAGTTCGCAATAAATGTGGTGCTCGGAGCGTCACCGCAACACTGGACGATTCAGATCGTTAATCCGCCGGACCAGCCTTCGCAAGAATTCGGCTTTGATACGGTTGCCCCAGATCGGCCGGACCTCTTAATTGACTCATCAAGTATAATATTTAGCCCAACCATGTTGAGTCCTGGAGCATCTGTATCGATTACTGCAACCGTACTGAACCACGGTAACAAGACTTCTCCGGCAACAACACTAACTGCATCACTGAGTGCTAACTCAGCCGCCTCGCCTCTTTCAGTTGGATTGGCCGGGGCACCTGTATCAGGCATTTCTGCAGGTGGGAGTCAGGTTATTTCGTTTCAGTCCGCGATTCCGCAGGGTACGCCACCAGGACAGTTTCAACTGAAGCTAAACGTAGATCCGAACAATTCCGTCGATGACTCAGACACCACGAATAACGATGCGACTGCTACACAGCAGCTCACAGTCATGGCATCTCAGGCACAGGCGCCGACTATTGATCAATTCTGTTGTGCCACTGACTTGCAGCCTGGTGGGACTCAAACGCTAGAGGTTTCGGCTCATGGGGAAGGCACGCTCGGTTACAGGTGGTTCCGGAATGGTCAGCCGATTTCGTTTCTTGATGAAAGAACGACAACGCTTGCGGTAATCGAGTCTGGGATGTTTAGCGTGGAAGTGACCAATGGGGCAGGTACCACCACGTCTTCTGTTCTTAGCGTTACTTGTAGTTCGTGCACATCTGCGGCTACAACGCTCCCGGCGCCGGGCGAATTGTCCCAGGAAACGCTGTCACCGGACGTGCCGACTGTTTTGATTGTTCATGGCTTTATTCCGTCTGGACCGTGTGAAGCACAACCGTGGCAAACGCAAATGGCTAAAGACGTTTCCGCACAGCTGTCGCAAAAACAAATAGCCGCGAATACTGCGTACTTCTTCTGGCCTGATGCTTGCGAGCCGCTTTTTAACTATGGCATTGCGAGCGGGAAGACCGCATCAAATGCTGATTACTTGGCAAAGCAACTAAGGACTCAACTTGGTGCTGGGTACAGCAAGGGCTTGCATCTTATAGGCCACAGCTTAGGCGCAGTGGTCATTGCGGAAGTGGTGCACGACCTTCCAGATTTCCAGAATATCCAGGTTACTTTGCTTGATCCTCCGATCTCGGACAAATGCACTCCATACTTAGGTTGGTTTGATGCGCCTGGGTACGATCAGACCGATTTTGATCGGCTTCTTTACAACGCACCTATTGTTCGATGGGTAGATAGCTACTATGGGACGAACTGCCAGTCGAGTTTCCCGGCCTTTGGAGACCCAATCGACGGAGCCAACAACTTTGTCGTTACGGGGGCAGACCACAACCAAGTGCATAGCTGCTATGACCAATCCGTATTGCACGCGCAGAACAGCACTAACGCGGATTGTCCTCTTTCGATCCCGCTGCCATTCAAAGGCTTTGATGAGTCTGTTGTTTACGGTGTAGAACCCGATGATCTTTCGCCCTGGACACAATCGCAGGTCATTTCAACGCCAGGGCCAGCACTGATTGGCAGCTTGTTATTGGGAGGGCAATGGTCAGGATCATCGTGTCAGGTTGTGGATGATGTTCTAAACGTTTCAGCTCCAGTCTTGAGGCTTCAAGGCGATTCGTCGTGCGGAACAGGCTCAACAGCAATGAGGGCCCTGCAAAGGACCACAAGCGGGACAGGGGTGGCCAGCTCCGGTGCTACTGGTGCTGTCGCAACCGCCGAACTTGCTATTCCTTCGTCTGCCAAGACTTTGGCATTCCGATTAAAGGTAACTGGGGCCAGCGCTCAAGACTATCTGTCAATTGATTTCAACGGTCAGCCAATATTCACGTACGCAGCGCAGAGTTTCGGATCTTCAAAGTACGTTCCAATGGCCGTGTCACTGGGCGCACTAAGTGGTCAGATAGGCACACTTACCTTTGCCTTGCACGTGTCAGGCGTAAGCTCGACTCAGGTATCTCTTGCGGATCTGATTTTTCAAGATGGATCCACTCTTGGAGGGCCGGTGTTGCCACCCCCTACCTCTACTGGATCCTCGTCAGGGGGAGGAACTGGTGGAACAAGCGGGAGCGGTGGTGGAGGGACCGCGACAACCGACGAATTGATTTCGATTTTGTTAGCTATAGTTGCTAGACGAGGAATCATCTATCTAAGGCGGAAGGCTACGGGACATCATGATCGTTGACATCGACGCGCCAACCCAGAACGGCTTAGCCGCGCGGCGCCGCCGGCGTTAAGACGCTGATCCGCTACTACGCGCGGCTGACGCATCACCCCAGCAAGATCCTCACCAACGGAAAGAAGAAGGGGACGGATGACTGGGCTTTTAGCGCGCAGATCGAGACACGACCGTCAACGTGTACGCGCTTGAACGGAAAGCCGGCTAGCCCTGCTGCTCCTTCCACAACCGCTCCGCCCGCGTCTTGATCCCCTCCGTCATGCCGGCGAAGCCGCGCCGCAGGCTGGCGCCGAGCAGGCCGCGCACCAGCGGCTGCAGCCAGCCGGCCAGCTCGAAGTGGGAACGGTAGCGGCAGCGGCCGGGCCCGAGCGGGATGACGGTGTGGGAGCGTGCGCTGTGCAGGGTGCCCAGCGGCACCGGCTTCATGCTGTAACTGAATTCGCGACCGGGGGTGTGGGTGCGGATCCATTCGCGCTGCGCCTGCGGCTTGTCCGAGAACACCCGCACCTGCAGGTCGATCGGGTCGCCGGGCTTGAGGCTGCTCTCGCAGCCGGTCACGAAGGGGTTCCATTCGGCGTAGCGCGGGAAGTCGGTGATGACCTGCCAGACCAGCTCGGCGGGGGCGGCGATGTCCAGTTCTGCGTCGATCACGAAGGCCATGTCGGGTGCCGGGTTGAGAAGGTGGCGCGATGCTAGCCCGGTCCGGCCGGAGCTACCTCCGCCAAAGGGGCGAGACCGGGACGGTCAGCGCTGGCACGGCCTATGCTTGGTTTATGGTGTGTGACCTGTACCGCGCGTAACCGAGTCGGCTGCTGTACGCACCCTCCTCCTGCGAAGCCGACGTTTGGCGGCATGCCGCAGCAATGGATGGCTGTAAGTCCGCCTTTTCTTTTCCCGGCGCCTATATGGTGCGCTGCCGCTCCCTGGTGGCGCAGATCGCGCCGGCCCGGCTAGAGCATCTCTAGTTTAGACGCATACATATTGCTCCCCTCTCCCGCGTGCGGGAGAGGGTGGCCCGCAGGGTCGGGAGAGGGGCTTTTCGTCCGGCCCAAAGCCCCTCTCCCCTACCCCTCTCCCGCACGCGGGAGAGGGGAACAACATGTGTGCACGTAAAGAGAAAATGCTCTAGTGCAAGGCCGCGACGATCTTGACCGTGACCAGCACCGCGCCGGGGTTGGCGGCGACCAGCAGGTGGGGGGCGTTGGCGGCGGAAACGGCGTGGCCGCCTTCCACGCTCGCCGCGTAGCCCTGCGGGAACTGCAGCGCCGGCACGAAGATGTCGGTGAGCAGCCCATCCGGGGCCGAGGAGCCGTCCAGCATCGCCGTGGAATAGGTGAGGGTGAAGGCGTTGGCGGCGGTGTCGTAGCCGAAGTCCAGCGGCGTGCCCGCCACCGCCTGCGGGTAGGGGCGTTCCAGCACCTTCAGCTTGGCCAGCTTCACCGAACCGAGGTTGGCGTCGTTGGCGAACATGCTCTGCGCGCCGGTGCTCTGCGCCTGGGTGGTGGGGTCGCCCCAGTTCTTGTAGGACCAGTACATCCAGCCGACCAGGTTGTCGTCGGCGTAGCCCACCACCCGGTCGATGTCGAGGGTGTCGTCGCTGGCGCCGAACTCGGTCATCAGCGAGGCCGAGCCGAGGCGCCGGCTGGTTTCGCGCGCGTGGCGGTATACGCGCTGCTCCAGCGGGCTGCAGGCGGGCAGCTGCTTGAGGCCAAAGGTCTGCAGCAGCGCCTCGGTCAGACAGTAGTCGTGCCAGGAAAAGCCGAGCTGGGGATCGTTGATGGCGCGCTCGCCCAGGTGGGAGGCGACGCCGAAGTCGAACAGGATCTGCGGCTCGACCCACACCAGGTTGTCCGGGTCGGCGGCGCGGATGCCGGCCAGGGCGCGTTCGTACATCGGCTGCAGGCGGTCGTTCTCGAAGCCGGCGCAGCCCTGCGGGGCCACGCAGCCCGGCCAGGCGCTGCCCGGCCAGGGCTCGTTGATCAGCTCGTAGCCCATCAGGTGGTCCTGCGCGCCAAAGCGCGTTGCCACCGCGGCCCAGGCGTCGCGGTAGTCGTCCTGCAGGCCGGCGCTGTCGTCCCACAGGCGGTCGAAGGCCTGGCTCACCGGCGGGGTGAAATAGTTCAGCGGGAAGCCCAGCCTGGCGGTGGAGTCGAAGCGGCTGGGCTGCGTCGCCCAGTCGGGAAAGCCCTCGCCCTGGTAGCGCTCGCTGAACAGGTCCTGGTGGAAGTCCAGCAGCACGTAGATGCCGCGCGCCGCCAGCAGCTGCACGATGCGGTCGACCTGGTCGAGGTAGGCGCTGTCCACCATGTGCGGCTGCGGCATCACGCCGGCGAACAGCACGCCCAGGCGCACCGCGTCGAAGCCGTTGGCGGCCAGCCAGTCGGCGTCGGCGGCGGTGAAGCCGTTCACCGAGTCCGGCGCCACGTAGGGCGCGCGCTTCCACACGGCGTTGACTCCGTGCACAATCACCACCCGGCCGTCGCCGTCCACCAGCCAGTTGCCGGCGCGCCGCAGCTGCTGGTGCACCGCCGCCGCGTTGGCGGCCGTCCGCACGGCGGGCGCGGGCGCCCCTGCCTGCACTTCGGACGAGCGGCCGCAGCCCCAGACGATCAGTCCGAGCAACAGGGCGACGAACAGCGACAGCCGAAGGCGTTTCAATGGACTCCCTGGGGGTTCACGGCGCTAGCACAGCTTTGTTACATCTTAATGACGTATTGTGCGGCATCCGGATTGTGAAAGCCAAACGTGCGCCGTTGAGGGACGAGCGGGCCCCAGCCGGTGCCGTACCGCCCGGGAACGCGGGGCGAAGAGGGGAGAACCCATGATCGAAATCGAGCCGGTCGCCTACGTGCGCAGCGCCAGACGGGAGCCGGTCGACGACGGCTGGGATGCGGTGCCGGCGCGCATCGAGCTGGTGGAATCGCTGGGGCCCGAATGCTTAGAAGGCCTGGCGGAGTTCTCCCATGCCGAGATCCTGTTCCACTTCCACCTCGCCGCGCCGGAGGCGGTGGTGCGCGGCGCCCGTCATCTGCGCGGCAACCGCGACTGGCCGCTGGTGGGGATCTTCGCCCAGCGCGGCAAGGACCGGCCCAACCGGCTGGGCAGCACCATCGTGGAGATCCTGGGCCGGGACGGACGCAGCCTGGAGGTGCGCGGGCTCGACGCCATCGACGGCACGCCGGTGCTGGATATCAAACCGGTGATGACGGAGTTCCTGCCGCGTACACCGGTGCGCCAGCCGGCATGGGCGCACCAGTTGATGCGTGGATACTGGTCGGGATACCTGGTGTGATGTCCAGTCCCTCTCCCTTTGGGACGGGGGCAGGGGTGAGGGCGGCACGGCTGGAAGGACTTGACCGCGGCTGCTACGGAGCGCCCTCACCCGCGCCTCGCGGCGCGGCCTCTCCCAGGGAGAGAGGCGAGATGAGGTCAATGGGGCATCACGCTAATTCCGTGCTACCGCCGCCTTGGTGTTGGCCGTCGTTGCCGGCGGCCGGTAACGCAGCACCGGCAGCAGGCGGCCGAGCCTGCGCAGCAGGCCGTGCTCCTCCATCCACAGCGCGTAGGCGACGTAGTCGGGGTCGCGCAGGCTCAGGTGGCTCTCCTCGGTGCGCGCGCGCAGGTAGTAGACCAGGTTGAGCAGGGCCAGCATGCAGCAGTTGCGCACGGCCTCGTACCAGTGCGCCTCCCACACCCAGGGCACCGAGATCAGCCACCAGCTCAGGTTCTTCGACAGGTAGGCGGGGTGCTTGGTGAAGCGGTAGGGGCCGGCGGTGATGATGCCGCGGTAGGTCAGGTTGGAGAAGCGCAGGCCGAAGGCCACCGTGGAGAGGCCGTAGATGAACAGCAGCGCGATGATCGCCGCCGCCCAGAGGTAGCGCAGCGGCGGCCAGGCACTGAGGATGCCCCAGTTGTCCCAGTAGATGCTGTCGTCGTAGTGCAGGTAGTAGCTGCCGATCACCGAGTAGAACGGCTGGTAGCAGACCAGGGCGATGACCCAGCCGAAGGCGGTGGGCTCGGTGCTGCGGATGTGCGAGTCGAACAGGCGCAGCGTGATGGTGTAGCCCACCACGCAGAACAGCAGGTCGACGGTGTAGGAGAGCTCGTAGAGGAAGTGGTAGATCGCCATGCCGTCCCTGGACAGGGCGGTGAAGACGTTGTTGAGCGTGTGCACCTCGCCGCTGAGGTAGACCGCCATCAGCGGCAGGAAGAAGCACTTCACGGCCCAGCCCATGAAGTGCGAGCGCAGCGCCGCCCAGTCGATGTCGACGCTGCCGCTGCGCAGGGCCAGCATGCCGAGGTGCCAGTAGGCGTCGTGCGGGTCCTGCAGGCGGCGGTCGGTCCAGGCGAAGTAGAACGGCACCAGCGGCAGCACCGGGATCGCCAGCGTCTCGAGGAAACCCCAGTAGGGATCGTAGAAGCTGCCGTGGTATTCCGGGAAGATCCAGTAGGCCAGCGCGATGATGCCGAGGGTGAGCGCGAAGCCCGCCAGCCGCACCGCCACGCGGCCGAAGTCGACCGGCCGCAGTGCCTCGCCTGCCAGGCCGCTGGAAGGATTGTTCTGCGGCCGCAGCCAGGCCAGCTCGCCCAGGCCGATGACGGCAAATACCACGCTGCACGCGACCATCGCCACCAGCAGGTAGTTGCTGTGGCCGGCGCCGATGTACCACTTGAGCAGGCCGAAGACGGTGGCGATGCCGGCCGCCAGCGCACAGGCGTTGAGGCCGAAGCTGGCGGCGGAGCGCGGCAGCGGCGGTGTCCCGCCGGCGGGGGCCACGAGGTTTTCCGGTTTGGACATGCTTATGGCTTAGGCCCTCTGATACGGCCTAGTGTTGCATGCCCCGCCGGCTTCCTACAAAGACGGGCCCGGCAAGGCCTGGGCCGGGTCGAAGCGCAGCGCCACGCCCGAGCAGCGCAGGTTCAAGGCTGCCTGCAGCAGCGCGGCGAGTTGTTGCGCCGCCGCCTCGCAGGCGAGTCCCTGCGGGCGGATGTTGGAGATGCAGTTGCGCTCGGCGTCGTGGCGGCCGACTCTCGGCTCGTAGGTAAGATAAAGACCAAGGCTGTCCGGAGAGGACAGGCCGGGACGTTCGCCGATCACGCTCACCGCCACGCGCGCGCCCAGCCGCTCCGCCACCTCGTCGGCCAGGGCCACCCGCGCCTGCGTGGCCACCACCAGCGGGCCGAGGCGCAGGCCGGCCGGCAGCAGCGGACGCAGGGCGCGCAGCAGCGGCGGGGCGTGGCGCTGCAGGGCGACGGCGGAGAGCCCATCGCTGAGCACCAGCACCAGGTCGGGTGGGTCCGCGGGCGCAACCAGGGCCGTGGCGGAGTCCGCGTCGAGCCGGCGGCCCCAGTCCGGACGGGCCAGGTAGGCGGCGCGGTCCGGCGCGCGGCTATGCACGCGCAGGGTGGTCCAGCCGTCCGCTTCGAGCGCGGCGCACAGGGCGCCGGCGTCGAGCGGCGTGAGCACGGCGTCGCGCGCCTGCGCGTGGGCCAGCTCGAACTCCAGCGCCGCCCGCGTGGGCAGGCTGGCGCCGCTGCGGCCGAGCGCGATGCGGGCGGCGGTGTGACGGCGCAGCGCGCCCCAGGAGTCCACGCTGACGCCCACGGCGGCAGCCGGCGCCGTAGGGTCCGTCATGCCACCGCCTCGGCGAACGCGGTCAGCGCCGGCACGGCGGCGCCGGCTTCGCGCAGCTGCCCGGCCTGGTCGACGATGCCCATGCGCCGCAGCCAGTCCTCGAACTCCGGCGCGTGGCGCAGGGTCAGCGCGCGGCGCAGGTAGAGCGCGTCGTGGAAGCTGGTGCTCTGGTAGTTGAGCATGATGTCGTCGGCGCCCGGCACGCCCATGATGTAGTTGACGCCCGCCGCGCCCAGCAGCAGGAGCAGGTTGTCCATGTCGTCCTGGTCGGCCTCGGCGTGGTTGGTGTAGCAGACGTCCACGCCCATCGGCAGCCCCAGCAGCTTGCCGCAGAAATGGTCCTCCAGCGCGGCGCGCGTGATCTGCTTGCCGTCGTAGAGATACTCCGGGCCGATGAAGCCGACCACCGTGTTCACCAGCAACGGCGAGTAGGCGCGCGCCACCGCGTAGGCGCGCGCCTCCAGCGTCTGCTGGTCGACGCCGTGGTGGGCGTTGGCCGACAGCGCGCTGCCCTGGCCGGTCTCGAAGTACATGACGTTGTCGCCCAGGCTGCCGCGCCCCAGCGCCAGCGCCGCCTGCCGCGCCTCGCCCAGCAGGGCCAGGTCGATGCCGAAGCTGCGGTTGAGCGCCTCGGTGCCGCCGATCGACTGGAACACCAGGTCCACCGGCGCGCCGCGTTCCATCGCCTCGATCTGGCGCGTGACGTGGGTCAGCACGCAGGACTGGGTGGGGATGTCGAAGCGCGCGATCAGCTCGTCGAGCAGCCGCCACAGCGTCAGCAGCCGCGCCGGCTCGTCGGTGGCCGGGTTGACGCCGATCACCGCGTCGCCGGCGCCGTAGAGCAGGCCGTCGAGGATGCTGGCGGCAATGCCCTTGGGATCGTCCGTCGGGTGGTTGGGCTGCAGCCGCACCGCCAGGCGGCCCTGCAGCCCCAGCGTGTTGCGGAAGCGGGTCACCACCCGGCACTTGCGCGCCGCCAGGATCAGGTCCTGGTTGCGCATCAGCTTGCTCGCCGCCGCCGCCATCTCCGGCGTGAGGCCGGGGGCGAGCCGCCGCAGCGTCTCGCCGTCGGCGTGGTCGGACAGCAGCCAGTCGCGCAGCTCGCCGACCGTCATGTGACGCACCGGCGCGAAGGCGTCGTCGTCGTGCGTGTCGCAGATCAGGCGGCTGACTTCGTCGGTCTCGTAGGGGATCGGCGGGCGTTCCAGCAAGACCCTCAGCGGCAGGTCGGCCAGCGCCAGCTTGGCCGCGGCCCGCTCCTCGCGGTCGGCGGCGGCGATGCCGGCGAGCCGGTCGCCTGAGCGCTCCGGGCTGGCCTTGGCCAACAGTTCGCGCAGATCGCCGAAGACGTGGCTGCGCAGGCCGATGCGGGAGGTAAAGCTCATAAGCCAGGGAACCTCTGAATAACTCCTAGGCTACTATCTCCAGTCCCTTTTTTCGCACAAGGTGCAGCAGCTTGAGGGCAGCACCCGTGGGTTTCTTCTGACCGATTTCCCACTTTTGCACCGTGGAAACGCTGGTGTTGAGAAGCGCCGCGAATACCGCCTGGCTCACCCGCGAGCTTTCGCGAATTCTCTTGATCTGCTCGGGGTTCAGTGCTTCCACGGGAGGCAGGCACAGCCGGTCAAACTCCCGTAGCGTGACCTGATCCATTACGCCGGCGTCGTGCAGACCCTTTGCCGTTTCGTGAACGGCCTCAAGAATTTTGGATTTAGTCTTCCGCATGGCAATCCACCTCTCTCAATTCACCGGTGCCCTGTGCCTTACTTATGGCGTGCGACGTCAAAGACAACAGGTGCGTCGCCAGCTTTTTCAGAGCCTCTTCCTCGTCCCTGTCGATGTTGCTCCGCTCGTTCTTTGCGAAGCCGAACACAAAAATCCACCGGTTGCCTTTGTTGGTCGCCACCAGAGTGCGGAAACCGCCGCTCTTGCCCTGACCGGGCCGGGCAATCCGCTTTTTCAGCAATCCTCCGCCAAGATCGGCTTCGTAAAGCCCGGCGGACATTTCCTGCACCGCTTCGCACAGGGACCGCGCACTCAGTCCTTGCTTTCTGGCCCAGCGGTCGAACCACCGCGTCGTATAGACCGCCATGCCTAAATTCCTTAACGTCATTATATATAGCACTTAGTGCTATAGTCGGCAAGAGAAATTTGAAACACCCTTCGGAGTATCCGGGAGCACGTGGAATATAAGGCTTACCCCATTGCCGCGAAGTTCAAAGGACTTACGCCATCGACGGGCCCGCTGCCCCGTTTCAGCGCGCGGCGTGGTCGATATGGCCGCGCGGCACGAAGCCCATCCGCTTGATGGTCTTCAGGGTGAGGTTCTGGCTACGGAACAGGTCCACCTTGAACACGATCGGCGACAGGCAGTCGGCGCGGCTATGGTAAATCCGCACCCCGGCGTCCGTCTTGTGGAAACGGCGTACTTCCCCGGGGGTGAAGGCGTAGCGGTCGCGGAAGAAAATCCCCACCTCGAAGCTGAGCAGCTCGGAGGTCACGGTCATGGTCGCACGCGAGTAGGAGCCGCTGTGCAGCCCCTGCTTGAAGCGTCCGAACAGACTTGCCTCCATGTGCGGCTTCCCGATCCCATTCTCCCGTAGCCGGGGAGCAAACTTCGTGCCGGATGGAGAGGCGGGGCGGCGGCCGGTAAAATCCGGCGTCTTATCCGGCGCGGCCGGGCCGCGCCGGCCATCTGCAGTCGATCAAGTCCATGCGATTCGCCAAAGTTCTTGCTTGTGTGTTTCTGTTCGCCGCCGGATTCGCCTGCGGCGCCGCCGTTTTTGTCCGCACCCAGGCGCGGCCGTTGCCGCCGCTGCGCCAGTGCGAATCCGCCGACGCATGCCTGTCCGATGCGCAGGTGCTGGGCCTGCTCGCCTCGGTGGGGCTGCGGGTGGCGCCCGGGCTGATGCCGGACATCGTGGGGCGCAGCCGCGAGTGCGTGGGCATTCGCAGCCCCAAGCCCGAGGCCCGCGTCGACCTGGTCTTCTTCCCGCGCCGGGATATCCGCAATCTGCTGGACGTCACGCCTGCCGACCAGGCGGTGGTATTCGGCTGCATCGCCCTGATGCGCGACGTGGCCGAGCACGAGGGGCTGACGCGCTGGAAGATCGTCACCAACGGTCCCGGCGTGCAGGAGATCGCCTACCTGCATTTTCATCTGATGGTCGAATGATCGCGCGGGACGGGCCGGCGACGTATTGGCCCGTAAAGCTAAGCAAGTTGGCTCGTTCCGCTGTCCCGTCGGGCTGACAGCGGGTGGTACGTTCGTGCGGCATCAAGGGATGGCACCGCGCGGGCGCTCCACAACAATCGCCGGGCCATTAAAAAATAGCGCACGGCGAGGGCGGGCCTTTTCCGCCGAATGCCGCGCCACTCGTGAGGAGAACATCATGCGCGCATTCCCCCGCGGCCATGCGGCCGTTTCCGCCACCTCATTCGTGCGCCGCGCCCGGCGGCTGGCGGCGCTGGCGGCCGCGCTGCTGCCGGCGCTGGCGGCACCGGTCCAGGCCGCTTCGGTGCTGCCCACGGTTACGCCCCAATTCGGCGTGCCGGCCGGCTGGACTGCGCCGCCGCAAAGCTACGGCATGCAGGTGCAAAGCAACCAGAAGATCACCATGACCGACGGCGTGGTGTTGTATGCCGACGTCTACGTGCCTACCGATCCCGCCACGGGCAAGCCCGCCGCCGGGCCGTTCCCGGTGATCGTCACGGAGGCCCCGTACGGCAAGAACAACGCCTACGTGCTGGGCACGCTCGCCGCGGGCGGCAGCGTGATGCTGGGCGAGCTGGCCGACGCCGACGGCTGGGGCTCCTGGCTGGTGAAGCGTGGCTATATCGACGTCATCGTCGACGTGCGCGGCACCGGCGTGTCCGGCGGCCAGCACTCTCTGCTCGGCCCGCGCGAGCAGCAGGATTCGGTGACGGTGATCAACTGGGCCGCCAGGCTGCCCAATTCCAACGGCAAGGTCGGCATGATCAGCGAGTCCTATGAGGCGCTGGACCAGATCTTCGCCGCCCAGGCGCTGGGTCCGAACTCGCCGCTGAAGGCGATTTTCCCGATCTTCCCCGGCAACGATGCCTACCGCGAGCTGCTCGACAACGACGGCATGTTCGACATCGAGAGCTTCGGCATCCTCGGCGGCCAGTTCATCGTGCCGGACGAGGACCTGATCGTGGCCTGCCTGACCGGCTCCTGCGCCAAGGGGGAGCTGATCCCGCGCCTGCTCACCAACACCGCCAACCTGTTCCGGCCGGACGGCGTGTTCAGCATGGTGCTCAACACCCTCGGCAACGGTGACGACGCCTACGACGGCAGCTTCTGGCACCAGGCGCGCACCGCCCGCGACGCGCTGGCCGACGTGGTGGCCAACGGCGTCGCGGTGTACGTGGTCGGTGGCATGTATGACGTGTTCCAGGCCGGCGACCTGCTCGACTACTCCGGCCTGCAGAACGCCTCGGTGGGCCGCCCGGTCGGCGCACCCATGCTGGCGAGCCAGACGGTGTCGAGTCGCTACCAGGAGCTGTGGGGGCCGTTCTATCACATCCCGGAGGCGGTCACGCCGCAGTACGACCTGCAGAGCAACCTGCAGAACATCCAGATCGCCTGGTTCGACCGCTGGCTCAAGGGCGTGAACAACGGCATCGACGCCACCACCACGCCGCTGCACGTGCTCGACCAGGAATTCCACGTCATCGAGACCAGCCACTACCCGCTGACCGAGGCGCCGGCGCAGACCTTCTACCTGGGGGCGCACAGCCTGACCGCGGCCAAGCCGATGACGGTCCAGGCCAGCGACAGGATCGTCTATACCGGCTTCCAGAACTTCTGCAACCAGGACCTGGAGCAGTTCATCGCCGGCCTGCCGGACTTCTTCCTGTGGTGGCTCAAGCTCAACGACCAGTGCGCCACCCACGTCTCGCCGACGCCGTTGCTGCTGGCCTACGAGTCGCAGCCGTTCGCCGAGGAGACGGCGCTGGCCGGCCAGATCGGTGCCACCCTCTTCGCCGCCACCAGCTCCACCGATATCGCGCTGCAGCTACACGTCGACGACGTGGCGCCGGACGGCTCGGCGCAGGAGATCACCGGCGGCTCGATCGAAGGCACCTTCCGCGCGCTCGACCAGGCCAACACCTGGACCACCGACAGCGGCGAGATCCTGCTGCCCTGGCACGTGCTGACGCGCGATTCGCTGGAGCCGGTCACGCCCAACCAGGTCACCCGCTACGACATCCAGGTGCGCCCGGCGTTCTGGATGTTCGAGCCGGGCCACCGCCTGCGCCTGCGCATCGGCACCGGCGACCTGCCGCACCTGATCCCGCCGCCGTGGAACCTGTCCAAGCTGATGGGCAAGTACGAGATCCAGCGCGACGCCGCCAATCCCTCGCGCATCACACTGCCGTTGGCGCCGGCCACCGCGTTCGTGCGCTGATCGTGCCGCCGGGGCGGCCCTGGGCGAGGTTCAGGGCTGCCCCGGCGGACCGAGCATCTGCAGCAGGGATTCCCCGGTCGGGGTGACGAAGTCCTGCACCTGCCAGCAACCGCTAGCGGGCGCCTTGCGCAGCGTCAGCCTGACGGTGTTGGTCCGCGCCGGCTGCGCGCCGGTGGTGGTTAGCGGGTAGCTCATCGCCACCACGGCGGCAGACGCTTCCTGCGATTCGCGGTGGAACTGCTGCGGGTAGCCGATGCTGCCGTCGGTGCCGCCCAGCCAGGGATCCAGGTGCAGCCGGCAGCCGCCGTGCCGCTCGGCGCAGCGCCGCTCGCGCTGCAGCAGTTCGAGCAGCTCCGGCGCGACCAGCTTGCGCAGCTGCTCCGGCGGCTCGTTGAAGAAGGCGTAGTCGCTGCGATAGAAGCCTTGCGCGAAGGCCTCCGGATACGGCGTGCAGGAATCGTTCTGCGCGGCGGCGGGGCCGGCGCACACGGCAAGGATCAGCACCGCGACGCGGCGGGTATGCATGGAGTCTCCCTGAAGGCTTGCATTGGGGTAGAGTCTCTACGGCACCCGTGCCGGAGAGTCAAATCATGAGCCCCCGCCCGCCGCTGCCGCCGTTCACCGCCGAGACCGCCGCGCAGAAGGCCCGCATGGCCGAGGACGCCTGGAACTCGCGCGATCCCGAGCGCGTGGCCCTGGCGTATACCGAGGACAGCCGCTGGCGCAACCGTGCCGAGTTCTTCCAGGGCCGCCCGGCCATCGTCGAGTTCCTGCGCCGCAAGTGGGCGCGCGAGCTGGACTACCGCCTGATCAAGGAGGTATGGGCCTTCCACGACAACCGCATCGCGGTGCGCTTCCAGTACGAATTCCACGATGATTCGGGCAACTGGTTCCGCGCCCACGGCAATGAGCAGTGGGAGTTCGACGAGCATGGGCTCATGCGCCGGCGCGAGGCCAGCATCAACGACGTGCCGATCCGGGAAAGCGAGCGCCGCTTGACCTGGCCGCAGCTCGGGCCGCGTCCGGCCGATTTCCCCGGGCTGAGCGAACTGGGCCTGTAACCAACTCAAGGCGCGGCGGATGGCTCCGTGCTGTCCAGCGCCA
This sequence comes from Nevskia sp., assembly GCA_031291075.1. Lineage (GTDB taxonomy): Bacteria > Pseudomonadota > Gammaproteobacteria > Nevskiales > Nevskiaceae > Nevskia. The sequence goes on along the minus strand of JARLJS010000082.1, from coordinate 5,573 downwards.
GGTGGAAGCGAGTCAGCGAGTCGTCCAGCAGGCCGTGCAAGGCCGCCACGCGATCGGTGCCCAGCGCGGCGTTCAGCTCGTCCTGCGCCTGGCGCCAGTGCGGCTTGGCCGTCTCCCACACGGCACGGCCGGCGGCGATGAGCCGTACCGCGCGGCTGCGCGCATCCTTGCCGGCGGTCACGCTCACCCAGCCGGCTGTTTCGAGCGGTCCCAGGTTGCGCGTCAGGGTGGTGCGGTCCATTTCCATCCGCGCCGCGAACTCGGACAGGCTCATGGAATCGGTGCGCACCAGCATGCTGAGCAGGCCGTACTGGGTGACGCGCAGTCCCGCGCGCGCCAGGTGCGAGTCGTAGTGCTGCGTGACGCGGCGCGTCAGTTGCCGCAGGCGGAAGCAGGTGCAGCCGCGCACCGGCGGCGTGACGGAAGGGGGATTCATCGGTGTCGGTTGCGGCCTGGCATGCGCGGCATTATAGTGTGTATATACACACGTGTATATACACGTAACAGGAGCATGGCATGAAAAACGTACCCGATGCGGCGCACGACCTGGTGAGGGCGCAATGGCTGGAGCGCGAGGCGGCGCTGCGGCAGGGCTTCGCGGCCAATGGCGTGATCCCGGCGGACCTGCCGGCGCGGCGCACCGGCCTGGAGCTGATGCAGGGCATCCTCGGCGGCGAGCTGCCGGTGCCGCCGATCGCGCGCACGCTGGACTTCATCCTGGTCGAGGCGGAGCGGGGCCGCGCCGTGTTCCAGGGCACGCCGAAGTTCGACCACTACAACCCATCCGGCAGCGTCCACGGCGGCTGGATCGCGACACTGCTCGACTCCTGCGTCGGCTGCGCGGTGCACACGGCGCTGCCGGCGGGCAAGGGCTACACCACGCTGGAGCTCAAGGTGAACTACGTACGGGGGCTGACGCAGGACAGCGGGCCGTTGCGGGCCGAAGGCAAGGTGATCCACGCCGGCGGCCGGGTGGCCACCGCCGAGGGACGCCTGGTCGACCCGGCGGGGCGGCTGTATGCCCACTGCACCACCACTTGCCTGATCCTGGACCTGGCACCGCCTAGGTAGGGAACCTCTGATCAATGGTCACCCCGGCGAAAGCCGGGGTCCAGGGGCGCACAGCGCCGCGCTGAATTCCGTGGATTCGGCTTGCGCCGGAATGACGATCGCGAATTCATCAGAACGTCGTCCCTATGGGCGCGGTCACGGGACTGGCATCGCTCAGAGCAGCATCGCCCCCAGCTCGTTGATCGCCGCGCCCTGCGCGAAATCGACGCCGTTGGCGCGAAGCAGGTGCGGTATGCTGATTTCCCCGGGGGGGTACCACTGCATGAGCGATGGCATTGTCGCGCGGCGTGGCTGTAAGACCCTTGTCTGATGAGCCGGGTGCTGGCCGTATGAGTGACCTATGTGACGGCTGATTCGATGCCGCGTCGAGGGCGGGAGGGGGATGGAGCATTTGAAATGAAAACTTCGCCGCCGGGATTGCCGCCTTGGGTGAGAGTGCCGATGGTTCTTGCTGCGCTCGCCCTATTGGGTGGGCTCGCGCTAAGTGCAACGCTTCGCTTGCTCTATCCCCATAGTCCGGCTGTCGAGCAGCTGTCGAGCGGCCACACCGAGGCGGTGGAAATGCCGTGGCGATTCTGGGAAGCCACCAGCGGTGACCGGCTTCTGCTCCAGCTCCAGGTGAATCCGTTCACCAGCCGCGTCTGGACCATCATTCCGGATGATCATCTGGCCGTCTTGCGCATCAACGGACAGGCGGTGCCGATCGACAAGGTGCCGCTGGGCGGTTTGAACGATTGGCGCAATGGTTTCAAGATCGATTTGTCGCCCTGGCTGCACAACGGCAGCAACGAGCTGGAGTTCGTCGTCGACAACTACCTCGGCGTGGGAGGTATCGTCTTTCGCCCTGTGCTCGGATGGCGGCGCCTGCTGGTTTTCGGGGCGTTGCTGCCTTGGCTGGTGTTGCTGGCACGGGCGTTCCGGCTGAACCGCGTCCAGATCGTCATTCTCTGCGGATCCCTGGCCGTCCTCTGCTGCTACTGGTCGGCCACATCCTGGACGTCGCGAAACTACGACGTGAAGCTGCTGGGGGAATCAGGTCATATCGGCTACGTCGAAACCGTGGCGGAGGCTCTTGCACTGCCGCGACCTGATCAGGGCTGGGAGTATTTTCAACCGCCGCTCTATTATGTTGCAGGAGCGCTGGTGTGGCGTTGGGCGCAGTGGCTCGGCATCAACCCGCCGGAAGGGCTGCAGGCCTTTGCGGTCATATTGTGGTTGGTGTTCCTGACGGCTTCGGCCGGAACCCTGCGTCTCGCGCTGCGGCGCCGGCCTGATGCGCTTGCGGTGGCCACCGCTGCGGTGGGCCTTTGGCCGGACGGCGTCATCAACAGCGCGCGTATCGGCAACGATTCGGCTCTATGTGCCGGGGCGGCAGTAGCGAGCTGGTTCATGCTCCGCTGGTGGCGCAGCGGCAAACGCAGCCACTTCGTGTGGATGGCGGTCTTCATCGCAGCCAGCCTGTTGTGCAAGAGCAGCGCCATGGTGCTGGTCGCTGCCTGTGGGGGACTTTTGGCGGTGCGTCTGTTGTCGAACCGTCGCCGCCTGCGCGTGCTGACGGACGCGGCACTCGCCGGCGGGATCATCGCAGCCGGAATGGTGCTCAGCCTGGGGAGAAACGTCTACTACTGGTCGCATGGCCGGATGGCGAACATTCTCGACCCCAGTGTCGCCATACTCGATGCGAATCTGCGCGTGCCCAACTCGCTCCGAAACTACCTGCCGCTGGACGTCCCGGTGTTCTTGAGTATGCCGTGGGTGGATTCGCGTGACGATGCCACCGGACGTACCAACTTCTGGAACTACCTGCTGCGGTCGTCGCTGTCCGGAGAATTTTCCTTTGACGGCACCTGGCACCGGCGTATCGCGATCTTCTGGGGTGTGGCCCTGCTCTGGCTGGTCGTGCTGGTACTCGTCAGGCTGTTCGATCGCCCATTCCCGCTTGCGGCATCCTGGCGCAACATGCCGCTGACGCTGCTGGGAGCGCTGTGGTTGTTGAGCATCCTGACCCTGCGCTTCATGCACCCGTTTTCGTGCCACCAGGATTTTCGGCTGGTGTATCCGTTGCTGGTGCCGTTCATCCTGCTTTGTGTCCGGCAGGGGCAGATGCCACAGAGGCTGCTCTGGGCCATTTCCCTGGGCTCGGCCGCGTTCTTCGTCAGCCTGTAGGAGCACGGCCCGCCCTGGGGCCGGGCCGGCGCCGCTCAGACCAGCATCGGCCCCAGCTTGTTGATCGCCACGCCCTGGGCGAAGTCGACGCCATTGGTACGCAGCAGGGGCAGAATCTCCTGGCGCTCGACGCCGGTGGCCACGGCCACCGCCTTGTGCATGTGCGCCAGCTCGCAGACCCAGCTCAGGTGGCGCAGGCCGATCTTGTCGGCCAGCGCGGGGTCGAGGCACTGCAGCAGGGACTCGTGCAGCTTGACGTAGTCGATCGGCAACTCGCGCAGCTCGTACAGGCCGCCGACCCCGCGGTAACGATCCAGCGCGAAGCGGATGCCGGCCGGACGCACGGTCTGCATGAAGCGGCGCAGCGCCGACTGGTTGCTCAAGGCGTGGTTTTCGTCGACCTCGATGCAGATGTAGTGGCCGGGCACGCCGGTGAGGGCGATGGCCTGCAGCACTTCGGCGGCGAAGGCGGGGTCGGTCATCGACGCCGCGCTCATGTTGATGGAGGCGAATTCGTAGCGGTTGAGGATGTCCGGGCGGCGGTTCAGCTCGCCCAGCACCGCCTCCAGCACCTGCAGGTCCAGCTTGCCGGTGAACTGGTAGCGCTCGACCGCGCCGAGGAAGGAACGCGGCGTCACCCACACCCCGTCCTCGTCCTCGATGCGCGCGTAGACCTCGAACATGGGCTTTACGTCCTTGCCCTCCGCCAGCGGCTGGATGTCCTGTGAAGCCAGGCGCAGGTGGCCGGATCCGAGGCGGCGCTGCAGCCAGCTGATCCATTCGCGGTCGGAGCGGCGCTGCTGCTCGGGGATCCTGTCACCCGCTTCGTAGACGCGGGAGGTGCCGTTGCCTTCGAAGCGCGCCTTGGCCAGGGCGGTGTGTGCATGTTCCTGCAGGCTGTCGGCGCTGACGCTGTCGGCGGTGCTGTCGGCGACGCCGATGCTGACCGAGGATTCGAAGCGGATGTCGCCGCAGGTGAAGGTGCGGCCGCTGACAGCGACGCCGACGCGCTTGCCGATCTCGGCCGCCTGCGCTGCGCTGACGCGGGGCAGCATGGCGCCCAGCACGTCGCCGCCGACGCGGTAGCAGGTGCCGCGCGCGCCAACCATGTCGCAGAGGATCTGCGCCACGCCGTACATCAGTTCGTCGCCGGCGCGGTAGCCGAGGCTGTCCGTGACCTGCACCTGGTTGTCGACCGCGACGAGCAGCAACGCATGCACCGTGGAGGTGGCGTCCGCATTGGCCATCAGCTCACGCAGTTGCACCCCAAGCGCTTCGCGCCCGGGCAGCCCGGTGGCGAAATCGGTGCCGGAGGAGGAGCCTTCCGCCGGGCGCGTCAGCGGCTCCCGCGCCTCGTCCAGGACCGGTTCCAGTCGCACCATCACGGCGGCAGCTTCATCCGCCGCGCCGCTTACCGGCGTCACCGACACCAGCACACGCTGCGGCTCGCCGATCACCGGCATGAACAGCGTTTCGATCTGCTCGTGCCGCGGCGCGCCGGACTCGCCGGGCCGGGTCAGTCCACGCAGGCGGTGTTCCTCGGGCTTGTCCTGCGCGAGGTCGAACAGCCGCACCACTTCGTCGAATTCGCGCCCGACCACCTTGGTCCGGTCCAGGCCGAGGAAGCTCGCGGCGAAGGGGCTGATCTCGACGACGCAACCGGCGGAGACCATGATCAGCCGGTCGGTCACGGTGTCCAGCGTGGAGCGGAACAGACGTTCGGCCACGGCCTGGGAGGAACTGAGCGCCTCCATCTTGCGGCGCAGTTCCTCGTTGTCGGTCAGCGCCGCTTCCAGTTGCGCCATGCGGCGGTCGGGTCCTGTCGGCGCGGGCGGAGCCGGCGCCTGCACCGCCGGGGCGGCAAATGCAGGCTCGGATCTTTCAGCGCCGGAGCCGGGCTTGCCGGACCGGTCGCCGAGCGCCAGGTAGGCGACGAGCACCGCCAGCAGCGTCGCTCCGCCCAGCCAGAGTTGCAGCGCCAGGGCGGCGCCTGCCGCACCTCCCAGGCCGAGGAACGCGACGGCGGCCAGGCAGATGACGAGCAGCACCAGCCCGCCGACCAGAAGCCTGAGGCGCATGCTCGGGCGCCGCCTCCCTGCCACGCCCGTGTCGAGCTTCATCGTGGGGTGCGGACCCTGGCGCGAATCAGGTGTGAGCCGTGACCGCGGGGGAGAGGGTTCTGTGCTTGAGTCCAAGGCAGTCGGGGCATGGAATTGTTCAGAGGTTCCCTAGGGCCTGTTGACCATTACTTTGGCGCTGCGTTGGGGGGGGCGGGGGGGGGGGGGCGCGCGCGCGGGGGGGGGGGCGGGGGGCGGGCGGGGGGGGCCGGGGGCGGG
>JARLJS010000081.1 GCA_031291075.1 Nevskia sp. | reverse complement strand
GCGGGCGAACTGCGCCAGCGGCAGGTAGGCTGCGCGGCGGCCCAGGCGCGCCGCGGCGCGCGCGACCGCCTGCAGCAGATGGGTGCGACCGCTGCCGCTGGCGCCGTGCAGCAGGATCGAGGCGCGGCCGCCGTCGGCCTCGGCCAGCTCGCGCAGCGCTGCCACCGCGGCGGCGTTGGGGCCGGCATGGAAGTTGTCGAATGCCGCCGCTTCCGCCAGCTGTACCGACAGCGTGAGCTGGGTGCCGATCACGGCGCGGGCGGCGGTGCCGGCGGCGGACCGCCGGTGCCGACGTACAGCGGGCTGCGCAGCCAGCTCTGCCGCGCGTGGCGCAGCAGCACCGCCAGCACCGCCCCCGTCGGCAGCGCCACCAGCACGCCGACGAAGCCGAACAGCTGGCCGCCGGCGAGGATGGCGAAGATCACCGCCACCGGGTGCAGGCCGATGCGGTCGCCGACCAGCATCGGCGTCAGCACCGCGCTCTCCAGCACCTGGCCGACGCCGAATACCAGCGCCACCCACAACAGCGGCGACAGCTCCTGCGTCTGCACCACCATGGCGATGCAGGCGGCGAGCAACCCGCTGATGAAGCCGAGGTAGGGGATGAAGCTGACCAGCCCGGTGACGACGCCGATCAGCAGCGCCACCTTCAGGCCGGCCAGGGTCAGGGCCACGCTGTAGTAGACCGCCAGCGCCGCCATCACCAATAGCTGGCCGCGGATCAGCGCGGACAGCACCCCGTCGGTCTCGCGCGCCAGCGCCTCGGCGCGCGGCCGCAGCCGCAGCGGGATGAGCTGGTCGATGCGCGCCACCAGCCGGTCCCAGTCGCGCAGCAGGTAGAAGGTGACCACCGGGACCAGCAGCAGGTTGGCCAGGAACCCGATCAGCAGCGGCGTGTTCTCGCCGACCCGGCTCAGCACGGTGGTGGCGATGTCGCCGGCTTCCGTGAGGTTGTGGGTGATGGCGTTGCGCAGGCTGGTGGCGTCGAGCCGCATGCCGTGCGGCAGGTGCACGCCCAGGCGCGGCAGGCCCACGTCCTGCAGCCACTTGAGCCATTCCGGGATGTTCTGGGCGAAGGTGACGATCTGCTCCTCCAGCATCGGCACCATCAGCACCAGCGCCGTCACCAGCAGGCCGAAGAAGCCCAGGAACACCACCGCCACGCCCAGCGTGCGCGACAGGCGCAGGCGTTCCAGCCGGTCCACCAGCGGGTCGCCCAGGTAGGCCAGGCCGGCGCTGAACAGGAACGGCGTCAGGATCGGTCCCAGCAGGTACAGCAGCACCAGCACCACGGCGCCGGCGGCCAGCCAGCCCCAGTTCTGGCGCAGCAGGGTCACCGCCTCGGTGCCGACCGGGTCGGTTTTGGGCGTCGGCAGCTCGGTCGGTTCGGCCATGAGGATGGGATGCGGGCAAGGGAGGTAAAATGATACTTCTTCGGCTCGTCCGCGCCCACGAAAACTCCCGACACCCATGCCCCGTAACGGCAAACCCCAGCCTTCCGCCTCCCTGACCTACCGCGATGCGGGGGTCGACATCGACGCCGGCGACGCCCTGGTCGACGACATCAAGAAGATCGTGCGCTCCACGCGCCGGCCCGAGGTGCTGGCCGGGGTGGGCGGTTTCGGCGCCCTGGTCAGCCTGCCCAAGAAGTACAAGCAGCCGATCCTGGTGTCCGGCACCGACGGCGTCGGCACCAAGTTGCGCCTGGGCATCGACAGCGGTCGCGTCGCCGGCCTGGGCCAGGACCTGGTGGCGATGTGCGTCAACGACGTGCTGGTGTCGGGTGGCGAGCCGCTGTTCTTCCTGGACTACTATGCGACCGGTAAGCTCGAACCCGCGGTGGCGGCGCACGTCATCCGCGGCATCGCCCAGGGCTGCAAGCTGGCCGGCTGCGCCCTGGTCGGCGGCGAGACGGCGGAGATGCCCGGCATGTACGTCGACGGCGACTTCGACCTGGCCGGTTTCTGCGTGGCGGTGGTGGAGAAGAGCCGCATCATTGACGGCTCGCGCATCCGGCACGGCGACGTGCTGATCGCGCTGCCGTCCTCCGGGCCTCACTCCAACGGCTACTCGCTGATCCGCAAGATCCTGGCGCGCAGCGGGCAGCCGCTGCACACGCCGCTGGGCCGGACCACCCTGGGCGACGCGCTGCTCGCCCCCACCACCATCTACGTCAAGCCGGTGCTCAAGCTGCTGGAGCAGGGGCTGCCCATCCGCGGCATGGCGCACATCACCGGCGGCGGCCTCACCGGCAACCTCACCCGCTGCTTCCCCAAGGGCTGCGCCGCTGCGGTGGATGTCTCGAGCTGGCAGCGGCCGGCGGTGTTCGACTGGCTGCAGCAGCAGGGCGGGGTGGAGCAGGACGAGATGTGGCGCGTGTTCAACAACGGCGTCGGCTTCGTCGTGGTGGTGCCACGGCTGCGCGCCGACGAGACGCTCGCCGCGCTCAAGCGCCAGCGCGTCGCCGCCTGGATGCTGGGCGAAGTGGTGAAGGGCCGCAACGACGAAGTGCGCTTCGCTTGAGCCGTCCGCGCCTCGCCGTCCTCATCTCCGGCCGTGGCCGCAACCTGCAGGCCCTGATCGAGGCGCAGCGCGACGGGCGCATCCCGGCCGAGTTTGCCGGCGTGCTGAGCAATCGCGCCGATGCCGAGGGTCTGCTACGCGCCCGCGCGGCCGGCATCCCGGCGGTGTCGGTGCCGCACCGGGACTACCCGACGCGCGCCGCTTTCGACACCGCGCTGGCGCAGTCGCTGCGCGCGCTGCATCCCGACATCGTGGCGCTGGCCGGCTTCATGCGCATCCTCGGCGACGCCTTCGTGCAGGAGTTCGAAGGCCGGATGCTGAACATCCATCCCTCGCTGCTGCCCAAGTACCCCGGCCTCGACACCCACCGCCGCGCACTGGAGGCCGGCGACGCCGAGCACGGCGCCACCGTGCACTTCGTCACGCCCGCCCTCGACGGGGGCCCGGCGGTGATTCAGGGCCGGTTCAGGGTGCAGCCGGATGATGACGCGGAGCGGCTGGCGCAGCGGGTGCTCGAGGAAGTCGAGCTGAAGATCTACCCGCAGGCAGTGGCCTGGATGGCGCGCGGTGAGCTCATGCTGCGGGATGGCGCGGCCTTGCTGTGCGGCCACCGCCTCCAGCAGCCCGTCACGCTGCAAGACCTGGAGGAAGCGTTCCGATGACTCGCGCGTCCGTGGCAACGATGATGCTGGCGCTGGCCGCGTGCGGCCTGTCCGCCGTCCGCGCCGACGGCGCCCCGGCGCCGCTGCCGAACCTCGACTACCGCTACGACGCCCACTGGGGCGGCCTCGACGTCGGCCAGGTGGAAATCGCGCTCAAGCCGGACGGCGGCCAGGGCTGTTACCGCTACACCAACGTCTCCAACCCCACCGGCCTGGTGCGTGCGCTCTACGGCGCGCCCAACCAGACCAGCCTGTTCTGTGTGCGCGACGGCCGCATCCAGTCGCGTCGCTTCGAGTCGTCCCTGCCCGGCGACGACAAGCAGAGCTACACCCTGGACTTCGACTGGGACAAGCACACCGTCACCGACGGCAAGGGCCAGGTGCGCTCCATCCCGGACGACGCGGTGGACAGCTTCGCGTTGCAGCAGGCGGTGCGCCTGTGGGTGCTGGCGCACGCCGGCGACGCCTCGCCGCCGGAGGCTGCCTTCACCATGGTCGACGGCAAAAACCTTACCCACTACCGCTTCAGGTTCAGCGGCCACCAGAAGGTCGACACGCCGGCCGGCAGCTTCGACACCCTGCTGATGGAGCGCATCGACAACCCCGACAAGATCGGCCGCTTCTGGCTGGCGCCGGACCGCGGCTACATGCCGGTGCGGATCGAAACGAAGAACGGCGGCAAGCCGATGGTGGGGATGGAGCTGGCCAAGTAGCGCCGCAAGCATCCGACGCAGTGTCCGCATTAGGGGAGGAACGGCGTGGACGGCGTGCTTTCCAGCCTCCACAATGATTCTACCTTCGCCAGGTTCCAGTGCTTCCCAGGCAAGCGGTTCCCTTTCCATGGATTTTGTTCCCCCGGTGCCTCTGGCTGCGGTGACCGAGCTGATGCTCGATGCCATCTGCATCGTCGACGCGGATGGGCATATCGTCTATGCCAGCGCCGCCTGCGAGCGGATTTTCGGTTACACCCAGCAGGAGATGGCCGGCAGGGTGATGATCGATATGGTGTTTCCCGCCGACCGCGAAAGGACACAGCGGGCCGCAGCGGAGATCATGTCCGGCCGGCCCAACCTGCATTTCGAGAACCGCTACGTCCGCAAGGACGGGCGGGTCGTCGACATCATGTGGTCCGCACGCTGGTCCGAGGCGGACCGGCTCAGGATCGGTGTCGCGCGCGATATCACCCTGTATAAGCGGGCCGAGCGGACGCAGGCCGCGCTTTATTCCATTTCCGAGGCGGCGCACGCGGCCGAGGACCTGCCCGCCTTGTTCGAGCGCATCCACCAGATCATCGCGGGCCTGTTGCCGGCGCCCGGCTTCGCGGTCGCCCTGCAAGAGGAGGACGGCCGCCTGGGCTTTCCGTACCGCTCGGCACAGCAAGGCGAGGATGCCGGCGCCGATGCCGATGCCGCGTCGGCGCTCTGCATCGAGGTGATCCGCGGCGGCGAGCCGCTGCTGAAGGCGGCTGGACTTCCCGCGGCGGCTCCCCACGCGGCGAGCTGGCTGTGCGTCCCCCTCGACCCGGGGAGCGGAAACATGGGCGCCCTGATCCTGAGAAGCGAGCCCGGCGGCGCGCACTACACCGAGAGCGACAAGGAGCTGCTGCAGTTCGTCTCCACCCAGGTCGCCACCGCCATCGAGCGCAAGCGGCTGTACGCCCAGCTGCGGCACCTGGCGCAGCACGACTCCCTGACCGGCCTGCCGAACCGCGTGTTGCTGCAGATTCGCCTGGAAGGAGCGCTCGGCAGAATCCGCCGCGCGCAGGGACGGATGGCGCTGCTGTACCTCGATCTGAACGGCTTCAAGCAGGTCAACGATTCGCTGGGGCATGCCGCCGGAGACTGGCTGCTGCAGGAAGTGGCCAGGCGCCTCCAGGCCTGCGTGCGCCGGGCCGACACCGTGGCCCGCATCGGCGGCGACGAATTCCTGGTGGTGCTGGAGGATCTGGAATCGGCGGAACAGGCCTCGCGCGTGGCGGAAAAGATCCGCAATGCCGTGGCCAGCCCGGTCCTCGTCGACGGCCGCAGCCTGCACGTCGTACCCAGCATCGGCATCGCCCTGTGCCCGGATCACGGCGACCAGGCCGAGCAACTCCTGCGCTACGCGGACCAGGCGATGTTCGCCGCCAAGCGTGACGCGGACGCCGTGATCAAGGTCTGATCGCCGTTGCCGCAGTCGATCACCCGCCCCACCGCCACCTCGGCGGTTCTCCTTTCAGATAGCAAACCAAAAGAATTACTACGAGCATGCCCCCTATGAAGGCCGCACGCATCATGGGATGTCCGGGGCCCAGCTCGACTATGCCGCCAAATAAAACCAGAATCCAGGCGATCAGCACGGCCCAGCCCTGCCACCTTGTCGGCGGTCCCCACCCCCAACCGTATCGTTTCGCCGGAAACCAGTACTGCTGATCGTCTCTCATGGGGTCTCCGTCGGCCGCGGATTCAAGACCACGATTGCGCGGCGCGGATGCGCACAATCGCGCTCCGGCATATTACGGCCGAATTCTGCGACTACATAGCTCGTAGCAACTATGTTTCGTCAAGCTCTCCTGGCGACCCGCCCTTGCGCGGGCTACGCGGGCTGGCGAAGTAGGTTCGCCTCACGGCGGCCGCGGGATGGCCATGCCGCCGCTCATGGTATAGACGGTCGCCATGTCGTTGCCGACCGCTTCGCCAACCTTGTAGGCGTCGGCTTCCAGGGAGAAGTGCTTGTACGCATCCTCCATGGCCAGGTAGTTGCCGAGAAGCTTGGACACCAGTTCGAGTTCGGCCAGGCGCAGCGCATCCGGTTCGGCATCCTTCTTGTCGTGCTGCTCGGACCAGGTCTTCGCCGCATAGAACAGCGCCGGCATTTCGCCTGCGAAGCTGCGAAGTCCCTGCTTGACGCTCTTGTCGAACTCGGTCGGCTTGGCGATGGCCTCGACCGCGCGGATCTTGTCGTCCATGAACGCGCGGAACGTCTGTTTCCAGTAGGGAACCCGGTCGACCACCGCGGCGGCCCAGGCGTCGAACTTCGCACGTTCGGCGACATCCGGATGGTCCGTGATGGGCGGCCTCAGGTCGATGTACTTCAGGAAATCCGATTGCAGGGTGACGACGAAAGCCTTGTAGTCGAAGTGCCGCCCGCCGCGGGTCATAGCGCGCCAGTCCTCGAACTTCGCCGTGGACGCGGCGTCGGTGGGCAGCGAGCCTGCGGAAGCGACCGCCTTTTCCGCTATCGGCAGCGGGATATTCAGCGCGCCATCCGCGGCGATCTGCTTGGCGTCCTTGTTTTCCTTGTTCCGTATGAACTGGCCGACCCGGAAGGTCTGTTCCGCATGCCGGCATTCGTGGTAAACGCTCTGTGTCAACTCGGACGCCTCCGCATAGGTAAGGTCCTTCACCGTCTTCAGCGGGCGCGGCGCAATCGCGTCCAGGGCCACGACGACGGTCCAGCCGTCCGGCTGGAACTGGGCGGCGGTATCGCTGCTCAACTTGCCCAGGTGAAATCCCACCTCGGGAACCCCCGCCGCCACGAGCTGCCGGTTGCCGGCATCCACCAGAAAGTTGGCGAACTCGTGCGGCGTCTTGTCCGGGGCGTTGCGGATGAAGGCGACCGATGCCGCGGCAAAGGCCAGCTCGTTGGGGGACGCCGCCAGTTCGTTGATGGCGGTGGCGCGCTGGGCGCCGACCGGGTCCGGCGGCATCTCGATTTCCGGCTGACCTATTGCCGGCTTGCGTTGCAGCGCCGGGGCGGACGCCTGCTGCACGGAGTGGGTCAACTCGTGGGCCAGCAGTCGCTGCCCGTCGGGGCTGAAGGGTGCGTAGCTTCCCGCGGCGAACACGATATCGTTGCCGACGGTGTAGGCCTGGGCGCGGACCGCGTCCGCGGAAGCGGCCGCCCGGGAATCCGCGTGCACCCGGATCCGGCTGAAGTCGTGGTCGAAGCGCGGCTCCATGAAGGCGCGCGTCGCCGCGTCGAGCGGTTGGCCGGGTGAGCGCAGCGCCTCGTCAACCACGGCGGGTGTCACGTCGCTATCAGGGCTGCGTCCCGCGGCTCGCTTGGCCTGCAACTGTACGGGTTCGGCGCCGGCGCGGGTAGGCTTGCGACCAGGTTGCGGCATCCGCACCACCTGCTCGGCCACCTGGTCGGCCTCCCGTTCGGATGCGTCGCCCGGCCGGTCGATCGCCGGTTGCGCCTGGAGTGCTCCTGCCGCGGAAGGATGAACCGGAGTCCGGCTGAAATCGTGCGGGAGGGCGGGGGCCGCCGCCGTGCCCGCGCGTTGCACCGGAACTCGAGTCCGCGGGGAATGATCCGCCCGGTCCCAGCCGGAGGATTGCGGCTTCTGCGGCTGCCCCCTTTGCGCAAAGCTTCGCATGCTTCAGCCGCCTGTTCGGATGCTCGGGCATCGGACCGTGTTCCGGCCGGGTGTCGTGCTCATCGTATGAGTCCGCGCCGGGACGTGCCTGCAATGTTGGCATGTCCGGACCAGGCCTGCACGCGCCTCAGCGCGCCGAAGTCCTGCCCAGCAGGTATCCCGCCGCCATCTCCGTCAGCTCCTCCACCAGCTTGTCCCGCGCGAACGGCGCATCCGGCAGGCTCAGGTAACGCAGGATGGTGAACACCGTGCTGTTGGTCAGCACGAACACCGCCACCGGCAGATCCTCCACGTGGATTTCGCGGTAGTGGCGCAGCGCGTACAGCCGGAACACTTCCTGCATGTGGCGCTCGATGCTGCGCAGCGCGCGCTGGGTATCCAGCCGGTGCCAGTTGCGCGCCAGCTCCAGGTACAGCTTCTCGTTGCCGCCGAGGAAGGCGAATGCCGCGTGCAGCAGGCCGCGTACGGTGGCGGCGAGGTCGGCGTCCAGCAGCAGCGGCAGGCCGCGGTCCACGGTCTGGGCCAGGTCTTCCACCAGCTTGTCCAGCAGTGCGGCCACCAACTCTTCCTTGTTGTGGAAGTACTGGTACACCGAGCCCACGCTGACCCCGGCGCGGGCCGCGATATGGTTGGTGGTGGTCTGCTCCAGGCCGCGCCGGGCGATGGTCTGGGCGGTGGCTTCGATCAGGGCGGCCACGACCTGTCTGGAGCGCTGCTGGGTTGGTTTGCGGCGCATGGCTTATAACATGAGTAGAATGTGAGTAATTATTCATAATAAGCTCTTCTCCAGCCCGCAACCACTAGCGGGCGCCATGCAGCGGAGGAGAACGCGATGAGCGCATCGGCAACCGTCACCGCAGCAAAGGATTTGCGCGAGATTCCCGGCGACGGCGGCTGGCCGCTGATCGGCGACAGCCTCGACTACATCTTCCGCCTCGACCGCGCCATTCATGAGCGCTACGAAAAGTACGGCGAGGTGTCGTGGGGCAAGGCTTTCGGCACGCGCGCCATCGCGCTGCTCGGACCCGATGCCAACCAGTTCGTGCTGCAGAACCGCGGCGACCTGTTCGCCAGCTCCGCCTGGGAGCATTTCATCGCCAACTTCTTCTACCGCGGCCTGATGCTGCTCGACTTCGACGAGCACCGCATGCACCGGCGGCTGATGCAGGGCGCTTTCCAGCGCGAGGCGCTGGCGGGCTACCTGCAGCTCATGAACCCGCGCATCGCCTCGACCATTGCCGGCTGGCAGTCCGGCGCGAGGTTCCGCGTCTACGACCACCTCAAGGCGCTGACCCTGGATCTCGGTAGCGAGGCCTTCCTCGGCCATCTGCCCGGACCGGAGGCGGAACGGCTGACGCAGGCCTTCCTCGACACCGTGCGCGCGCCCACCGACCTGATCCGCTACCCGCTGCCCGGTACCCGCTGGCGCCGCGGCGTGATCGGCCGGCGCGTCCTGGAGGAGTACTTCCGCCGCGAACTGCCCGCCAAGCGCGCATCGCAGGACGCCGACCTGTTCGCCCAGCTGTGCCGGGCGCACACCGAGGATGGCGCCCGCTTCTCCGACGAGGACATCGTCAACCACATGATCTTCGTGCTGATGGCGGCGCACGACACCAGCACCATCACCCTCACCAACATGATCTACCGGCTGGCCAAGTCGCCGCAGTGGCAGGAGCGCCTGCGCGAGGAAAGCCGGGCGCTGGACAAGCCGGTGCTCGAACATGACGACCTGCCCAAGCTGGAATCGATGACCTGGGTGATGAAGGAAGCCCTGCGTATCTGCGCGCCGGTGCCGGGTCTGCCGCGCCGGGCGGTGCGCGACTGCGAATACAAGGGCTTCTGCATCCCCGCGGGCCACATGGTGCAGATCAGCGCGTGGTTCACTCACACCAGCCCGCTGTATTGGACCAACCCCCAGCGTTTCGACCCCGAGCGCTTCAGCGACAGCCGTGCCGAGGACAAGGGTCACCCGTTCCAATGGATCCCCTTCGGCGGCGGTGCCCACAAGTGCATCGGCCTTCATTTCGGCGAGATGGAGGTGAAGGCGATCCTGCACCAGCTCCTGCTGCGCTTCCGCTGGAGCGTGGCGGAGGATTACGAGATGCGACAGGACTTCACCAGCCTGCCGATCCCGCGCGACCGGCTGCCGGTGAGGCTGGAGCGGTTGCAGTAGGGTGAGGGCATATGGAGCGGCTCAATGTCGCTCCAGGTCAGGCCGGGTACTTCCGCGATCCATGCAGCACACGCACGATGGAGACCAGGCACGCGGCGTCGTCTACAGCGTAGACCACCACATATGGTGCCAACACCAATTCGCGGGTTCCTGCCACGCGTCCCTCATGCCCTAAGCTTGGGTGCTTCGCCAAAACCTCGAAGCGCCGGCGCAACTCGCGGACATATGTCACGGCGCGGGCCGGATTGTCCTTGGCGATGAAATCCAGGATATCGAGCAGGTCCGCTTCTGCGCGGCCGCGGACTTCAACGCGCATCCGGCTTGGCTTTGCGGCTCAATTCGCGGGCCCGAGCTTCCAGGCGGTCCATCACCTCGGCCAGCGGCGAGGACCGGGTATCGGCCAGCCCGAGCTCGACCTGCTGCTGGAACCATCGCGCGTGTTCGGCCGCGTCATGCTTTTCGCGCATTGCGGCAGCGGCGTCCGGCCGTTGGCGAACCTTGCGGAAAGCTTCGGGATCGAAGCCACTTGCATCCACGTCGAAGTGCTCGATACCCAGGCCGGCAAGATAACGGAGCGCGGTTTCCAGCGTGCGAAATGCCCGCAGATGACCGCGGCGGGCTTCCAGCATGCACGGCGCGGCTCCCTTGCGCCTTGCCGAAATATGCCATCCCGCCGATTGCCCGGTAACGGTCACGCCCTGCACCGCGCCGGAGTGGACCAGCCGTTCGAATGTGCCGTGATCAATCGTTTCGACTTTCGCTGGCACGCCAATTACCAATAAAGTGATATTTCCAATTTGCAGGAAAGTGGTTTCGCTGTCAAGGCGACTGCAGCGGTGCTATCCGCTACCGTAGATGCCCTCGCAACCCGGCGAACGAACACTTATGAGCCTGACCGAAAAGCTGAGTGCAGCCGGCGTCACCGTCCAGCACAAATTCGAGCCCGGCGACCTGGGCTGGCTGATTCACATCCACGGCGTGCAGAACTTCCACGACTACGGCTTCAACGAGATCCACGAAGCCTACTGCGCGCGCATCGCCACCGATTTCATGCTCAACCCGCAGCCAGGCCGTTCGCGCGCGTGGCTGACCAAGCAGAACGGCCGGATCAACGGCTCGGTGTTCATCTGCGAGCTGCCGGACAACCAGGCGCAGCTGCGGCTGCTGTTCGTCGACGCTTCGGCGCGCGGGCTGGGGCTCGGCCGCTGGCTGGTGGAGGATGCGGTGCGCTACTGCCGCGAGGCTGGCTTCGGGCGTGTGTTCCTGTGGACCGTGGATGGGCTGGACCGCGCGCGCTCGATCTACACCAGCCTGGGCTTCGCCCTCACCGAGACCAAGCCCAACCACGACTGGCGCGAGCAGTCGCGCGAAGTGCGCTACGACCTCGTGCTGCGCTAGTAACACAACACATAAGTAACGACACATGAGTACAATGGCATCATCTTCACTCCTGAAGGGAGGGTGTAGCCATGCGACAAACCGAGTTGCGGCTGTCGAGCAAGGCCCGGGGTCGGATCGAGGAGGTCCGTTCTTC
>JARLJS010000080.1 GCA_031291075.1 Nevskia sp. | reverse complement strand
CGGTATGTTTCCGCATGCAAAAAGAAAACAAGTTGAAATTCCAATAGTCGTTTGGATCGGTCCACCACCACCACCTGGCGCATGCCCCATCAATCCATCTGGATCAATCCACGAAATCGGATTCCCGCCGACATAGGCATAAACATTGGCCGCGTCGTCGTAGTTTATGCTCGTCTGGTGGCATCTATATATAGGCTCTTACGAGTAGGAATATTGCAGCACATATGGCTGCAATCCCGATCCCCAGATAAAGATGTTGCGCTCCACTTTCTCCAACCTCGTACCAAGTGTAGGCGATAAATTTTGGCATCGACCGAGCATGGTTGAAGGTTGACGTGCCTAGTCTTCGATAGAGCAATACGTGAAGGCCTCCTAGTGCAAGCAAGCAACCGCCAAGGAAGCCGGCGCCTTTGCTCGGTGCAGCAACAATTAGCAGCACGAAACCTGCGCCAACTGCGCTAATTGCGGCAAGAACCCATTTCATTGATTTTGACATGGGCACTCACCGCCTCCGCTGCTGGTCCAGGTGTTTGTGTTGTATTTGCTCACGCTAAGGCCAAACCCCCCACCTGTCGGTAAGGGAACCCCCAATGGTCCGCCGTAGCTGAAAACCCAGATCGGCTGTCCGGTGTCGTTCGTCCCCCAGGAGTACTGGAAGCTAAGGACGCGAAGACCCCAGGCGGCATTAAAAGAGAAGGTCTTAAATGGCCCGGACAGATCCTTTACGTTATCGGCGTTTGTTGCAAAGACGTTTACTCCGCCACCGGCATACGCACCGACCGCCCAGTTGTTCTTGTCCGGGCAACGCGGATAGGAGCCCCCCCAATTGGGACCACCGGCGAACGCGCCAACAGTGCCAAACGCGCCTGCGGAAATCCCTTGATCCCCATAGAAAACACCACCTCCGCCTGACGCGGTACCGCCGGCGCCAAGCCAATATGCGCCGCCCTCCGCTGATCCACCTACGGTCGCACCGAAGCCCCAAAGGCCTAGTGGATCGGTGTACGTCAGCGGATTCCCGCCGACATAGGCATAGGTATTAATTCCGCCCGCCAACCCGATCGGATCACTCTGCAAGTATCTACCCCAGCCAGAGTAGTAGTCCCGGAACAGATTATTGCTCGCCGTAGACTCCACATCATAATACTGCCCCGGATAGCGCAGATTGTACGTCAGCGTCGCCAGCGTCGGCTGGTTGTCGCCGAACGGCGTCGGGTCCCATTCCCACACCGGCGTCTTGCTGGCGTTGTCGATCTGCCGCGGCGCGTTGCGGTAGTCGGCGTGCACGTAGTAGGTTGCGCTGCTGTTGACCACCGCCACCGGCATGTCGCCCAGGTAGATCGTCTCTTCCGTGAGGGTGCCGGAACCGTTGTATTCGCCGATGAGATGGCCTTGCAGATCGTAGGCAAAGATGGTGGTTGCGCCCACTCCTTTTCTGTTGCGTTCCCCCAGGCCGTCGTAGACGTAGGCGGCGAACGTCAGGTTGTGGCTGTAGCCGCTGATCCGTCCGGACACGTCGTAAGTGAAGGTGCCGATGCCGTCGGTGGTGAGGCTGCCGTTGGTGTCGTAGGCGAAGTTGGTGGTGGTGGTGCCGACCTTCTTGTTGCTGAGGCGATTGCTGGCCGGATCCACGGTGAAGGTGGTGGTGGTGCCGTTCACCGTCTGGGTGTTGCGGTTGCCGTTGGCGTCGTAGCCGTAGCTGATCGGGCCGCCGGTGCCGGTGTAGCTGTTCAGGTGATCCAGGTTGTCGTAGCCGAAGCCGCGGCTGCCGGTCAGCGCGTTATTGTTGCCCAGGGTCCAGGCGTTGACGCGCGAGGCTGTGTCGTACCCGATCACGCTGTCCAACGGGTCGCCGGAAGGGCGCCCATCCTGGTCGATGGAGCGGGTATCGGTCTCGCCGTTGCCCAGGCCCCAGGACTTCGGCCCGCCGAAAGGCTGGTAGACGATATTGGAGACCAGGGACGCGCTGCCCAGGTTGAGCGCCGTGATCAGGCCATTGGTCCAGGTGTAGTTGACGACCTTCCCGGACGGCGTGGTCATGCTGGTCAGCAGGCCGGTGGCGGCATCGTAGCCCCAGCTGGTGGTCTGGGTGACGGCGCCCACCTTGGCGACCTTCTTGGTGATGTTGCCCCAGGCGTCGTAGGTCCAGTTGGTCGAGCCCGTGGGGTCGGTCATCGAGGTGCGGCGGCCGATGCCGCTGCCGTGCGCGCTGTCGCTCTGGTCGTAGGTGTAGGCGATGGTGCTCTTGTCGCTGCGGGTGATCAACGTGAGGCGGTTGAGGGCGTCGTACTTGTAGGTGGTGGTCTGCCCCTTGGCGTCGGTGGCGCTCAGCGCGTTACCGGCGCCGTCGAACTGGGTCTGCTGGGTGGTGCCGCTGTCCGGGCTCACCGTCTTGCTCAGGTCGTCCAGGGCGTCGATAGTGTAGGACGTGGTCAGGCTGCGCGGGTCGGTGACGCTGGTGGTCTGGTCCAGAGCGTTCAGGCCGAACAGGGTGTTTTTGGTGTTCGGGTCGGTGATCTTGTTGAGCCGGTTGAGCGCGTCGTACCAGTTGGTGGTGACGTGAAGCAGCGGATCGGTAACGTTCTGCAGGTTGCCGTTGCTGTCGTAACCGTACTGCGTCACCTCACCGCTGTACGCGCCGATGTCCTTGTAGAGCTGGTTGAGGCTGTTGTACTGGCGCTGGTGGGTCTGCACCATGTTGCCGGAGGTGTCGTAGACGTTGACGAGCGTAATGTTGCCCATCGCATCCGGCGTGTAGTGGATGTGGTTGGCACTGGCCGGCGCCGTGTTGCCGCTGCCGACCGGCTGGTCGTAAACGTCCGTGAGCTGGTGGGCGGCGTTGTAGAACAGGCTGCGTACGAGGCCATTGGGATAGTTGATCTGCTGCAGCAATCCTGTAGGCCAGTAGGCGAGCGACGTGGTCTGCCCGCCGCCGGTCTGGTTGCTGCCCGCCGTGACGGTCTTGACCCAGCCGCGCGGGTAGTAGCTGAGCGTGGTCTGCACGTTGTTGACGTCGGTATACGTCAGCGGCCGGCCGTTGCCGTCATAGCTGGTGTACGTCGTGACGTGGTTGAGGGCGTCGGTCACGGTATGAATCTGCCCGGCGGGACAACTCGTGGCCGTGCAGCCCGCGTTAGCGGCGTAGTACGCGATGGTCGTCACATCCGAAACGTCGGTGCGCGGCCCGTCAATGGTCTGCGGCTGGCCCCAGGCGGTGTAGCTGGAATAAGTCCAGGTACGGGTCGGCTTGGCGCTGGTGGTGAAATCCTGCACCGTCTTCGAACTGAGATTGCCGTAGTGAGGACGGGGTCGATGCGCTCGCCGGTTGGGCGCGCATCAGTTTTGAAGTGACGAGCCGGCAACCCGCCGCCGCCGTCATCGTCGGGCTTCAGCGGCGATCTATCGCCGGACTGGCGGGGCGGGGGCGGGCATGAAAACCGGAGCAGAGGCGGGGTTCGTTCCGGCCCGGCCGGGGCGTAGCGCGGTGTACTACATGACAGCGGGCATGCAACGGGTGGCAAACATGAATGAGCTGGCGGCCGAGGCGATGAGCGCGAAGTGCGAATATCTGTCGAGCGAGGATCTGGAGGGGCGTACCCCGGTGCGCGAAGTGCCGGCGGAATGCCATTCCCTCAGCGGTGCGGCCGAGCTGTGCAAGGAATTCACCTTCGCCTCCGGATACAACTACTTCTTCTTCTCTTTCCGGCACCCATACCCCATGGGCACGGCTTCCACCTTCACCCTCACCAATTACCCGGAAGAGTGGCTGGAGCTCTACCAGCAGCGCAGCTACGGCAGAATCGATCCCGTGGCACGTCGCCTGAAGACGGCGATCTCCCCCTTCACCTGGGCGTCCGTACAGCATGAGGACGCCGCCACCCATGATCTGTTCCGGGAGGCGCGTGGCTACGGGCTCGACCAGGGGGCCTGCTTCCCGTTCTTCGGGCCGAGCGCCTCCCATGCGGCATTCACGCTCGCCGGCGGCACCATCCCGCCGGCCGGCAAGAGCCGGGATGCCTTTTTCGCCGCCGCTTCCCTGTTCGGCCAGCGCATCTTCGAAAGCGTGCTCCGCGCCGTGTCCGGGCTGGGCACCGAGCAGGAGCCCCTGCTCACCGCGCGGCAGCAGGAAATCCTCACCGGCATCGCGGAAGGGCTTTCCTACCGCGAAATCGCCGAGCGGCACCGGATCAAGCAAAGCACCGTGAAGACCCTGCTCGACCGCTGCTGCAGCAAGCTCGGCGTGATGACGCGAGAGGAGGCGATCGTCAAGGCAGTGGCCACCGGCCAGATCCACCCGCTGAGGTTCCCGTCATCCATGGGTTTCCAGGACGCGCCGTCGCAGGTGGCCGGCCAGCACATCCGGCCGAAGGTGGATTAGCCCGCCTCACCGCAAGATCCGATATAGATTGCTGTAGTCATCCGTCCACGTCCGCAGGCCGGGCAGGGTTTCGATCTCCTGCGCTCGTTCCAGTCCCTCGCTTGCGAAGAACCCGGGACTGGAAGTGACCAGCACCCAGTCGGAAGTCGAAGAGGCCCTGTCCTTGTCGTCGTGGATGTCGTGCACCAGCCTGGCGGTCTTGCCGGTTTCCGCGGAGGCCTGCGCCACCACGGGCCACAGGCGCAGGTAGCTGTTGCTGACATGCACCGCCAGCACGCCGTCCGGCTTGAGGTGTTGCCAGTACAGCCGGAATGCCTCGCGCGTCAGCAGATGCACCGGGATGGCGTCGCCAGAAAACGCGTCCAGCACCAGCAGGTCGAACTGTTGCGGAGGCTCGCGCTCCAGCGACAGCCGCGCATCGCCCAGCACCACCTGGTGCGGCGCCGGGCAATCGTCGAGAAAGCTGAACTGCGTATGCGCGATCTGCAGCACCAGCGGGTTGATCTCGTACACGCGGTAGCTGTCCTGCGGGCGTGCGTAAGCCAGCAGCGTCCCCGTCCCCAGGCCGATCACGCCCACGTGCATCGGCCCCCGCTTCTGCACTGTCCGCAGAGCCAGGCCCACGCCGGAGCTCTCCCCGAAGTACGTGGTAGGCAGTCGCCGGTTCTGCGGCAGCAGGAATTGCGCGCCGTGGTTGATGACCCCGTGCCGCAGTATGCGCACCGGGCCCAGCGCGGTGTGGGTCTCCTTGTCCTGCACCGCCAGGGCGCCATAGAAGTTACGCGCCAGCAGGCGCTGGTGCGCGAACGACGCCCATAGATCCAGTGCCAGGAATCCCCACAGCCCCAGTGTCAGGGCGCCCGCCAATGCTGCTCCGAAAACCCTGCGTTGCTCCAGCCACAAGAGGGCGCAGAACAGCAGCGCGATCAGGCCGATCAGCAGTGGCAGATCGTACAGCGCGTTGAACAACTGCGGCGCCGCCAGCCCGATCAAGACGCCACCCAACGCACCCCCGGCCGATACCATCAGGTAAAACCCGGTCAGGTGCGCGGCGTCCGGCCGCCGGCGGGCCAACTCCCCGTGGCACACCATGAACACTACGAAGGTCGCGGCGCCGAACAGCGCCACCGTCGCCCGGATCGTGTGCAGCCACCAGACATGGAAGGCGATTGCACACGCCATCGCCGGCAGTGCCAGCACCCCCAGCGGCAGGAATACGCCGCGCCGATACCAGCGGTCACCATCGAAGCAGAGAATGAAGCTCAGCAGGTAGAGGGCTAGCGGCAGTACCCACAGAAAGGGCGCCGCGGCCACGTTCTGGGTCAGGTGCGCCGTCACCCCCAGCAGCAGCGCCGAGGCGCAGGCCGCCAGTGCCAGCCACAGCAGCCTTTCCCGTGCCGGCGGTGCCGGGCCGGCAAATGCAGGCAGAGACTGCCCGACGGTTGATCCGCCCCGCGCACGCCACGCCATCGCGCCACAGGTCACCGCGAAGCCGGCATAGGCGATCGACCAGGACCAGGCTTGCTCCCGCGTGCTCAGGTTCGGTTCCACCAGCACCGGATAGGACAGCAACCCCGCCATCGACCCCGCGTTGGACAAGGCGAAGAACCGGTAGGGAATCGCGCCGCGCCGCGTGCGCGAATACCACGATTGCAGCAGCGGGCTGGTGGAAGCAAGCAGGAAATACGGCAGGCCCACCGTGGCGGCCAGCAGCCCCGCGATCCGCAGCATTGGATCGTCCGGCCCGGCCGGCTTCCACCACGTCGAAGGCAACACCGGCAGACACAGCAGGCTTGCCGTCAGCAACGCGAGGTGGATTGCCGCCTGCCTGGTCCCCGCAAGGCGGGCCAGCCAGTGGGCATAGGCGTACCCCGCCAACAGTGTCACCTGGAAAAACAGCATGCAGGTCGTCCACACCGCCGCCGAGCCGCCGAACCACGGCATGATCAGTCGGGCGATCAGTGGCTGAATCTGGAACAGCAGGAACGCGCCTGCCAGGATCGTCACGCCAAAGTGCACCGCCTGCACGGCGACGATCCCCGTGCGCAGCGGACGAGCCTGCGGCTGCGCGGCGTCGGGGAGGGGGGCTTCATGCATGGCCGGCGCAGCCTAACATGGCCTGCCGGCAATCGCCCGGGAGACCGGGCTAAGCTGGATAAGGCGGTTCCTAAGCCGGGAGATCAGGCGAGTCCGGGCACCCATCGCCACCGCACCTGCCGCAAGTACTCGCGGTAGGCGGGATCCGCCGCCAGGAAGCGCTCCTCCACCACGCTCTTGATCATGAACAGCGCAATGCCGCCCAGCGCGACGAGCAGGTTGGCCCGGTCGTAATTGCTCAGCAGCGAGCCGGCGTAGGCCAGGAAGATGCCGGAATAGATCGGGTGCCGCACGTAGCGATAGGCGCCGTGCATCACCAGTTGCCGCTGCGCCGGCACGAAGCCGATGTTGCGGCCCAGGCTCAGGCGGGCGTAGACCACCACGGCCAGGCTTAACAGGCTCAGGCCGTCGGCGGCCCAGGCGGACACCAGCGGTCGGCCGGTCCGGGCGAATCCCGCGGTCAGGAACGTCCAGTAGGTGGCCGTGAAGGCCAGCAGCCAGAACAGGGGGTTCGGCGTCACGCGCTCGGGTGGGCGGCGCGCCAGCAGCGTGCCCAACTGCAGCAGCATGTGGACGGTCAATACGGCGGCGGGGATACCGAAGCGCCCGTTGCGGATCTCCACGGCAATCACCAATACGAAGGGCAGGCTGCCGACCATCGCGAACGCCTTGTCCACCCGCGGGTCGCCGAGGATACGCGCCAAGCCCCCACGCGGCGGCGCGGCGGCCGGAGTGTCGCGATCTTCGGTCATGGGCGGTGCTAGTCGAATTCGCTGCCGCGTGGCGAGTCGATGGCGGACAATGCGCCGTCCTCCAGGCGCAAGGCGGTCAGCTTGCCCCCCCACACGGCGCCCGTGTCCAGGCCATATACCCCGTATTCGGGCCAGTGCACCTGCCCGAGTGTCGACCAGTGGCCGAAGATCAACGTGTTTGGGGCGGAGCGGCGGCCCGGTACCGCGAACCAAGGCAGCAGGCCGGCCGGCTGGGTTCCCGGGGCCCCCTTGGGCTTGAAGTCGATGCGGCCGTCTGCACTGCAATAGCGCAGGCGGGTGTAGCAGTTGATAATGAAGCGCAGCCGCATCATGCCGTTGAGGCGCTCGCTCCAGCGGTCCGGCTGGTCGCCGTACATGCTGCGGAACAGTTCGACGTAGTCGTCGCTGCGCAGAATCTCCTCCGCCTCGTCGGCGCAGGCCGCCGCCTGTTGCAGGTCCCATTGCGGCGGCAGGCCGGCATGCAGCAGGGCGGTCCCGCCGTCCCCGAACCGGTGCAGCAGGGGGCGCCGCCGCAGCCAGTCGAGCAGTTCGTCCCGGTCGGACGCTTTTAGCACGTCGTCCAGGGTATCGCGCTTGCCGCGGCGGCCGCCGCTGGCCACCGCCAGCAGGTGCAGGTCATGGTTGCCCAGCACGCAGTTCGCCGCCGCCCCCAGGCCGGCGACAAAGCGCAGGGTCTGCAGCGACTGCGGGCCGCGGTTGACCAGGTCTCCGGCCAGCCACAGCCGGTCGTTGTCCGGATCGAACTCCACCCGGTCGAGCAGGCGGCGCAGTGTGTCGTAACATCCCTGCAAGTCGCCGATGACGTAGGTGGGCACTTTTTAAGTCCGTGTAATTTATGGCAATTCAAAAGGCGATTCGGACAAGACGGGCCCGATGAGCGGTATTAATAACCGACACGAAGCGCTTTGACACTCCCGGCTGGCCACCATACTTTACTGGATGAGTCCAGCCGACTCACGACAGCTAATTAATTTAGGAGAGTTGAGATGTCCCTGCGGAATATTCGTGCCCTGATGCGCAAGCAGGATGGCGTTACCGCCATCGAGTACGGCCTCATTGCAGCCCTGATCGCCGTGGCGATCATCACAGCCGTCACGCTGACCGGAACCGACCTGAGCGCTCTGTTCGACACGATCGCAGGCACGATTTCGACCGTTGACAAGGGCGCCGGCGGCTAACCCACCCCAAGTCCCAGGGCTTGCGGGGGCGCCGATGGTGAGCCGGGGTCGGGGGCGGCGTCCCTGCCGCAGGGATTTTGGGGCAATGCCGGGAGGAGAGACTGTGGGCGGGAAGGCTTCCGGCGGCTCCGTTCCGTACTGATCTGTGATTCGGGCACCAGCGGCAAGGGCGCAGGAACCAGCCGTGCCTACTCCGGCGATTGCGCGTGTTGTAGGATTCCGGGTGATCACGGGCAATGTTCGGTTGCCGGGTTGGGGCTTATGAACAAGGTGTTTCAGCAGCGCGGAACCCGCAAAGGGCAGTCCGGCGCGGCCGCCATCGAATTCGCCTTTGTGTTGCCGTTGCTGTTGGCGGTAACCTATGGCGGCGTGGTGTACGGCTACGTCTTCATGCTGCAGCAGTCGATCGACTTCGCGGCGCAACAGGGCGCGCAGGCCGCGGTGGCCACCGTGCCGAGCGTAAACGGCACCGCAGCGGCACAGCTGACTAATGCCACAACGGCGGCAAAAGCCAGCCTGGGGTGGCTGCCGACTGACCAGTTCAGCCGGGTCAACGTGTCGGGCGGCGGACCGAACTGTATTCCAGCCGGCGGCGCCGCCCCGGCCGGTTCGGTCACGGTGGAGGTGACATTCACGCTAGGGGGCACCACCCCGTTGTTCCCGGTGCTCGATTTGCCGATGGGGATCGGCGCGATTCCGCCGCTGCCCGCCACGCTGAATGCCTGCGCCGTAGCTTATACTTGAATTAATGTGCTTAAATGTTTGTATTAGCAGCCGATAACATCGCAGCAGAAGCGCCTACTGTAGGGGAGACGACCGCGGATGAGCAGCAACCTGATCAAGATCATCGCGGTCTTTTTCGTGGCCCTGGCGGTGATCCTGGCGATCGTCGGCTTCCGCATGAGCCATCAGTACGCGGAGAACGCCAACCGGGCGGCTGAACTGGCGCAGGCACAAGCCCAGACCAACACCGTGCCACAGACCCAGGTGGTGGTGGCCACCAAGCCGCTGCCGGCCAACCAGCCGATCACTTCCGACGAGGTAAAGCTGGTCCCGGTGCAGATCGCGCCGCAGGATTACTACACCAGCGTGGACGACGCGGTCGGTCGCACGCCGCTGATCGATGTCGATACAGGCTCGCCGGTGACCCCCCGCATGTTCAAGGAAAGCAACCAGCTCGCCAAGCTGGTGCCGCCAGGTCACAAGGCGGTGTCGCTGAACCTCACCGAGGTGATCGGTGTCGGTGGGTTCGTACGACCGGGCGATGTCGTCGACGTGCTGGTTTACCTGCGCAGCGACCACAATAACGGGATCGAGCCGTCACAGGCACGAATCCTGTTGCGCGACGCGCTGGTGCTGGGCGTGGACGAACGCATCGTGGCGCCGCCGGCCGGCATGCAGAACCCCAATCAGCAGCCACAGCAAACACGGCGCGAACGGACCATTGTGGTGGCGGTGCCGGACGAACAAGTGACGCGGGTCATGCTCGGTGCGAACATGGGCGACGTGCGGCTGGCGCTGCACGGGCAGGGGGCGGATCAGAACCAAGTGGCCGCGACGGGTGAAGCCGGCGGGCCGGCCGAAGCCGCCGGGCCCGGGCGTGCGGCTGCGCCCGGCGCTGCGCAGGACCAGCCGTTCACTTCCGCCGAACTGGGCCTGCTCAAGCCGGTGCGGCCGCCTAATGCCGGGCCCGCCATCGAGATTTACCGCGGCTCCAGCGCATCCACGGTGTACCCGTGACCCGCGTGCGTGGTCGGAGCCTGTCAGCTCAAGCCCGTCCGGAAACAGTACAACCAATGAAACCAACGATGCGTCGGCCAGGGTATTTGATCGGATGTGCGTTCGTGGCGCTGGGGGTGATCGCCGGCAGCGTCGCCGCACCGGCCGGAGCCCAGGCGACCGCGGTGCCGCAGACGGAGGCCGTGCCCTTCGTCGTGGACGTCGGTACGCAGCGGCTGCTGCGTGAGCGCCTGCCGATCCACCGCGTTGCCGTGGCCAGCCCGGAGATCGCGGACGTAACCGTGATCAACGGTCGCGAACTGCTGGTCAACGGCAAGCTGGTCGGCGTGACCAGCCTGATGGTGTGGACCGGGAGCGGCAAGGAAGCGCCTACCCAGTACCGGCTGCAGGTCGCCGCGCGCAGCATTTTCGGCAGCACCGCGGACCTGTTGGCCCACCGCGACGCGGTGCTCGCGGCCGGCGGCAGCGAAAGCGCCGAGACTCCGGCTGGAGGCGAGGGCAAGGCCGCTGCCGCAGGTTCGGCGGTCGCCGATCACACCAGCGTCGCCGTCGAGACCCAGGTGATGAGCCAGGTCAGGATCGTCGATATCAACCGCACCGCCCTGCAGGAATACGGCGTCAACTTCCTGCACGTCGGCAACAACGGTACGCAGGGCATCACCACCAACGGCTCCAGCAGCGGTCTGAGCAGCTTCACCAACAACTCCGGCACGGTCACCAGTTCCAACGGATTCCTGCCGATCCAGAGCGCGTTCAACTTCATGTACGCCGAAAACGGCTATCTCGGCGCGCTCAGCCTGCTCGAAAACAAGAACCTCGCCCGCACCCTGGCCGAGCCGAGTCTCACGGCGATGAGCGGCCAGACCGCCAGCTTCCTCGCCGGAGGTGAATTCCCGTTCCCCTCGGTGCAGAACGGCGGCGGGACCGGCGGCAATTCGATCACGGTGGTGTTCAAGGAGTTCGGTATCCGACTCAACCTCACCCCGACGGTGCTGGCGCGCAACCGCATCGCGCTCAAGGTGGCGCCGGAGGTCAGCGAGCTCGATTACACCAACGGCATCAATATCGCCGGTGTTGTGGTGC
This sequence comes from Nevskia sp., assembly GCA_031291075.1. Lineage (GTDB taxonomy): Bacteria > Pseudomonadota > Gammaproteobacteria > Nevskiales > Nevskiaceae > Nevskia. Next base: position 14,621 of record JARLJS010000080.1, on the reverse strand, counting down.
CGGGGTTGGCGGTGCGCCGCACCGATACCACCATCGAACTGGGTGACGGCGAGACTTTCGTCATCAGCGGCCTGATCAGCAACACGATGAAGGACAACCTCGACAAGGTGCCCTGGCTGGGCGACGTGCCGGTGCTCGGCGCGTTCTTCCGCACACCGAGCATCAGCCGCAACCAGCGGGAACTGATCATGGTGGTGACGCCCCACTTGGTGCGGCCGCTGGCCAAGGACGCCCAGTTGCCGCAGCTGCCCGGAGCCGGGCTCGACCGATACAACCCCAGTTTTGCCCACACCATGTTCATGGAAACCGGTAATTTCGGCCAGAACGAACACGGATACAGCCGCTGAACATTCCATCGACCCAACCCAGATGAAAACGCAAGCCGTCGTCGTTGCCAACGATCCGGCCTTCCATAGCTGGCTGCAGGATGCCGCCGGTTCGGCCGTTGAGGTGAGCCTGCTGCAACTGCCGAACGACCAGGATCCCACCGCCCAGCTCGAGGCGCGCGGCCGGGTCGAACTGGTCTTCTGCGAATTCGATGGCCGCAATTTCGCCCAGCGGGCGGCCTTCATCGAGCGCTTCACCGAGCGCCACTGGCAGGTGCCCCTGGTGGGCATTGCCGCGGCGGACAATCCGCAATGGATGCTGGCGGCGATGCGCGCCGGCGCGCGCGATTTCCTCGTGCTGAGGCGGGACGATGTCACCCTCGCCGATCAGATCGCGCGCGTCCTCAGGCGCAGCAGCGCGGGCGCCGCCACCCAGGTGGCGCAGAAGTCGGGCAAGGTGCACGGTGTGCTGTCGTCGCAGCCTTCCGAAAACATCGCGTTCCTGGCCGAGCACCTGGCCCTCGGCGTGCTGGAGACGGTGGGTTCCAATGAGCGGGTGCTGCTGCTGGACCTTGCCAGCCCGCCGGGTGCCGCCGCGATCTTCCTCAACATCAGCGCCACCTACAGCGCGCTCGACGCGGTTAACGATGCCTACCGCTGTGACCAGACGCTGGTGGACACCGCCTTCCCGCGGCACGGGAGCGGGCTTTACGTGCTGAGCCTGCCGGAGGACCTGCTGGGCACCCCAACGGTGGACTCCGCCGAGCTGCTCAAACTGCTGCAGGTGCTGCGCGGCCTGTTCGGTCACACCGTGATCGCGCTGGATGGCCACCTGCCGGTGCAGTTGCTGGCCGGCGTGGCCCGCGATGCGGACCGCCTGCTGCTGTTGTCCGATCAGTCGATTCTCAAGTCGCGCCTCAACAAGCACTTGCTGCGCGCGCTGCGCGTGGAGGGTTGCACGCTGGAGCGCGCCGGGCTGGTGGTCGACGACTACCGCCGGCGGCTCGGCCTCGAGCCGCGCAACCTGGCCGAATTGTTCGAACTGCCCCTGTTCGCCGCGTTGCAAGGGGAGCCCTCGCACCGTGCCGTATCCATGAATTCAGGCGAGCCGCTGTATACGCTCGCGCGTAAGGACCCGTACACGCTGGGCGTGAAGAAGCTGGCGGCGGGACTGATCTCCGGCCAGATGAGCGCGCAGTCGCCCCAGCTCGGGTTCCTGGATCGCCTGAAGGGCGCCTGAAGCGAGGTGGGAGATGGTCGCCACTGACACCCAGATTGAGCGGTTCCGGCTTTCGGACCAGTACCAGACGCTGAAGGCCAACGTCCATCGGCGCCTGATCGCGCAGATCGAGGAGCGCAACCTCGATATCTACTCCTGGCCGGCGGACAAGTTCGAGCGTTTCGTCGCCGAACAGGTGAAGCGCTTCGTCCTCGACGAGCGCCTGCCGGTGAACCAGCGCGAGGCTGAGGCGCTGGTGCACGACGCCCGCGACGAGCTGATGGGCTACGGCCCGATCCAGGCCCTGGTGGACGACGACTCGGTCGACGACATCATCGTCAACGGCCCGCAGAACGTGTTCGTCGACCGCAATGGCAGGCTCATGGCCGTGCCCGTGCGCTTCAACGACAACAATCACGTCATCCGCGTGATCCAGCGCATCCTGGCGCCGCTGGGCCGGCGCGTCGACGAGTCCACGCCGATGGTGGACGCACGCCTGCCGGACGGCTCGCGCGTCAACGCCATCATTCCGCCGATCGCACTGAACGGGCCCTGCCTGTCGATCCGCAAGTTCCATCGCACTGCCCTCACCGGCGACGACCTGCTGCGCTTCGGCACCATCACCGAGGCCGAGCTGGACTACCTGCACGAGCGGGTCGAACGGCGCACCAACCTGATCGTGGTCGGCGGCACTGGCTCGGGCAAGACCACCTTCCTCAACATGCTGAGCCAGTGGGTGCCGCACCACGAGCGCATCGTTACGGTGGAGGACGCGGCAGAGCTGCGTCTGCAGCACAGCCACGTGGTGCGCCTGGAGACGCGTCCGCAGAACCTGGAGGGCTTTGGCGCGGTCAGCGCGCGCGACCTGGTGCGCAACGCGCTGCGCATGCGTCCGGACCGCATCATCGTCGGCGAGGTGCGCGGCGACGAGGTGCTGGACATGTTGCAGGCCATGAACACCGGCCACGACGGTTCCATGACCACCCTGCATGCCAACAACGTGCGCGATGCCATCCACCGCATCGAGCTGCTGGCCGGCTTTGCCGGCTACACCGGCGGCGAGGTCACGCTGCGTGGCCAGATCGCCGCGGCCCTGCAGGTCATGGTGCAGCTTGCCCGCATGCCCAACGGCCATCGCCATGTCGTGTCGATCACCGAAGTGCAGGGCATGAGCGGGCGCGAGCTGGTGCTGCGCGACCTGTTCCGCTACGACCCCGAGACCGGCCAGCATGCCGATCTCAGGGAACGCATATGCTGGGGTTGATCGCTGTTGCGGCGCTGGCGCTGGCGCTGCTGGCGGGCGCGGTGTGGCTGTACTCCCTGGCCCAGGCGCGCGAGCGTTCCGAGGGGGTGCTGACGCGCCTGCGCACCGCCCAGGAGGAGGAGGAGCCGGCGTGGTTCGCCGCCGACAGCCCGGAGCTGGATATCCCGGGCGTCGCCTGGGTCAGTCGTTTGCTCTGGCGCGGCGGCTCGGAGGCGAGGCCGCGCAGCATCCTGCTGCTCCTCGGCTTGCTGGTCGCAGCCCTGGCGATGATCCTGGTGGTATCCGGACTGCTGTTCGGCGTGCTGATCGACAGCTTGGTGCTGATCGTTCTGTATACCGTGCTGGTCCGGCGTGCACGGCACTACCGCGCCAGGATCGTCGAGCAGTTGCCCGGTTTCCTGGAGAATCTGATCCGCGTGCTGTCGGCCGGCAACTCGCTTGAGGAGGCAATGGGAGCGGCGGCGCGCGAGAGCGCCCCGCCGATCCGGCCGCTATTCATGAGCGTCAGCCGCCAAGTGAAGCTGGGCGAACCGGTGGACCGGGCCTTGGGACAGGTTGGCGAACTGTATGACCTGCGCGACCTCAAGATCATGGCCCTGGCCGCCAGTGTCAACCGGCGCTATGGCGGTAGTCTGCGCGGCGTGCTGAAGAGCATGATCATGGCGATCCGGCAGCGCGGCACCGCGGCCAAGGAACTGCGGGCGCTGACCGCGGAGACCCGTTTCTCGGCGCTCATCCTGGCACTGATCCCGACCTTGCTGACCTCGTTCATGTTGTACCGCAATCCCCACTTCTACGACACCATGTGGTCGAGCCCGACCGGGCGCGCCGTTCTTATCAGCGGCGGCGTCTGGCAGATCATCGGCATGCTGATCCTGTGGCGCATGGTCAACTCGGTCGGGGGCGAGGAATGAGCGCCAACGCCTACGCCACCATTGTCGCCATCGGCATCTTCGTCGGCATGATGGCGCTCATGGGCATGGTGCTGATCCTGTTCTATTCCAGGAACGAAGAGCGCGTCCGGCAGCGCCTGGGCCAGACTCGCGACGCGGTCAAGCGCGGCCTGACCCCGGCGCGTGAGCGGCCGATCTTCCAGAGCCTGGCGCGGCGGGGCCGCGCCCTCGACCAGTTTGTCGACAGCAAGGGTGAAACGGCCAAGTTGCTGATCCAGGCCGGCTGGCGCGATGACCAGATGCGCCTGCTGTTCTACACGCTGCAGGCGCTGGTGCCGGTCGTGCTGGTGGGGTTGACGCTGCTGGGCTGGGCCGTGGGCACTGGCAAGCTTTTCCGGCCGCCGATGATCTATCTGGTTCTGATCATGGCCGTCATCTTGTCGCTGCTGCTGCCGCGCATGATCCTGCGCTCGGTCGCCGCCTCACGCCGCGAGCGGATTCGCGAGGAAGTGCCGTTGTTCGTGCACATGCTGGTGATGCTGTACGACGCCGGCCTGTCCACCCGCCAGGCCTTCGCCAACATGGTACGCGAGGGCGGCGAGGTGCTGCCGGAGCTTGGGCGCGAGATCCAGCTCGTCCTGCGCCAGATCGAGGCTGGCGGTGACACCTCGGAGCTGCTGCAGAACCTTGCCAAGGCCATGGAGGTGGAAGACCTGACTTCCATTGTCGGCGTGATGCGCCAGGTGGACCGCTACGGCGGCGAGATCCGGGAGCCTTTGCACGACGCGCTCAAGGTCGTCGAGGAGCGGCAGGCGCTGGACCTGCGCGAGCGCGTCAACCTCGTCTCCGGGCGCATGACGGTGGTCATGGTCCTGTTCTTCTTTCCCGCCCTGATGTTGTTCATCGCGGGTCCGGCCTTCATGGGCATCGTGAAAGCCATCTCCGGCGCAGGACGATGAGTCGCCGCTGCGGCCTCGCGGCGGCGGCCTGTCTGCTCGCCGCCTGCTCGACCCCTTACCATGGCGGCACGAACTCCGATCCACTCGATCAGCAGGCGCCGCATCTGAAGCAGGAAGAGATCCGCACCGACCTGATCCGGCAGATGCTGGACAAGGGCGAGTACTATGCCGCCCTGGCTAATATAGAGGACCAGAAACGCGGCGGCGGCAGCGACGAGCTCACCCTGCTCGAAGCCGACGCGCGGCGCCACCTGGGGCAGCTGACCCAGGCCGACACGCTGTACCGCCGGCTGTTCGCTACGCGCTACGCCGCCGAGGCCTACCACGGCCTGGGCCTGCTCTACACCACGGCCGACCTGGACACCGCCATCGCCAGCCTGCGTTTCGCCGTCAAGCGGGCGCCGACCAACGTCGATTTCCGCAACGACCTCGGCTACGCCCTGATGGAAGCCGGGCGCTATACTGAGGCCATGCCCGAGTTGTCCACGGCCGCCGAGCTGGCGCCGGACCAGAGCAAGAGCCGCAACAACCTCATCATCCTGATGATCCTTATGGGCGATGAGACTGCGGTGCGACGGCTGGCACAGGAGTCGGCGGTGACCCCCGACCGCATGCAGGTGCTGCGTGACAGCGCCAAATCGATACGGGACAAACAGCTTGCCAGGGCCGCCAAGGCCGGCTAGTAGAGGAGAACGACGTTATGCGCGGATGGATGATTGCTGCAAGCTGCATACTGCCGGTGGCGGCCTGGGCGCAGTCCGCCGACGCCCCCGTGGCTGCTCCGGCCGCGGCGGCGGATACCGGCTTCGGCGCGCCGACCCGAGAGTGGCTCTCCCTGCAGACCAGCGGCACCGCCTCCGTAACTGATGAGCGGCCGATGCCGGGCGAGGTCGCCACGCAGGTATACAAGCGTTACGTCAAGAGCTTCACCTACCCGATTCCCCTGCACTATTCGTCACAGAGCTTCGGCAGCACCGGCGGTGGCGGTGGCGGCGGTGGCGGCGGTGGCGGTGGCATGGGCACGACGCCCTAAATATGTCCGGCTTGCTGCGCGGAGGCTCTCCGCCGCGCCTCGAAAGCATTCGCCAGCCGCGCGAACTCGGCCGGCGCCAGCGTCTCGCCGCGCACGCGCGGATCGATCCCCGCCGCCTCGATGGCGGCCGCCGGCAGCAACTGGCGTAGCGCATTGCCCAGCGTCTTGCGCCGTTGCGAGAAGGCGGCGGTCACGATGCGGTCATAGGCGGCCAGATCGGCTACCGCGAAAGGCGCCGGCCTCGGCGTGATCCTCACCACCGCGGAATCCACCTTCGGTGGCGGGCGGAACGCGCCGGGCCCGATGGTGAACAGTCCCTCCGCCTGCGCGCGCACTGCCACCGTTGCCGTAAGGCGTCCATAGTCATTGGTGCCCGGCGCAGCGATCAGGCGGTCCACCACTTCCTTCTGCAGCATGAAGTGCATGTCGCGGATGCAGGGGCTGAACCGCAGCAGGTGAAACAGCAGCGGGGTGGAAATGTTATAGGGCAGATTGCCGGCCAGGCGCAGCGGCCGGCCGGGCCGGGCCAGGCTGCCATAGTCGAAGCGCAGCGCGTCCGCCAGGTGCAACTGCAGCCCCGGCGCATCGCCGCACGCGGCGCGCAGATGCGGCACCACGTCGCGGTCGATCTCCACCACGTGCAGCTCGTTCAGGCGGCCCAGCAACGGCACGGTCAGCGCACCCAGGCCGGGACCGATCTCCACCAGCAGGTCGTCGGGCTGAGGGTCGATGCAGCGCACGATGCGTTCGATCACCTGCGGGTCGTGCAGGAAATGCTGACCGAAATGCTTCTTGGCGGCGTGGCCGCCGCTCATCGCCCGGATCCCCGCGCGAGCTGCAAGGCCAGGCGCACCGCTGCCTGCAGGCTGCCGCTCTCGGCGCGGCCGCTGCCGGCCAGATCCAGTGCCGTGCCGTGGTCCACCGAGGTGCGTATGATCGGCAGCCCCAGGGTGACGTTCACCGCCTCGCCGAAGCCGGCGTGCTTGAGCACCGGCAGGCCCTGGTCGTGGTACATGGCCAGCACCGCGTCGCCGGCGGCGAGCTGCCGCGGCGTGAACAGCGTGTCCGCCGGCAGCGGCCCGGCCAGATGCAGGCCTTCCGCGCGCAGCGCCTCGAGCACCGGCGTGATGACCTCGACCTCTTCGCGGCCGAGATGCCCGCCTTCGCCGGCATGCGGATTGAGTCCGCACACCAGGATGCGAGGTTCGGCGATGGCGAAGCGCCGGCGCAAATCCGCGTGCAGCACCCGCAGTGTCGCGCTCAGGCCATGAAAGGTGATCGCGTCCGGCACGCTGCGCAGCGGCAGGTGGGTGGTGGCCAGCGCCACGCGCAAGCTGCCGGCGACCAGCATCATCACCGGCGTGGGCGCTCCGCACAGGCCGGCCAGGAACTCGGTATGGCCGGTGAATGGCAGTCCGGCGTCGTTGATCACGCCCTTGTGCACGGGGGCCGTCACCAGCGCGTCGGCGCGGCCGGCCAGCACCTCGACGGCGGCCAGGCGCAGGGTTTCCAGCACATAGGAGGCGTTGCGCGGGTCGAGCACGCTGGCTTGTGCCGGCGCGGCCAGGCTGACCGGCATCACCTGCAGCTCGCCGGCGCGGTGTGGCTGCAGGGGATGGCCGGCGATACGCAGCCGCATTCGCAAGGGCAGCCCCAGCTGCCGCGCGCGTTCTTCCAGAATCTGCGGATCGCACACCACGCCGAGCGCCGCCGGCAGCGGTTGCTGCGCCAGCACCACCGCCAGGTCGGGACCGATGCCGGCCGGTTCGCCCGGCGTCAGCAGCAGGCACGGCAACGTATCGTCGGTCATGCCCGCGCTACCGCGTCAGCAGAGCCTGACGCGGGAACATTCCGCCGCGTGCCGGCGGGCATGGGCTTCAGGCCGCGGGAGCGCTGCTCTTGGCATCCTTGTCGCCGCCCAGCCGGTATTCGACGTAGGCTTCCTCGCGCAGGCGGCGCAGCCACACTTCGTACTCCTCCGCGTCCTTGCGCTGCATGATTGCCTGCCGTGCCCGGGCCCGGCGCGCCTCCACCGTCACGTCGCGGGTGCGGCGGCCTTCGACGCGCGCGATGTGCCAGCCGAACTGGCTGCGGAACGGCTGGCTCAGCTCGCCCGGCTTGAGGCCGTCGATCTGCTGCTGGAACTCCGGCGCGAACACGCCCGGCGGCTGCCAGCCGAGGTCCCCGCCGCTGTTCTTCGAGCCCGGGTCGTCCGAATATTTCTTGGCCAGGGCGGTGAAGTCGTCGCCGCGCTTGAGGCGCTCGTACAGCTCGTAGGCCTGGGCCCGGGTGGCGTCCTCGTTGCGCAGGGTGTTGGCCGTCAACAGGATGTGGCGCGCCTGGGTCTCGACCACGGTCTGGCGTTCGCCGGCCTCGCGCTTCTCCACCAGCTTGATGATGTTGTAGCCGTTGCTCGCCTCGATCACGTTGCTGACGTCGCCGGGCGCCAGCCGCGGCACCGCCGAGGCGAAGCTGGTGGGGAGGCTGCTGCTCTTGCGCCAGCCCAGGTCGCCACCCTGCAGCGCCTGCTGGCCATCGGAGCCGGCAATGGCCAGCTGGGCGAAGTCCTCGCCGTCACGCAGGCGCTTGAGGATGCCCTCGGCCTTGGCCCGCGCCTTGTCGCGCACCTCCGGGCTCGCCGCATCGGGAATCGCCACCAGGATGTGCGCGAGGTGGTATTCGCTCTGGTCGTCGGTGCGGTTGGCCGACAGGAACTGGTCGATGTCCTGGTCGGTGACCACGATGCGCGAGTCGACCTCCTTCTGCCTCACATGGTTGACCAGCACCTGGTCGCGGATCTGCTCGCGCAGCGCGGTGTAGTCCAGCCCTTCCGACTTCACCGACTCGACGAACTGGGGCACGCTCATCTTGTTCTGATCGGCGATCTTCGCGATCACGTCGTTCAACTCGCGATCATCGACCTTGATGCCTGCTTCCTTGGCGCGCTGGGTCTGCAGCCGCATCAGCACCAGGCGCTCCAGCACCTGCGTGCGCACGGTATCCCCCGGCGGCGGGCTGATGCCGCGCTCGCGCATTTCGCTTTCCGCCACCCGGATGGCTTGTTCCAGCTCGCTCTGCAGCACCACGCTGTCATTGACCACTGCGATGATGCGGTCGATGGTTTGTGCAGCCGCGGCGGAAAAACAGGCGGAAAGCAACAGGGCCGCGAAGGGCAGCCGGAGCAACAGCTTCATCGGGAGTCGGTTTGGGCAGCGAAACAGGCTGCTAGGGTACCACGGCCGGGGCATTCCGGCCCCGGATGGGGGCGTTCGGGTCGATGGCCGGCAGCATCTGGTCGAAGCCGGAGCCCAGCTTGCTCAGGCCCTTCAGTTCGATCTGGAAGTAGACCCCGCTGTCGTAGGCGCCGTTGCTGGTGGAGATGTAGCGCCGGTAAGTCCCGCGCAGGGCCCAGCAGCAGGTCTGGTATTCCAGCCCCACGAACGAATCCTCCAGGCGGTCGTCGTACAGCGAGTAGCGCAGCCGCGCGGCGGCGCGCCACCGATCGACGATCGGGGTCGAAAACGCCACGTCGGCCTGCTGCAGCAGGCCGTCGAAGAAGCGGTAGGCGATGTCCAGCCGGCGGCCGTAGGCGCCGTTCTCCGGTTCCCGGTAGCGCAGGTCCAGCTCGGTGCGCTGGAAGCGGTCGAAGGTCGAGGTCCATTCCGCCAGGGCCGCCGCCGCCCAGCGCCGGGTGATCTGGTACTCGACCGTGCCGATGTAGTCCGAGCTGCCTTCGCTGGGCGTGCTGAACCCCGGCAGATCGACCCGCGCCGGGGTGAAGCGATAGATTTCGCCCAGGCTGGCACTGAGCCGCACCAGGCCCGCGTCGGGATTGATCAGGCGGGTGGTCAGGGCGGTGGTGAGCTGGTTGGCGTCGGAGATGCGGTCCCAGCCGGTGTAGCGGTTGCGGGCGAACAGCTCCGGCAGGTCGAAGTCGGGCTCGCTCGAATCGAAGATCGGCAGCTGGTCCTGGTCGTGGTAGGGGACGTACAGGTAGAACAGCTTCGGCTCCAGCGTCTGCAGGTTGCCGCTGTCGGTGATCCGCTCGAAGTGCAGGCCGCCCTCCGCGCTGGTCACCGGCAGGGTGCGCTGCGGCTGCGACGGCTGGCCCGGCGCGGTGTGATCGAGGTTGTAGTAGGTGTACGAAAAATCGCTCTGCGCCGCCGCGTACCAGGAGCTGTGGTCCTGCTGCCAGCGCAGGTAAGGCTGGGCGATCACCCGTTGTCCCTGCACCGAGTCGAGCCGCGCGAAATTGGTGAACTGGCCGTCGAAGCCGATGCGGGTGTCCAGATAGCGGTTGCGGCTGAGCGCGTCGAGGTTGATCTGCGGCAAGCGCTGGTAGGGGTTGTCGGTGATGGCGAAGGCGCTGGCCACCGGCTGGTAGCCCTGCACCAGCGCGGTCACCGTGTAGGAGGCTGGCGCCGCGTAGGTCATCTTGGCGCCCTGGGCCAGGAACGAAGTCGAGGTCAGGTCGGCGGTACCGCCCAGGTCCTCGAAATAGTTGCGGTCGCTGACCGTCGCATACTGCGCCTCCAGGCCGAGCCGGTCGTTGAGCAGCTGCCGGTGCGAGAAGTTGACATAGCTCCGCTCGGTGCCGGTCTGCTGATCGTCGCTGAGGTATTCCCCGTAGAGCTGGCCCTGCGCGTCCCCGGTGAGATAGCGCATGCGTCCGCCGATCTGTGCGCCGCGTTCGGTCATGTAGCGCGGGATCAGCGTGGCGTCGTAGTTCGGCGCCAGGTTCAGGTAGAACGGCGCGCGCAGATCGAAGCCGGTGTTGTGCGATTGGCCAAACAACGGCGGCAGGAAGCCGCTGTGGCGCTCGCCGTCGATCGGGAACTGGAAGTAGGGCAGGTAGAGGATGGGCACGTCCTCGAACCGCAGCACCGCATCGCGGGCATGGCCCACGCCGGCGACCTGGTCCAGCTCGATGCGGCGCGCCCGTATCAGCCAGGACTCGGCGTCGGTCGCGCAGGTGGTGTAGCTCGCCTGGTCGAGCCTGGCCCAGCCCGCGCGCGCCACCTCGATGGTGTCCGACTGGCCGCGCGCCGCCAGCGGCACCAGGTTGTAGCTGGCGAAGTGGAAGGTGCCGGTCTCCGTGCCGAGGTCGTAGTCGAGGCCTTGGCTCTTCACGATCAGCGTGGGGTCGCGGTAGAAGGACTGCGAGTCCACCCGCAGATGCTTGTCGGCGTCGCTGTAGTCCACCTGCTGGGCGGAGAATTCGCGCGCATCCTTGCTGATCAACACCGAGCCGGACAGGCGCGAAATGCCGCCCTGGATCAGCTCGACGTGGTCGGCATTGAGGATCAGCTGCGGGCTTGGCGGCATCGGCGGCAGCTCCCGCGCGTAATCGATCTGCGGGCAGGAAGCCGGCGCGGCCCGCAGCACCGCGCTGGCGGAAGGGCTGCAGCACCAGGCCAGCGCCAGCAGGGCCAGGCGCGGCGGTAGGGCAAGGGAGCGCTGGCGGGGATGGCGGGGCATTCGGCGAAGTATGGTTTTTGCGTGGGAGCGGTGCAAATCCGGGTTAATCTACGGTTCCAGATCAAGACTCATGCTATTCGACCCGCACTTGAGCGACTCCGACTCTTTCAGCGCCGATCCGCGTGCCGCGCAGGCGCGCGACTGGGCCTGCCGCGTACTCGGCCTGGGCCGCGCCGAATTCGCGCCGGCTTCCGCCGACGCCAGCTTCCGCCGCTACTTCCGCCTGTGCGCGGAGGGCCGCAGCTGGATCGTCATGGATGCCCCGCCGGCGCACGAGGACTGCCGTCCCTTCGTGCACGTCGCCGGCCTGATGCGCGCGGCCGGCGTACACGTGCCGGACGTGCTGGCGCAGGACCTCGAAGCCGGCTTCCTGCTGCTGTCCGACCTCGGCACCCAGACCTTCCTGGAGGTCATCGGCGAAAGCAACGCCAAGGATCTGTTCGGCGCGGCCATCGACGCCCTCGTCGCCTGGCAGGGCGCCAGCCGGCCCGGAATGCTACCCGAGTACGACGAGGCGTTGCTGCGGCGCGAGTTGAAACTGTTCCCCGACTGGTACCTTGGCCGCCATCTCGGCGTGAGCCTGGTCGCGGCCGAGCACGAGGCCCTTGAAAGCGTATTCCGCCGCCTGGTCGAGTCGGCGCTGGAGCAGCCGCGGGTCTATGTCCACCGCGATTACATGCCGCGCAACCTGATGCTGAGCCAGCCCAACCCCGGCGTGCTGGATTTCCAGGACGCGGTGTTCGGGCCGATCGCCTACGATCCTATCTGCCTGTTCAAGGACGCCTTCCTGAGCTGGCCGGCGCCGCTGGTCGCCTGGGGCCTGCGCCGGTACCACGAGCGCGCCGGCCGGGCCGGCCTGCCGGTGCCGGAGTGGGAGCGTTTCCGCAGCGACTGCGACTGGATCGGCCTGCAGCGTCATCTCAAGGTGCTCGGCATCTTCGCGCGCCTGACCCACCGCGACGGCAAGCCCAAGTACGTGGCGGACACACCGCGCTTCGTCCGCTACGTGATGGACGTGGCGCCGCGCTACCCCAAGCTGGCGCCGCTGGGCACGCTGTTCGAGCGGCACGTGCTGCCGCGCCTGGACGCCGCGTGAAGGCGATGATCCTCGCCGCCGGCCGCGGCGAGCGCTTCCGGCCTCTCACCGACCACCTCCCCAAGCCGTTGATCGGCGTGCGCGGCGAAACCCTGATCGGGCGCCACCTCGAACGGCTGGCGGCGGCCGGGGTGCGCGAGGTGGTGATCAACCTGGGCTGGCTGGGCGAACGCATCGAAGCCGAACTGGGCGACGGTTCGAGCCACGGCGTCGCCATCACCTGGTCGCGCGAGGGCTGGCCCGCCCTGGAGACCGGCGGCGGCGTATTCCACGCCCTGCCGCTGCTCGGTGCCGGGCCCTTCCTGCTGGTCAACGGCGACGTCTGGACCGACTACCCGCTGGCGGCGCTGGCCCGTCGCGCCGCCGACCTGCCGCAGCAGGACCTGGCGCACATGGTGCTGGTGCCGAATCCGCCGCACCACCCGCGCGGCGACTGCAGCCTCGCCGGGGCACGCGTGGTGCCGGCCTGCGCCGATACCTATACCTTCAGCGGGCTGTCGGTCCTGCGCCCGGGCCTGTTCGCCGACGCCGACGGCGGCGCATTCCCTCTGTGGCCGTTGCTGCGCGAGGCTGCCATCCGCGGCCGGGTCGGCGGCGAGGTGTATCCTGGAACGTGGTCCGATGTCGGCACCCCACAACGGCTGGAAGCCTTGGAACGACAATTGGAGGCAACATGACAGGCAATATCGTCAGGGTGCGCAAGTCCGGCGACGGCCAGCTCAGGCAGCTGGTGCGTGTCGGTCACAACTCCTTCTACGCGGACGAAAGCGTGGCGGTCGGCGGCGACGATGGCGGTCCCAATCCGCATGACCTGCTCGACGCGGCGCTCGCCACCTGTACCGCCATGACCATCACCATGGTGGCACGACGCAAGCAGTGGCCGCTGGACGATGTGCGGGTGGAGATCGCGCACGAGGAAAACGACAGCACCTACAGAATGCTGCGCAAGGTCGAGTTGGTGGGGCCGCTCAACGAGGAGCAGAAGCAGTACCTGCTCGGCATCGCCAACAAGTGCCCGATCCACCGGGCCCTGCACAAGAAGTTCGAGATCGAGACGGCGCTGGGCCCGGTCCGCGAGGCCTAGGGAGCCTCTGAACAAACCGCCGCGTGCAGCACCTCGTGTGCCTGCTGGTCGGCATGGTAGCTGGAGCGCACCATCGGGCCGCTCGCCACGTGCGAGAAGCCCATGCGTTCGCCGATGACCCGTAGCCGCTCGAATTCGTCGGGGTGGACGTAGCGGGCCACCGGCAGGTGATGGCGGCTGGGTTGCAGGTACTGACCCAGCGTCAGCATGTCGACGTCGTGGGCGCGCAAGTCAGCCATCACCTGCTCGATCTCGCCGATCTCCTCGCCCAAGCCCAGCATCAGGCCCGACTTGGTGGGGACGCGCGGGTGCAGCGCCTTGAAGCGCTGCAGCAGGTCCAGGCTCCACTCGTAGTCCGAGCCGGGGCGCGCCTGCTTGTACAGCCGCGGCACGGTTTCCAGGTTGTGGTTGAACACGTCCGGCGGACAATCCTCGAAGATCGCCAGGGCCGGGTCCATGCGGCCGCGGAAATCGGGCACCAGCACCTCGATGGTCAGCGCTGGCGACAGGGCACGCGCTTCGCGGATGCAGGCGGCGAAATGCGCCGCGCCGCCATCGCGCAGGTCGTCGCGGTCGACCGAGGTGATGACCACGTAGCGCAGGCCCATGTCACGGATGGTGCGCCCCAGGTTGACGGGCTCGTCCGCGTCCAGCGGCTTGGGACGGCCGTGGGCCACGTCGCAGAACGGGCAGCGTCGGGTGCAGATGTCGCCCATGATCATGAAGGTGGCCGTGCCCTTGCCGAAGCACTCGCCCAGGTTGGGGCAGGCCGCCTCCTCGCACACGGTGTGCAGCCTGTTGGCGCGCAGCACCGCCTTGATGCGGGCCACGTCCGGCGTGCCCTGGCTCTTGGCCCTGATCCAGGAGGGCTTGCGCAGCGGCTCGGCGGTGGGCTCGATCTTGATCGGGATCCGCGCCATCTTCTCGGCGCCGCGCAGCTTGGCGCCTGGAATGACGGGGGCGGGGGGGGAAGCGGAACCGGACTCGGACATGCCGATAGTTTACGACAGTGGCCGGAAAAGCACTGGCTGGCCCTTGGTGGCCGGACCCGTCAACGCAACGCAGCGCGCAACTGGCGCCCCGCTGGTCAGGCCGCCAGCGACTCCCGCCCCGCCTACCGCATCAACTCCACCTGCGACTACCGCGCCGGCGCCAACCGGTACCGCAGCATCCGTGCTTTGCAGGGATGGGACGACCGGGAAGGCCGGCAAAGGTGCGTGCAGCCATCACGGCGGAGTGAACAAGTCGGGGGCCGCGACCGCTACAGCT
>JARLJS010000007.1 GCA_031291075.1 Nevskia sp. | reverse complement strand
GGCTGCACTCGGCGACAAGCTTTGTTTTGAATTCGGCACTGTACTGACGACGTCGCCGGCGACGATCACGATCCTCTCCGTCCATAGTGTGTATGTGTCCACGAAGGAAATAAGCGGACACGATCCTCCCAGCACGGGGGGCGATTCTCAAGATGGGATTACCAGACGGTTACGCCGCATCACCGTCGAGCACGTGCTGAACAACGCCATCGCCAAGCTGCGAAAAGGCCTGGGCGACGACCAGGGCGAGCGCATCGTCACGGTGCCGCGGGTAGGCTACAAGCTGGTCGGGCCGGTGGAGCGGAGCGCCGTCGGGCACCGCCTGTTAAGCCGGCTCGACATCAAAGCCGGCGAGAAGGTACCGGGGCGTGAGCATTACCTCCTCGAATCGCAAATCGGCGCCTCCCGCGGCAGCGAGGTCTGGCTGGCGCGGCATTTCAAGACGCAGGAGCGGCGGGTCTACAAGTTCAGTCCCGATGGCGAGCGCCTGGCCTCTCTGAAGCGCGAAGCCACATTGTGCCGGCTGTTGCGGGAAAGCCTGGGCGAACGCGAAGACTTCGAGCGTGTCCTGGACTGGAACTTCGAAACGCCACCGTTCTACCTGGAGTGCGAATACGGCGGGGACAACCTGTCAATTTGGGCCAGTACCGACAACCACCTCGGTCATTTGCCGCTGCAGGAGCGCCTGGCGCTGTTCCTGCAGATTGCCGATGCGGTGGCAGCGGCGCACAGCATCGGCGTGCTGCACAAGGATCTGAAGCCGACCAACATCCTTGTCGCTCCGGGCAAGGACGGCCGCTGGCAACTGCGCGTCATCGATTTCGGCAGCGGACGGCTGCTCGACCCCGGCTTGCTGGAAGAACTGGGCATCACCCAGCTGGATCTAACGCTGACGCAGAGCGTTTTCACGGATTCCACCACGGGCACACCTTTGTACATCGCTCCCGAGCTCGTAACCGGCCAGGCGCCGACCGTACAAAGCGACGTATATGCGCTGGGCTTGATGCTGTATCAGCTGGCCGCCGACGATCTGCGCAAGCCGATGACGGCGGGTTGGGAACGCAATATCGAAAACGCCCTGTTGCGCGAAGACATCGCCAAGGCCACCGACGGCGATCCGGCGCACCGGTTCGCGAGCGTGACGGAACTGGTGCAGCGGCTCAACCGCCTTGAATCGCGGGCCGCTGAGCGCGCGCGGCAGGAGGATGCCCAGAAAAGGGCGGCCATCGCGGAACGCGTGCTGGAGCGGTCACGGGCGGTGCGCCCCTGGCTGGTCTCCACGATCATCGTCCTGATCCTCGGGCTGGCAGCGGGATCGGTGCTGTTTCTGCGCTCGGAACGCGCCCGGGCGGCAGCGTTGAAGTCCGCGCTGGAAGCACAGCAACAGCAGGCGCGCGCTGAAGCGATCAATCGCTTCCTCAACGAGGACATCCTGGGTACTGCGGATACGGCTACCCCAGGCAATACCCTTATAAACCCGACCATGCGGGAAGCGCTCGAACGGGCCGCGAACAGGCTGGAATCACGATTCCCGAACGATCCGAAAACCAAGGCCTCGATCGTCCTGACCTTGGGCCAAGCGTACTACGGACTAGGCGACTACACGAACGCCGAGTCCTTCCTGCGGAGCGCGGTGAAGCAGCTCAACGACACTGCTGGCCCGAAGGATGAATCGACGCTCGAAGCAAAGTACACGCTCGCGGCTTTCTTGGCGAGGGTTGGCAATGACAGGGAAGCTGAAGCGATTCTGCATCAGGCGGATCAGGACGTGGGGCCACGCTTAGGAGAAAACTCGCAATTTGCCCTATTGGCGCAATATTACAGGGGAATATATTTTTCACATCGCCATTTGAGTCAGGACGCGCTGGCCAGCTATCAGAGAGCGGAAGAAGTACGCAAGGCAATCGCCCCCGACGACGACTCCTTGATGATCCAGATTCACGAATACATCGCCGGGTGCGATCTCACGTTTGGGCATGCGGTCGAGGCCGAGAAAATTCTTGGCGAACTGATCGATCCAAAATATTCCAAGGAACATATCGGGACCCAGCTTTGGATCTCAATACGGTTGAAGTACGCCAGGGCGCTGAGGCTTTCCCGGAAATTCGATCAGGCGGAAACGATGGCGCAAGCAGCACTGAACGAGAGTAGACGATCTACCCTGGCGAATCGTTATGTGTCCTCAGCCTTAGGGGAACTGTCAAGCATCTATGAGGACAGCGGTCGTTTGGAATTAGCGCTGGCTTCGAACCGCGCAGCCTACGAAGCGGTGCGCAAACGAAATGATGCGGATAACTATAGTAAATTCATTACCTTGGTCAACGTGGGGATCCTGGAATACGAAACGGGAAGGCTGGCGGAGTCGGTGGCGGACATGACCAATGCCAGAAAACAATTTGCGCCACTGTTCGGTGAGCGTCACGCCCAGATGCAAAACCTGACTTTTACCTTAGCGTCCGCACTTTGCGATAGCGGTCGATACGCGGAAGCGCAGGCGCTTGCAGCGCCGCTCGATGGGGACGCAATCACCGAAGGGACAGGCGGTGCAAAGAACCGGCCGGAAATGCTACAAGCGCTCAAAGGGCGGATCGCGCTCGGTCTGGGGCGAAAAGCGGAGGCCGTGCGGTTGCTGGAACCCGTGGTTGAGCCGATGAAAAGAAACGGGGCTCAGGACTGGGAACTGCAACCGGTAGTGAAGGCGCTTGCTCAAGCCCGTCAGCGATGACCGTGTCAAGGTAGCCCGTACTACGCATCCCGGCCAGCCCGTAGCGGCGGCCGGGATGCGTCTCTTGCCTCAATGCCGCGGCACCATCACCGGCTTCTCGCCCGGCGCCAGCTCGCGCGGCTTGAGCAGGAACGAGGCGATGGCCGGCAGCACCAGGATCGCGCCGAACATGTTGGCGGTGAACATGAACACCAACAGCTTGCCCATGTCGCGCTGGAACTGCAGGCCGGAGAACAGCCAGGTGGCGACGCCGAAGCCCAGCGTGATGCCGGTGAACACCACCGCCTTGCCGGTCATCTTCAGGGTCTTGAAATAACCCTCCTTCAACGTGAAGCCGCCGGCGCAGGCGTCGGCGAAGGTGGCGTAGACGTAGATGCCGTAATCCACGCCGATACCGACCGCCAGCGCGACCACCGGCAGGGTTGCCACCTTCATGCCGATGCCGAGGATGGCCATCACCGCGTAGGCCATCCAGGACACCAGTGCCAGCGGCAGCATGATGCTGACCAGGCTCTGCCACTCGAAGAAGGAGAGGTAGACGCAGCCGACGATGGCGATGTACACCAGGAACAGGATGCGCTTTTCCAGGTGCTCCACCAGTTCGTTGGTGGCTGCCATCACGCCGACCTGGCCGGTGGCGAGGGCGAAGTTCACCGGGCATTCCTTGTCCATGCCCTGCAGCTTGGTGTGCGCGTCGTCGAGCCGCTTCTGCTGCGCCACCACGTCCGCATCGGCGTTGACCTTGTCGTCGCTCAGGCCCTTCTTGTGCAGCGCCTCCACCATGTGCTGCAGCTTGAGCTTCTCCAGGCCGAGGTCGCGACGGGTGGCGTTCTTGTCGTCGCAGTACTTGGAATCCACGTCCTTGTGGGTCTCGAAGAAGTCCTGGCCGTTGCTGCTGTTGAAGGCCTTGACCACGTCGACCACGCGGTTGATGGTGGCGGCGCGGTGGTCGCCGAGGAAGGTGAGAATCGGCATCGCCGAGCACGATTCGTTGAGCAGGCCGGTGGGCGGCGGCAGCGGCTTGATCGCCTGGCCCAGGGCGTCCTTGTTGTGTGCCAGCACGTAGAACTTGGGACTGCCTTCGACGAAGATGCTGTACACCAGCCGCGACATCTCCGGCAGCGAGATGGTCGACTGCACGCCGGTGGTGTTGTCCAGGGTCCAGGCCATGTGGTAGATCTGGTCCATCACCTCGGACTTGATGCAGGCGTCGGCGTCGGTCTCGGCGATGACCTTGATCAGGTCGGTGCCCAGCGCGAAGTTGGAGACGATGGCGGCATTGTCGTTGTTGTAGCGCGAGTCCGGCAGCAGCTCCGGCACACCCTTCTGGCTATCGCCGATCTGCAGGTCCTTGCCCTTCCACAGGCCCCAGCCGAGCAGCACCGCGCAGACCAGCAGCGCCGTCACGGCCGCCTTGGGCTTGGTCATGTTGGAGATCAGGCGCCACAGGCCGTCGAAGATACTGTCGCGCTGCTCCTGCTTGCGCTTGAATGCCTTGGGATCGCCCACGCTGACCCAGGTCAGCCAGATCGGCATCATCACCTTGTTGGTGATGATGATGGCCAGCATGCCGAGGCAGGCGTTGAGCGCCATCTCCTGGATGATGCCCACCGGGATGAAGCCGATCATGCCGAAGCCGGCGACGTCGGTCATGATCGCCATGGTTCCGTAGATGGCGAGCCGGCGCCACGTGAACAGCGAAGCGTCGAAGCTGTTGCGGCCGTTGTCGGCGATCTCGCCCACCCAGGCGTTGACGTACTGCACGCCGTGCGACACCGACACCGCCAGGATCAGGAACGGCACCAGGATGGCGAAGGGGTCGAGACCCTTGCCGAACAGCTTGAGCAGGCCGAACTCCCACACCACGGCGGTGATCGAGCACACCAGCGGCAGCACCGCCAGCTTCAGGTTGCCGACGTACAGCCACAGCAGGATCATGGTCATGATCAGCGTCAGCAGGAAGAACAGCACCACCTGCAGCGTGGCGTCGATGACGTCGCCGACCACCTTGGCGAAGCCGACGATGTGGATCTCGATGTCGGGCGTGTAGTCGTCGTTCTTCACCTTCTCGACGTCGAGCAGGCGGGCCGGCACTTCCACCGACACCGCCGAGCCGTCCGGCAGGTGGCGCAGGGCCGGCAGCTGCTTCACCAGGGTCTGCACGAAGCTGAGGTGGACGTAGCCGTCGGTGACCGTCTCGCCCTTCTTGAACAGCACCTCGCCGTCCTTGAACGGGCTGTTGGGCTTGAGCGCGTAGTCCTTGCCGACGATGATGTCGCGCTTGGCCTTGTAGATGAACTTGTCCGGGCTGGCGAACTGGCCGCGCACGCGGTCCTCGATCTGGTCCGCCACCGAGCCGTAGTCGAGCTTTTCGCCGCTGACCGGGTCGATCTCCAGCAGGTCGGCCTGCACGATCGCGCCGTGCTGGTCGTTGGAGACCAGGCGGCCGATGATGTTGGCCTTGCCGACGTGGTCCTTGACCTTGGCCAGCATCTCCGGGGTGACGTCCTCGCCCGGGGGATAGTCGGCCGGAATCACGTTGGTGCCGTAGAAGCCGCCCTCCACCACCTCGATGTAGGTGACGTTGGGGGTGAACAGCGACTGCACCTGCGAACGGTCGATGTGCGGCAGGAAGAACACGGCGTCGGTGACCTGCTTGAGGCGGTGCAGGAAGCGTCCGTTGTAGATGTCGCCGTTCTTCTGCATCAGCGCCACCAGGATGGTGTTGGCGCCGCCGAATTCCTCCTGGTACTGCTTGTACACCTGCATGTAGGGATGCTGCAGCGGGATCGACTTGTCGAAACCGGCATCCGGCTGGATGTTGGCCGCCTCCCACGCGAAGAACGCCGTGATCGCCAGCAGGATTCCCATGGTGAGCCGGCGCCGGGCATAGATCAGCGGCTCGATCGCGCGCAGGATCTTGTGGGCGCGTGACAGGCTGGAATTGGTCATTGGGTCACTCTCTCCCCAGGCTTCCTTGTTTCGTTATGTATGTGCTTACTGCAGGGTGTCGAGATGCTGGATGCCGGACTCGCCGACCAGCACCAGCCCGCCCTTGAACGGCACCGCGTCGGAATACGGGGTATCGCCCGGGCTTTTCACGCTGTGGACGGCACCGCTGGCGGTATCGACCAGCTGGATGATGCCGTTGAGGCCGACCATGACCACCGCGTTGCCGTCCACCGCCTCGCAGCCGAACAGGGAGGTGGGCGAGGTGGTCTCGATCTTCTGCCACTGGCCGGCGGAGGGGTCGCGGCTCAGGTAGGCGTTGCCACGCAGGCCGCACACCAGCACGCCCTTGTCGCCCACCGGCACGGCCCCGAAAAAGGTGCCCTCGTACGGCGACTTGAGCTTGGCCCAGGTCTTGCCGCCGTCGGCGGACAACCCCAGCAGGCCCTGCTCGCCGGCCACGAACAGGGCGCCGTTGGCCAGCTTGCGCAGGCTGTAGAGGTGCAGCTCGTCGCCGCGCACGGCGGGGGCGCTGACCTCGCTCCAGGTGCCGCCGCCGTCCTCGGTCTTGTAGAACAGGCCGTAGGCGCCGACCGCGTAGGCGTGGTCCTTATCCAGGGCCAGCACGCTCAGGAAGGGCTTTTCCAGCTCGGGCTGGAAGTTCTGCAGGGTCCAGCTGCGGCCGCCGTCGCCGGTGTGCAGGATCACCGCATCGTGGCCGACCACCCAACCGTTCCTGGCGTCGGCGAACGACACCGCGGTGAGCGGCGAGCGCACCGGCACGTCGACCTGCGCCCAGCTGCGGCCGTCGTTGGAGGCGAGGATCTCGCCGTGGTCGCCGACCGCGATCAGGTGCTCGCCGGTGTCGGCGACGCCCATGATCAGGGCCTGCGCCGCGCGCGGCATGATCTCGGCGGGCCTTGGCTTGACCGATACCGGCACGGTGGCCGGTGCATCGGCCGCGGCGCCCTCCCCGGCCGGCTTGTCGTCGGCGACGGCCATCGCGGCAGCCACTGCGAAGAGGAATATCCCTAGCACCCTGGTTTCGGCTTTCATGGTTTTATGTCGGACCTCTTTATCCGGTCTTGTGCGTCCTTGCTCCGCGCCTCGGCGGGTAACGAATCGTTCGGCGGCGGCGCGCCCGTTGCCGGTCAGCAGGCGCAGTCGTGCAGATGTACCAAACCACGGCCCGGTAAGCAAGAAATGACGTCGGCCACGGGGCCATCCGCCACCCCGCGGTCAGCCGTCGCGACGCTGCTCCGGACCGATCCAGATCAAGGCCGCCATTCTGCCAGTGGCGCCGTCGCGGCGATAGGAATAGAAGCGCGCGGCATCGGCATGCGTGCTCAATCCGCCGCCGTAGACTCGCTGCACGCCCGCCGCCTGCAGGCGCATCCGGGCCAGCGCGAACAGGTCGGCCAGGTACTTTCCCGGCGACGCGGCGGCGCGGAATGCCTGCAGAGCATAGGGGGAATGGCGGGCGAACGCCTCGCGCACCTCCTCGCCCACCTCGAAGGCCTCCGGCCCGATGGCGGGGCCGAGCCAGGCGAGCAGGCGGCCCGGCGGCACCGGCAGAGCCTCGATGGTGCGCTCCAGCACGCCGGCGGCCAGCCCGCGCCAACCCGCGTGCGCCGCGGCCACCACGGTCGCCGCTTCGTCGCAGAACAGCACGGGCAGACAGTCCGCCGCCTGCACCGCGCACACCACCCCGGCCTCGGTGGTGAAGCTGGCATCCGCTTCCGGCTCCGGCGCCGCCCCCGGCATGCGCACCACGCACGCGCCGTGCACCTGGCGGATCCAGCAGGGCTCGGCCGGCGTCCCTGCCGCGGCGAAAACGCGCCGGCGGTTTTCACTCACGGCCGCGGCATTGTCACCGCCGCTGCGGCCCATGTTGAGGCTGGCGAAGGGCCCCATGCTGACCCCGCCCTGGCGCGTGGTGAAAACGGCCCGCACCGGCTGCGGCGCAGGCCAGTCGGGGAAGATCAGTACGGGATTGTCGGTCATGCAGATGGCGGCGCGTGCGAAGGGATGATAGTAAAGCGGCCAGCCGTTCAAGGCCTCCCGCCTCCCGCCTCCCGCGTCCCGGTTTCCCGCAACAGCCGCAGCAGCGCCTGCATGTCCTCCGGCGGCTCCACGGTGAACTGCAACTCCTCGCCATGGTCCGGATGTCGCAGCGCCAGCTCGCGCGCATGCAGGGCCTGGCGCGGAAACGCCTTCAGCGCGCCGCGCAAGCCCGCATCCATGCCGACGCCGCGCACCACGTTGCCGCCGTAGACGCTGTCGCCGACGACGGGGTGGCGCAGGCTGGCCATGTGCACGCGGATCTGGTGGGTGCGGCCGGTCTCCAGGCGCACCCGCAGCAAGGTGTGGAACCGGAACCGCTCCTGCACCCGGTAGTGGGTTACCGCGCGGCGGCCGCCTTCGACCACCGCCATGCGGAGGCGGTTATGCGGATCGCGCCCGACCGGCGCGTCCACCGTGCCCCCGGCCACCACCACGCCGTTCACCAGCGCATCGTATTCGCGGCGGATGCGGCGTGCCGCCATGGCGGCGACCAGGCTGGTATACGCCGGCAGGCTGAGCGCCACCACCAGCAGCCCGGAGGTGTCCTTGTCGAGGCGGTGCACCAACCCCGCCCGCGGCAGCTGCGCGGTCTGCGGGAAGCGATGCAGCAGGGCGTTCTGCAGGGTGCCGTCCGGCGCCCCCGCGCCCGGGTGGACGATCAATCCCGGCGGCTTGTTGATGATGGCCAGCGCGGCGTCGGCGTACACCACGTCGAGCGGGATCTCCTGCGGCGCGTCCGCAGCCGCTGGCGCGGCGGCCGCCACCAGCACCAGCCGGTCGCCGCCGTGCACCGGCTCGCGCGTGCGCGTGGCCGGCGCGCCGTTGCGGGTCAGGGCGCCCTGCTCGATCCAGCCCTGCAGCCGCACCCGCGAGTAGGCCGGGAACAAGCGGGCGGCGGCGGCGTCGAGCCGCGCGCCCTCGAGTTCGGGCGGGACATCGGCACTTTCGGCAGGTCCGCCGGTCTTAGGGCCGGGACCTTCGGCTATACTCGGGATTGGCTTCACCGCTTGATCTTACTCGTATCCATCCAATGAGAACCCCGCTACGCTCGCCCTCGCTTGGGCGCCTGGCCCGTTTGGCCGCCATCGGCCTGCTGCTCGCCGGGTGCAGTTCCAACCCCGACAAGGTCGACCGCCCCGAGAACCCGTTCAAGACAGCGGAGGGACCCGGCGGCGCCAAATCGCCGCTGTCCGACCGCGAGCTGCGGCTGCAGGCCGGCCAATTGTATCGCCGAGCGCACGAGGCTCTGGACAGCTCGGACTACGGCACCGCCGTGACCCGCTACGACCAGCTGATCGCCCGCTATCCGTTCTCCGACTACTCGACCCAGGCCGAGCTGGAGAAGATTTACGCCCACTACAAGAGCTACCAGGCCGACGAGGCCACCACCGAGGCGGACCGCTTCATGCGCGCGCACCCGCGCCACGCGCACGCCGACTACGTGCTCTACCTCAAGGGCGTGACGGATTTCGAGCGCGGCAACGGCCTGCTCGATAGCGTGCTGCCGAGCGGCACCAAGCGCGACGTCGGCTATGAGCGGCGCTCGTTCGAGGACTTCGCCCTGCTGCTGCAGCGTTACCCCGACAGCCGCTACGCCGGCGACGCGCGCCGCCGCATGCTGTACTCCCGCAACCGCATCGCCGAACACGAGCTGTCGGTGGCCGAGTTCTACGTCAGCCGCGGCGCCTATGTCGCCGCCGCCAAGCGCGCCACCGACATCGTCACCGAGTACCCGGGTGCGCCCGCCAGCGCCGAGGCGCTGAAGGTCCTGCAGCGCAGCTACGCCAAGCTCGGACTGGAGCAGGAGGCCAAGGACACGGCGACGCTGATCGCGATGAACTCGGACACACTCCAGTACAGCGACGCACCCAAGCCCGGACTGATCGAACGCCGCGCGGTGCCGGCCGCCGAGGCCGCAGGCAACGGCGTGGCCGCGACCGACCCCGGCTTCATGAGCCGCGTCACCCACCTGTTCAACGTCTTCGACACCGGCAAGCCGGACAACCAGCCGGTTGCACCGCCTGCCAGCGCGGACGCCAAGAGCAACGGTTCCGCCGCGCCGGCCGTCAATCCGCCTGCGGTGAACAGCCCCTCCGCGAGCGCGCCGGCGGAGACCGACGCCGCCGGTTCCGGGGTGATGAGCCGCTTTGCCCATATGTTCAACGTGTTCGACACCAGCAAGCCGGAAAACCAGCACGTGGTCACGGTGGGAGGTGCGGACGCGAAGAGCGACGGTTCCGCCACGCCGGCCGCCAGTCCGCCCGCCACGAACGGATCGGCTGCAAGCTCCGGCCCGACCGCCGACTCGCCGCCCAGACACAACGGAGTCTCGCTGGTCTACGGCGGCCCTGACAGCACGGTGGGCGCCGCACCGCCCGCCCAGCCCACGATAACCAAGCCCGCGGCAGCGCAGCCCCAGGCCACGGCGGTGGTCCCGGCACAGCCGGCGGAGGAGAAGAAGGGCTTCTTCTCCTGGTTCGCCAACCTGTTTTCGATCTTCGATTCGTCGAAGCGCAACGCGCCGGCATCCTCGGACACCAAGCCGGCCGGCACGGTCAACAGCGACACCACCAAGTAACCGCCGGCGGCGCCAGGGCCTGTTAACACTCCTTTGACCGCTGCGTTGCCCCCGGATTTGCGCCCAGGCCCCAGGGAACCTAGAGATCCCCGTACTGCGCGGTGATCGGATAGCGCCGCTCGCGGCCGAACGCCCGCCGCGTGACCTTGGGTCCCGGCGGGGCCTGGCGGCGCTTGTACTCGGAGCGGCGCACCAGCGCCGCTACCCGCCGCACCGTGGCCTCGTCGTAGCCCATGGCGACGATCTCGCCGATGGACCGGCTGTCCTCCACGTAGGCCTCCAGGATCGGGTCCAGCACCTCGTACGGCGGCAGCGAGTCGGAGTCCTTCTGCTCCGGCCGCAGCTCGGCCGAGGGAGCCCGCGTGATGACGCGGTCCGGAATCACCTCGCCCAGCGTATTGCGGTAACGCGCCAGCCGATAGATGAGGGTCTTGTAGACGTCCTTGATGGGAGCGAAACCGCCGCACATGTCGCCGTAAAGGGTGGCGTAGCCCACCGCCATCTCGCTCTTGTTGCCGGTGGTGAGGACCACGTGGCCGAACTTGTTGGACAGCGCCATCAGCAGCACGCCGCGGCAGCGTGACTGCAGGTTCTCCTCGGTGATGTCCGGGGCACGGCCGGCGAACAGCCCAGCAAGGCTGTGGCTGAAGGCCTCGAACGCCGTCTCGATCGGCAGCACCGAATAGCGGATGCCGAGCCGCTGCGCCTCGATCCGGGCGTCCTCGTTGGACATGTCGGCGGTATAGCGCGAAGGCAGCGACACCGCCCACACCTTCTGCGACCCCAGCGCGTCCGCGGCGATGGCGGCAACCAGGGCCGAGTCAATGCCGCCGGACAGCCCCACCAGCGCACCGGGAAAGCCGTTGCGCTCGACATAGTCCCGTGTCGCCTGCACCAGTGCGCGGTAGACCATGGCCTCCTGCGGCACCTCGGCGGCGACCTGGCCGACGAAGCGGCCGTTGAAGCCGCAGACGTAGACGCCCTCCTCGAACGCCGGCGCGCGGAAGGTGACGCTGCCATCGCCGTTGATGCCGAGCGAGCCGCCGTCGAACACCAGGTCGTCCTGCCCGCCGACCATGTTGACGTAGAGGATCGGCAGGCCGGTCTCGGCCGCGCGCGAGCGCAGCACGGCGATGCGTTCCTGCGGCTTGGCGATGTCGTAGGGGGAGGCGTTGATGTTGATCAGCAGGCGGGCGCCGGCGTCCTTGGCGGCCCGCGCCGGGTTCGGCCCCCACACGTCCTCGCACACGCACAGGCCGATGGGCACGCCGCGCAGCTCGAACACGGTGGTGCCGTGGCCCGGCTGGAAGTGGCGCTTCTCGTCGAACACGCCGTAGTTGGGCAGGAGTTGCTTGCGGTAACGCGCCAGCAGCGTGCCGTCGTGGATCACCACGGCGCCGTTGTAGCGCCCCTCCTCGGCGAACTCCGGTAAGCCGACGATCAGGGCGATGCCGCGCACCTCATGCAGCAGCCGCTCCAGCCCGTCCGCCACGGCGCGGGGCAGCGCGGTGCGCAGCAGCAGGTCGTCGGGCGGGTAGCCGAGCAGCGACAACTCGGGGCAGACCAGCAGGTCCGCCTTGAGATCGTCGCGGGCGTACCGCGCCGCCTCGATGATCTTGCCGACGTTGCCCTCGATGTCGCCCACCCACAGGTTGAGCTGGGCAGCGGCGAGACGCAGGGGCTGGATCATGGGCGGCTCAGCCGCCCGGTGAGCAGTGAAGGGTGAGGTCGCCCGCTACGCGGGCTGTGAGGAGAAAAGCGCAGCCGCTTGTCTGCTCACCCCTCACTCCTTACCCCTCACCGACAGCACGGCGAGCAAACTCAGGCCTTCAACGCCTTCAGCATGGCCGAACCCAGATCCGCCGGCGAGCGCACCGTGGTCACCCCGGCGGCCTCCAGCACGGCGAACTTCTCGTCGGCGGTGCCCTTGCCGCCGGAGATGATGGCGCCGGCGTGGCCCATGCGCTTGCCCGGCGGCGCGGTGACGCCGGCGATGTAGGCGATGACCGGCTTGGTGACGTGCTGCTTGATGTAGGCCGCGGCCTCCTCCTCGGAGGAGCCGCCGATTTCGCCGACCATGATGATGCCCTCGGTCTGCGGATCCTGCTCGAACAGCGAGATCACGTCGATGAAGCCGTAGCCGCGCACCGGGTCGCCGCCGATGCCGACGCAGGTGCTCTGGCCCAGGCCGTTCTGCGTAGTCTGGTGGACGGTCTCGTAAGTGAGGGTGCCGGACCGCGACACGATGCCGATCCTGCCGGCCTTGTGGATGTGGCCGGGCATGATGCCGATCTTGCACTCGCCCGGGGTGATCACGCCGGGGCAGTTCGGGCCGATCAGCACGGTGTCCGGGTAGCTGGCGCGCAGCGTCGTTTTGACCTTGACCATGTCGTTGACCGGGATGCCTTCGGTGATGCAGATCACCACCTTCACGCCGGCGTCGGCCGCTTCCAGGATCGCGTCGGCGGCGAACGGCGCCGGCACGTAGATCATGGTGGCCTCGGCACCGGTGGCCTTGACCGCATCATGGCAGGTGTCGAACACCGGAAGGCCCAGGTGGGCGGAACCGCCGCGGCCCGGCGTCACGCCGCCGACCATCTTGGTGCCGTAGGCGATGCACTGCTCGGAATGAAAGGTGCCCTGCTTGCCGGTGAAGCCCTGGCAGATGACCTTGGTGGCTTTGTTGATGAGGATGCTCATGCGTCTGTTCTCGGTAAGCTGCTACGCTTTCTTGGCGGCGGCGACCACGGTCTGCGCGGCCTCCGTCAGGTCCGACACCGGGGTGATCTTCAGGCCGCTCGACTTGAGCATCTCCTGCCCCTTCTCCATGTTGGTGCCCTGCAGGCGCGCCACCACCGGCACCTTGAGGCCGACCTGCTTGACCGCTTCGATGATGCCCTCGGCGATCAGGTCGCAGCGGACGATGCCGCCGAAAATGTTGACCAGGATCGCCTTCACGTCCGGACTGGAGGTGATCAGCTTGAACGCGTTGGTGACGCGCTCGGCGGTGGCGCCGCCGCCGACGTCGAGGAAGTTGGCCGGCTGGCCGCCGTGCAGCTTGATGATGTCCATGGTGGCCATCGCCAGCCCGGCGCCGTTGACCATGCAGCCGATGTCGCCCTCGAGGCTGACGTAGTTGAGGTCGTACTGCAGGGCGATGCGCTCGCGCTCGTCCTCCTGGGTGGGATCGCGCATGTCGGCGATCGCCTTCTGGCGGTACAGCGCGTTGTCGTCGAAATTGAGCTTGGCGTCGAGGGCGAACACGTTGCCTTCGGCGGTGACGATCAGCGGGTTGATCTCGACCAGGCTGGCGTCGAGGTCGACGAAGATGCGGTAGAGACCGTTCATGATGCGGGTGAACTGGTCCACCTGCTCCTTGTTCAGCCCCATGAAGAAACCGAGCTCGCGGGCCTGGTACGGCTGCAGGCCGGCGGCCGGGTGCACCGCGATGCTCTTGATCTTTTCCGGCGTGTGGGCGGCGACCTCCTCGATGTCCATGCCGCCGGCGGCGGAAGCCATGAACACCAGGCGCTCGCGCGAACGGTCCACCAGGCCGGAGACGTACAGCTCGCGGGCGATGTTGGACGGCTTTTCCACCCATACCGAGTGCACCGGCAGGCCGTGGGCGCCGGTCTGCTTGGTCACCAGGCGGGTGCCGAGCATCTTCTTGGCGGCTTCCTCGGCCGCGTCGAAGCCGTCCACCAGCTTCACGCCACCGGCCTTGCCGCGGCCACCGGCATGGACCTGCGCCTTGACCACGAACTTCTCGCCGCCGATCTGCTTGGCCGCGGCGCGCGCGCCCTCCGGGCTGACCGCGAGCGCGCCTTGCGGCACCGGGATACCGTAACGGGCGAAGATTTCCTTCGCCTGATATTCATGCAGATTCATGCGTGCCTCTGGGGAGTCGTGGACCTACGGAGATTGACGGGCATTCTCCACCAAAACCCTACGCCCAGGCAAAGCCCGCGGCGCCGGGCAGGCGGCCGTCGCGTGGGCAACCCTCAGGCGGACTAGGTACACTGCGGCATGGAAAACCGCGTCCACCAATGGGCGCAAGCGGAGCGTCGCCGGAAGCAATGAACCTGTTTCGCATCGTGATCCTGGGCCTGCTGGCCTGGTTCATCATCCGCGTCCTGCGCAGCTGGAGCAGCGACGCCGGCCCGCGCCAGCCACGCCCCCGCAACCCGCAACAGTACGAGATGATGGGGCGCTGCCTGGGCTGCGGCGTGTTCGTGCCGCGCGACACCCTCAGCGACCGCGGCCGCTGCCGCAGCTGCGAGAAGAAGAGCTGATGGAACTGGCGGAGCCCGCCCGCGGCCAGCTGGAGACGCCGGAGGACTGGCGCCTGCTGCGCATCCTGTCCTACTACCGTCTGCTGCTGGTGATGGGACTGGTGATCCTGTGCGCCAAGGGCTACGGCCCGTTCCTGTTCGAGCGCATCGAGCGGGGGCCGTTCTACCACGCCACCATCGCCTACGGCACCACCGCCCTGCTGCTGCTGCCGCTGACGCTGTACCGCACCCTGGGCCTGACGCCGCAGGCGCTGCTGCACTTCGCCATCGACGCCTGCGGCATCAGCCTGCTGGTCTATACCACCCACGGCCTGTCGAGCGGGCTGGGCGTGCTGCTGCTGACGCCGGCGGTGGGCTGCAGCTCGGTGTTGGGCGCGCGCATGGCGCTGCTGCTGGCGGCGATCGGTACGCTGATCGTGTTCGGGGAGGAGCTGCTGCGCCTGTCGCAGATGGGCCTGCAGCCCTCCGACATGTCGGGCGCCGGGCTGCTGGGCCTGATCCTGTTCGGCACCACCATCGCCACCAGCACGGTGGCGCAGCGCGCGCGGCGCAGCGAGGCGCTGGCGGCGCGTGTCGGCAGCGACCTGGCCAGCCTGTCGCAGCTCAACCAGCGCATCATCGAGGACATGGAGACCGGGGTGCTGGTGGTCGACACCGACCAACGCATCCGCCTGCTCAACGCCGCCGCCCGCCGCCTGCTCGGCACCAGCCCCCGGGCCGAGGGCACCCCGCTGGGTGAACAGGTGCCGGAACTGGGCGTGGCGATGTCGGCCTGGGAGCAGAATCCCGGCCGCCCGATCGAGCCGATCTCGCTGCTGGGAAGCGCGGCGGAGGTGGCACCGCGCTTCATGCGCCTGGGCGGCGGCACCGCGGCGCAGATCCTGGTGCTGCTGGACGACGCGGGGCGCCTGCGCGAGCAGGCCCAGCAGATGAACCTGGCGGCGCTGGGCCGGCTGTCGGCCAGCATCGCGCACGAAATCCGCAACCCGCTGGCCGCCATCGACCACGCCGGCCAGCTGCTGGCCGAGTCGCCCAGGCAGGACCATGAGGAACGTCGCCTGCTGGACATGATCCGGCGCCACACCTCGCGCATCGACAAGATCGTGCGCGACGTGCTCAGCCTGTCGCGCCGCGATGCCGCCAGCCCCACCACCATCCATCTGCGTGCCTTCCTGGAACGCACCGTGGCCATATACCGCGAGGCCCACCCGCGGCAGGCCTGCAATGTCGACCTCGACGCGGTCGCTCCCGAGCTGACCGTGCGCTTCGACCCCAACCACCTGCAGCAGATCCTGCTCAACCTGTGGGACAACAGCTTCGAGCACGGCGCCGGCGGTGCCGGCGGCCGCGACGCGGTGCGCGTGGCCCTGAGCGCCGGCCGCCAGTCACCGCCGGGACAGGTCTTCCTCGACGTGGCCGACAACGGCGGCGGCATCTCCAGCGAACTGCGCGACCGCGTGTTCGAGCCGTTCTTCACCACCGCGCACAAGGGCACCGGCCTCGGCCTTTATCTGGCGCGGGACATGTGCGAATACAATTATGCGCGGCTGCTGCTGCTGCCGAGCGAGCGCGGCGTGCGGTTCAGGATACTGTTCGCGGCCTGAACAACGGAGGAAAATGAGCACCATGATCGACAGAGTCTTCGACCCGGGCCATCGGCCCCGGCGGCATCCGGCCCGCGCCGCGGGACCGTGCCGGGCGGCGGCATGAAAGCCCACGCCCTCATCGTCGACGACGAAGCCGACATCCGCGAGCTGCTGGAGATCACCCTGTCGCGCATGGGGCTGCGCACGCACGGCGCCGCCACCGTGGCCGAAGCCAAACAGTTGCTGGGCGAGCACGATTTCGACCTCTGCTTCACCGACATGCGCCTGCCCGACGGCGACGGCATCGGCGTGGTGCAGTACATCCAGCGCGAGAAGCCGGGACTGCCGGTGGCGGTCATCACCGCTTACGGCAATGCCCACGCGGCGGTGGAAAGCCTCAAGGCCGGCGCCTTCGACTTCGTGTCGAAGCCGGTGGACCTGCAGGCGCTGCGCAAGCTGGTGGACGCCGCGCTCAAGCTGCGCGCCCCCGCCGCGGCGACGACACCATCAGACGGCGGCCTGCTCGGCCACGCTCCCGCCATCGACAACCTGCGCGCGATGATCGACCGCCTGGCCCGCAGCCAGGCGCCGGTGCACATCGCCGGCGAATCCGGCACCGGCAAGGAGCTGGTGGCGCGCTTGATCCACACCCGCAGCCCGCGCGCGGCGGCGCCGTTCGTGCCGGTCAACTGCGGCGCGATCCCGTCGGAGCTGATGGAGAGCGAGTTCTTCGGCCACCTGCGCGGCAGCTTCACCGGCGCCAGCCGCGACAAGGTCGGCCTGTTCCTGGCCGCCGAGGGTGGCACCCTGTTCCTCGACGAGGTCGGCGACCTGCCGCTACACATGCAGGTGAAGCTGTTGCGCGCGCTGCAGGAACGCGCGGTGCGTCCGGTCGGCAGCGAGAACGAGATGCCGGTCAACGTGCGCGTCATCTCGGCCACCCACCGGAACCTGGCCGAGCTGCTGGCGCAGGGCAGCTTCCGCCAGGATCTGTTCTACCGCCTCAACGTGATCGAGATCCGCACCCCGCCGCTGCGCGAGCACCCGGAGGACATCCCGCTGCTGGCCGACTCGATCCTGGCGCGGCTGGCACAGACCAACGGCCTGCCCGGCACGCCGCGGCTGGACCCCGAGGCGCTGCGCCGGCTGCAGGCCTATGCCTTTCCCGGCAACGTGCGCGAGCTGGAGAACGTGCTGGAACGCGCGGTCACGCTGTGCGACGGCAAGCGCATCGCCGCCAGCGAGCTGCAGCTGCGTGGCGACGGCGGCGGCGCGGCCGTGCCGCAGCAGCCGGTGGTGGCGGCGGCCGGCCAGTCCCCCACCGCGGGCGCATTCGAGGACCAGATGGAGGAGATCGAGCGCCGCGCCATCCGCGAGGCGCTGGAAAAGGCGCGTTACAACAAGACCAAGGCGGCGGCCCTGCTGGGCATGTCGTTCCGCTCGCTGCGCTACCGCATCAAGAAGCTGGGGATCGAGTAGAGCCGTTCCTGCCCGAGCGGACTTTTTCCCCTCGCCCGCTTGCGGGAGAGGAGCTTTTGGTGAACGAAAAGCCCCTCTCCCGGCCCTGCGGGCCACCCTCTCCCGCAAGCGGGAGAGGGAACAATACGCTTACTGCCTGCGGCCTATTGCCCCACCACCGCGCTGAACGCGGCGACGTCGAACGTGCCCCAGCCGGTGACCTCGTCGTAGCCCGGTCCGGCCTTGTAGCCGCCCAGCCCCAGCAGCGGGGCGTTGGAGCCAGAGGTGACATCGTGGAACGGCAGCGGCGTCTTCTTCGCGGCCGCGTAGATCAGCGGCGCGGCGAAGGTAAGCGTGCCGCCGTGCGCCGATTCCACGCGCGCCCAGGTGCCGGTGGAGAGCGGCGTGGCCAGGCTGGTGCCGCCGACCTGGGTGGACGAACCGCTGACGATGACCAGCGCGCCGGAGTTGGGGTCGGCGTCCATCGCCACGTCCGGCACTTCGCGGTAGGCGGATGAAGTGAAGGACTGCCAGCCCGGCTTCTTCTCGTACACGCTGACGCCGCCGCCGCTGCCGCTCCAGGCG
Source organism: Nevskia sp. (assembly GCA_031291075.1). Classification (GTDB taxonomy): domain Bacteria; phylum Pseudomonadota; class Gammaproteobacteria; order Nevskiales; family Nevskiaceae; genus Nevskia. The sequence goes on along the minus strand of JARLJS010000007.1, from coordinate 13,255 downwards.
GTCTCGCCGGCCCAGGTGTTGCCGTTGGTGCTGAGGGTGGTACCGCCCACCGCCACCACGTAGGGCGAGCTGGCCGGATAGCTGACCTGCTTGAACAGGCCCTTCTGGCCAGAGCAGCCGGTGTTGGCGCCGCCGTCGCCGGAGGCGGCGAAGAAAGTCTGCCCCTGCGCCATGGCCTGCGAGAAGATCACGTCGTCCGCGGCCATGGCGCCATCGCTGTACGCGCTTTTCTCGCAGATCCCCAGCGAGACGTTGATCGCCTTCGCCCGGCCCTGCACCACCGCGTTGTTGTAGGCCACCGTGAGGTCAGGGTCGTTGAGCGACGCGGCGTTGTAGAACACCAGCGTGCCGACCCCGCCGGAGATGCCCAGCACGCTCTGGCTGTCGAGGTCCCACTCGTCGAGCCCGCTGGTGTCGGTGCCGTTCTTCTCGGCGGGCACGAACTGCAGCGCCGGCGACAGGCCGGTCTGGTGCTCGAACGCCATCAGGTCCGCTACCGTCTGGGTCAGGTCGCCGTCGGTCACGATGCCGACGGTGGTCCCGCTGCCGGTGCTGACGCCGGCCGCATCGTAGATGGAGGCGAAGGCGGTGGGGCTGTGGCCGGTTACACTCGCCTGCGCCCGCGCATCCGGGTAGGCCAGGGCCGGCCGGGCATGGTCGGCGTTCTGCAGCCCCAGCACCGACAGCACCACGTCGCCGAGCGTGTCCGGCACCAGCGCGTCCGCCACGTTGGCGAACACGGTGCGGCCGCCGTAGCCGAACTGCCGCAGCCGGGTGGCGAAGGCCGTTTCCACCGCAGAGGGCGGAGCGTCGGCGGTCACCAGCAGGCGGTTGGCCGCCACCTCGATGTTGGAGAAGCCGGCGCGTTGCAGATAGTCGGTGACGGTCTGCACCTGGCGCAGGCTCGGCGCGTAGCGGGCGACGAACTCCGCGCCGGAAAGAGTGGCGCCGTACGAGCGGTCGCCCAGTGTATGGGAGCGGGCCAGGAAGTCGTCCAGCGCCGCCTTGTCCTGCAGCTTGAGCGCCACCACGATGTGCAGCGGCGCGGTATCGGGCAAAGTGCCGAGCTGCGTGGCCTGATCCAGCTCATAGGCCTTGCTCGCGGTCGCCTGCCAGCCGGCCTGCACCGACGTGGAGGCTGCCAGCGCCGCGATCCCGATGCCCGCAACAAAAGCCGGGCGAGACCATGCTGCGTGTCTTGCTTTCATGCGTGTTCCCCTTGCCTTGTAAAGCCCTCTTCAATGAGGGCAGTGCCTGGAGCTTAGCAGGGCCGGGGCGGCCGCCGGAAAGCCTCCCGTCGGGCCGGGCGCAAAGCAAGAAAAAGGCCAGCCGGGGAGGCTGGCCTGTGATCAGGTTTCAGCAACGACGGGGCCAGAACATTTTCTCTTTATGTGCACACATCCCCCTCTCCCGCTTGCGGGAGAGGGTGGCCCGCAGGGCCGGGAGAGGGGCTTTCCGTGCGGCTCAAAGCCCCTCTCCCCTACCCCTCTCCCGCACGCGGGAGAGGGGTACACCACGTATGCATCTGAGATGCTCTAGGGTCCGACGGCCGCGCTGAACTTGCCCACGTCGAAGCTGCCCAGGCCGGTGACCTCGTCGTAGCCCACCTTGGCCTTGTATCCGCCAACGCCGAACAGGCCGAGCAGGCCCGCCGCGTTGGAGCCGGAGGTGATGTCGTGGAAGGCCGCGGCGGCATGATTGCCCGCGGCGGCGTAGATCAGGGGTGCGGCGAAGCTCAGGCCGTTGCCATGGGCGGACTGCACCCGCGCCCAGAAACCGGCCGACAGCGGGGCCGCCAGGCTGGTGCCGCCGACCGGCAGCACGATGCCCTGCATCATGATCAGCGACCCGGAGTTCGGGTTGGCGTCCATGGCGACGTCGGGCACCTGGCGGAACGAGGAGCCGGTGACCGCCTTCTGCCAGCTCGGTGCGCTTTCGTAAATGCTCACGCCGCCGCCGCTGCCGCTCCAGGCGGTTTCGCTGACGTAGTGGGCGCCGCTGGTGGTGAGGGTGGTGCCGCCCACCGCCACCACGTAGGGCGAGCTGGCCGGATAACCCACCTGCTGGAACAAGCCCTGCTGGCCGAAGCAGCCGGTGTTGGCGCCGCCATCGCCGGACGAGACGAAGAAGGTCTGGCCCTGCGCCGCCGCCATCTTGAAGATGGCATCGTCGGCGGCCATGGAGCCGTCGTCATGGGAGCTGCGTTCGCAGATGCCGAGGGACACATTGACCGACTTGACGATGTTGTCGGACACCACCGCGTTGTAAGCCACGGTGAGGTCGGGGTCGTTGAGAGAGGCGGCGTTGTAGAAGTAGAGGTGGGACAGGCTCTGCGCCATGCCGACGACGGTCTGGCTGTCGAGGTTCCACTCGTCCATGCCGCTGGTGTCCTTGCTGGTCACCTCCGACGGCTGGAACACCACCTGCAGCGCCGGCAGATGGTTCCTGCTGACGAAGGTGGTCAGGTCGGCCACGGTCTGGCGCAGATCGCCCGACACGATGATGCCGAGGTTGGTGGCGCTGCCGGTGGCGATGCCCAGCGCGTCGTAGATCGACTGGAACGCGACCGGGTCCTGCGGCGCCACGCTGGCGGTGCTCACGGCGTCCGGGTACGCCACCAGGACATCCGGGTGGTCGGCGTTCTGCAGGCCGAGCACCGAGGACACCAGGCCATTGAGCGTATCCGGCACCTGCGCGTCCGCGACGTTGGCGAACACCGTGCGGGTACCGTAGCGGTAGCGCCGCACCTTGGTATTGAATGCCGCTTCGACCCGCGACGGGCTGCCGTCGGCGATCACCAGCATGCGGTTGGCGGTGACCGAGATGTTGCTCAGGCCGGCGCGCTGCAGGTAGGCGGTGACCGTTTGCGCCTGGCGCGCGCTGGGGGAGAAGCGGGCCACGGTCTCATCGGCCGACAGCGTGGTGCCGTATTCACGGTCGCCCAGGGTGTGGCTGCGCTGGATGAAGTCGTCGAGCTCGGCCTCGTTCTGCAGCCTGAGCCCCACCACGATATGCATCGGCGCGCTATCGGGCACCGCTCCGAGGTCGGAAGCGTTTTGCAGCGTGTAGGCCTTGCTGGCCGTGCCGCTCCAGCCCGCCTCGGCGGTCCCCGCGACCGCCAGCAGGCTGGCGCCCAGGACCGCGAAACAGGCCGACATGCCGGGATTTCTTACGCTCATTACACACTCCCCAGACTAAGCATTTGTTAGTGAAGCCTAATTGCCCGAGGATTAGTAGGGTCCCCCGACTATCGGGGGACAGTTGACGACAGCCGGCAGACACCCCGTTCAGGTAAGGCTGGTGATCGTCTGCACCTCGCGCTGCAGCAATGCGGCCTTGCGCCGCACCCCCCAACGATAGCCGGCAAGCCGGCCGCCGGCCCCGACCACCCGGTGACAGGGGATCAGCATGGCGATGCGGTTGCCGGCGCAGGCCGCGGCCACCGCCCGGCTGGCGCTGGGCTGGCCCAGGCGCGCCGCCATCGTACCGTAGGTGACCGTCTCCCCCAGCGGCACCTGCCGCAGCGCACGCCAGACGCGGGATTGGAAGGCGGTGCCCTGGATGTCCAGCGGCAGGTCCAGGGCCTCGCGCGGCAGTAGCACGAACTCGCGCACCCGTTCGAACCAGCCGTACAGCCGTGCCTCGTCGTTGTGGAGGCGGGCCTTGGGAAAGGCCGCGCGCAGGTCCTCCAGCAAGCCGCCCGGCTCGTCGCCGAAGGCCAGCCAGCAGACACCGTGCGCGGTCGCCGCCAGCAGCATCCAGCCCAGGTCCGACAGGCCCATCCACCAGCCGATGTCGACCGCGCCGCGCAGCTTGCCCGGGGTGGCGCCGAGCGCGGCGCCGGCATTGGCGTAGGCCGCCGCGCTGGACTCGTAGCCGGCTTCGAACACCGCGTCGAGGGCGGTCCCCCGCGCGCTGAGCCTGCGGGTGAGCCGGTGCAGCGCCAGCGCCTGCGCGTAGGCCTTGGGGCTGACGCCAAGGCGGCGGGTGAACTGGCGCTGCAGCTCCGACGGGCTGACTCGGGCCGCCGCGGCGAGCTGCGCCAGGGTCGGTGTCTCCGCCGCCTGCTCGATGCGCCGGCAGACGGACATCAGCACGCGCGGCCAGTCGGTGCGGGCTGCCTTCTTTCCGGGCGGACGGGAGGCCATCAGGTCCAGCCCTCGCCCGGATGGCACGCGACGGCGAGCGCAGCGGGTGACGCGGGCGAAGCGGGATCGAGCGCGGCCAGGGCCACGCGGCCGAGCGCCGCGTTGACGATGCAGGCGAGCAGGACCGAGGACAGCCAGCGCAGGCGGGTGTCGGTGGGCGGAATGGCGGTCATGGCACGGGATTTCCGTCGATGGACGGCGGCCACTGTAGCGCCGCGGCGGTACGGCTTCTTCCCGATTCTTGCGCGCCCGGGCTGGCGCCTCTCCCTCTGGGAGAGGCCGCGCCAGAGGCGCGGGTGAGGGCGCTCCGCCTCAGTCGCGGTCGAATCCTTCCGGCCGTGCCGCCCTCACCCCTGACCCTCTCCCAGAGGGAGAGGGGCTTGATTTCATGCCGCTGCATCTGCGGGACATCACCCTAACGCACCTTCAGCAGCGGCTTGAGAAACCGCCCGGTATGCGACTTCGGGTTCCTTGCCACGTCCTCCGGCGTGCCCTCGGCGACGATCTGGCCGCCGCCGCTGCCGCCTTCCGGGCCAAGGTCGATGAGCCAGTCCGCGCGCTTGATCACGTCGAGGTTGTGCTCGATCACCACCACGGTGTTGCCGGCATCGCGCAGGCGCTCCAGCACCTTGAGCAGCTGCGCCACGTCGTGGAAGTGCAGGCCGGTGGTGGGCTCGTCGAGGATGTAGAGGGTCTGGCCGGTGTCGCGCCGCGACAGCTCCTTGGCCAGCTTGATGCGCTGCGCCTCGCCGCCGGACAGCGTGGTGGCGTTCTGGCCCAGCGTGATGTACGAGAGGCCCACGTCCATCAGGGTCTCCAGCTTGCGGCGGATCGCCGGCACCGGCTTGAAGAAGGCCATGCCGTCCTCCACCGTCATGTCCAGCACCTCGTCGATGCCCTTGCCCTTGTAGCGGATCTCCAGCGTCTCGCGGTTGTAGCGGCGGCCCTTGCAGGTGTCGCAGGTGACGTAGACGTCCGGCAGGAAGTGCATCTCCACCTTGATCACGCCGTCGCCCTCGCAGGTCTCGCAGCGGCCGCCCTTGACGTTGAAGCTGAAGCGGCCGGCTTCGTAGCCGCGGGCGCGCGCCTCCGGCACCTGGGCGAACAGCTCGCGGATGGGCGTGAACAGGCCGGTATACGTGGCGGGGTTGGAGCGCGGGGTGCGGCCGATCGGCGACTGGTCGATGTCGATCACCTTGTCGAGGTGGTCCAGGCCGTCGATGGCGTCGCAGGCGGCATGGCGGGTGCCGGCGTTGTTGAGGGCGCGGGCGGCGTAGCCGAGCAGGGTGTCGTTGATCAGGGTCGACTTGCCGGAGCCCGACACGCCGGTGACGCAGGTGAACAGGCCCACCGGGATGCCGGCGGTGACGTTGCGCAGGTTGTTGCCGCGCGCGCCGCGCAGCACCACGCTGCGCTTGGGATCGCGCGGGTGGCGCTGCTTGGGCACCTCCACCGCCATGGCGCCGGACAGGTACTGGCCGGTGAGCGATTCGCCGCTGCGCTCGATCTGCTTGGGCGTGCCCTGGGCGACGATGCGGCCGCCGTGCACACCGGCGCCGGGGCCGATGTCGACCACGTGGTCGGCGGCGCGGATCGCCTCCTCGTCGTGCTCCACCACGATCACCGTGTTGCCGAGGTCGCGCAGGTGCACCAGGGTCTGCAGCAGGCGCTCATTGTCGCGCTGGTGCAGGCCGATGCTGGGCTCGTCCAGCACGTACATCACGCCGACCAGGCCGGCGCCGATCTGCGAGGCGAGGCGGATGCGCTGCGCCTCGCCGCCGGAGAGGGTCTCGGCCGAGCGCGACAGGGTGAGATAGTCCAGCCCGACGTTGTCGAGGAAGCCGATGCGCGCGGTGATCTCCTTGAGGATCTTGCCGGCGATCTCGCCCTTGTGGCCGGGCAGCGTCAAGCCGGCGAAGAAGTCGCGCGCCTCGCGCACCGACTGGGCGGTGACCTGCGGCAGGCTGCGCTCGGCCACGAACACGTGGCGGGCGGCGCGGTTGAGGCGGTCGCCCTTGCACTCCGGGCAGGGCTTGTCGGACAGGTACTTGGAAAGCTCCTCGCGCACCGCCAGCGATTCGGTCTCCTTGTAGCGCCGCTCCAGGTTGGGCAGCACGCCCTCGAAGCGGTGGGTGCGGGTGACGCTGCGGCCGCGCTCGTCCGGGTACTGGAAGGCGATGCGATCCTCGCCGCTGCCGTAGAGCAGGACCCGGCGCACCTTTTCCGGCAGCTCCTGGAACGGCTCGTCGGTGGGGAACTTGTAGTGCTTGGCCAGCGAGGAGATCAGCGCCCAGTAGTAGGGGTTGCGGCGGTCCCAGCCGCGGATGGCGCCGTCGGCCAGCGAGGCCTCGGGATGGGTCACCACGCGCTCGGGATCGAACACCTGCAGGCTGCCGAGACCGTCGCAGGCGGGGCAGGCGCCGGTGGGGCTGTTGAAGGAGAACAGCCGCGGCTCCAGCTCCTCCAGCGAGTAGCCGCAGTGCGGGCAGGCCATGCGCGCCGAGAACGGGATCTCGGCGGCAGCCCCCTGCCCGGCCTTGCCCTCGCCGTGCGGCGCCACCATGGCCAGGCCGTCGGACAGGCGCAGGGCGGTCTCGAACGACTCCGCCAGGCGCTGCTTGGCGTCCGGCCGCACCTTGAAGCGGTCGACCACGATGTCGATATCGTGCTTGAGCTTGCGGTTGAGGGTGGGCACCTCGTCCAGCTCGTAGACCTTGCCGTCCACGCGGGCGCGCACGAAGCCCTGCTGCCGCATCTGGTCGAACCACTCGGCGTGCTCGCCCTTGCGCTCGCGCACCACCGGCGCCAGCAGCATCCAGGCCGAGCCCTCCGGCAGCGCCAGCACATGGTCCACCATCTGGCTGACGCTCTGCGCCTCCAGCGTCACGCCGTGGTCCGGGCAGCGCGCGGTGCCGACGCGGGCGTACAGCAGGCGCAGGTAGTCGTAGATCTCGGTGACGGTGCCGACGGTCGAGCGCGGGTTGTGCGAGGTGGACTTCTGCTCGATCGAGATGGCCGGCGACAGCCCCTCGATCGAGTCCACGTCCGGCTTCTGCATCATCGACAGGAACTGGCGGGCGTAGGCCGACAGCGACTCGACGTAGCGGCGCTGGCCCTCGGCGTACAGCGTGTCGAAGGCCAGGCTGGACTTGCCCGAGCCCGACAGGCCGGTGATGACGATGAGCCTGTCGCGCGGCAGGTCGAGCGAGATGTTCTTCAGGTTGTGCGTGCGCGCACCGCGAACGTGGATCGCATCCATAGCATGGCTGGCCGCTGGCGGAGCGGCGGGGGAAAGGTCAATCGAGTACTATACTTGTCTTGATTGCCGCGGTGCACCCTTGCTGCACCAGGCGCCGCGAAACGTGCTGGCATTTTTTCGACTGCCGATGAACTCCAAGGAACTCAAGGCGACTTTCGGACTGGGCGCGGTCTACGCCCTGCGCATGCTCGGCGTGTTCATGGTGCTGCCGATCTTCGAGCTGTATGCCAAGGGCCTGCCGCAGCACCCGGGCCAGGCCTGGATCACCGCCGCGATGATCGCCTCGGCCCTGGCGCAGGCCCTGTTCCAGATCCTGCTCGGGCGGCTGTCCGACCGCATCGGCCGCAAGCCGGTGATCGCCATGGGCATGCTGATGTTCGCGCTGGGCAGCTACATCGCCGGCAGCAGCGACCGCATCGAGCTGATCACCCTGGGCCGCTTCCTGCAGGGCGCCGGCGCCATCTCCTCGGCGGTGACCGCGCTGCTGGCCGACGTCACCCGCGAGGAAGTGCGCACCATGGCCATGGCCATCATGGGCGCGGGCATGGGCCTCTCCTTCGTGCTGGCCATCGTGCTGGGCTCGGCGGCGGAGGACCTGCTGGGCGGCGTGCGCGGCATCTTCAAGCTCACCGCGGTGCTGTCGCTGGTGGCCATCCCGGTGGTGTGGCTGGCGGTACCCGCCCCGGAGCACCGCAACACCGCCGCCGCGCCCACCGGCAGCCTCGCCCAGGTGTTCGCCGACACCGAGCTGCTGCGCCTGTCCGGCGGCATCCTGCTGCTGCACGCGGCGGTGCTGTGCCTGTTCACCGGCATGCCGCTGCTGATCCAGCAGGAGTTCGGCTGGGCCTCGGACCAGCACTGGAAGCTGTACCTGCCGGTGCTGGTGGGGACGCTGGTGTTCGCCCTGCCGCTGATGCGCCGCGCCGACCGCGGCGGCGCCCGCGGCCTGCTGCTCGGCTCCATCGTGCTGCTGGCGGCGGGGCTGCTGGTGGCCGGGCTGGTACCGGGCAAGATCGGCCTGATCGCCGGCCTGATCCTGTTCTTCCTGCCCTTCAACCTGCTGGAGGGCCTGCTGCCCTCGCTGGTATCCCGCCGCGCACCGCCGGACCAGAAGGGCGCCGCCCTGGGCGTGTACGCCACCGCCCAGTTCCTGGGCCAGCCGGTGGGCGGCCTGGTCTGCGTGTGGGCCCTGAGCCACCACGGCCCCGCCGGCCTGCTAGCAGTGGCGGCCATGCTGCCACTGCTGTGGCTGTGCCTGGCCTACCCGATGCGGCCGACGCCGCCGCGGGCCCGCGACAGCGAAGCGGCCGCCCATCCCAGCACCTGAAAACCTGGTGTGACGTCCCGCAAACGCATCGGCACAAAATCAGTATCCCTCTCCCTTTGGGAGAGGGGCAGGGGTGAGGGCGGCACGAGCGGAAGGATTTGACCACGGCTGAGGCGGAGCGCCCTCACCCGCGCCTCACGGCGCGGCCTCTCCCAGAGGGAGAGGCGGGATGAGATGCCGGTGAATCGATGGAACATCACACTAGCCCGACCAGCCCCGCCGACCGCTTCCCCGCCCGGCAACGAAGCGTGTATCCTTAATCCGTGAGGGTGCGCCGGACCCAATCGCTCAATGCCGGCGCTCGATAGGGGTACCGCATGAACCGTCGCAGCACCAACCGTTCCACGTCCCCCACCCTCCCCTGTAACCCCGGCCGACACCTTCCCGCAACGCATGCCCTGCGCCGCGGCGATGCGCCGTCGCCGGTCCACGCCATCTACTGAACATCTGGAGGAGCCCATGGCCCGCGGAGTCAACAAAGTCATCCTGGTCGGCAATCTCGGCAAGGACCCCGAGCTGAAGTACTTCCCCAACGGGGACGCCTATTGCAACCTCACCCTCGCCACCACCGACTCCTGGACCGACAAGCAGAGCGGCGAGAAGAAGGAACGCACCGAGTGGCACAACCTGGTGTTCACCCGCAAGCTGGCGGAGATCGCCGGGCAGTACCTGAAGAAGGGCTCGCAGGTCTACGTCGAAGGCTCGCTGCGCACCCGCAAGTGGCAGGACAAGGAAGGCCACGACCGCTACACCACCGAGATCCAGGTCACCGACATGCAGATGCTCGGCGGCAAGGGCGGCGGCGCCCCGGCCGGTGACGACTACGGCGCGGCGCGTGCCAGCGGTGGCGGCATGAGCAACGGCGGTGGCGGCGGCTCGCGCGAACGCCCCGCGCCGCGCCCGGCACCGGCGGCGGCACCGCAGAATGAGGGTGGGTTTGAGGATGATGATATTCCGTTCTAGGGCGGAACTCGACATAGGTTGTATCGTTTTCTATAAGCCCGTGTTCTCACGGGCTTATTTGTTCTTGAAGCCACTGCTGGGCACCCCACGAACGTGCGAAATGGCATGAGCCGGAGGAGAAAGGATGACGCCAAGAATGTGGTTCTCGCTGGTATTGCGGGCGTTCGGGGCGTGGACCATCATCCACGCCGCCCAGGATGCTGTGGGGCTACTGGACGTCAAGCTCGGCATCTATACGTCGATGCAATATCCAGCGAGCCTGTACGCCTTTAACGGTGCGATGAATCTCTTGATAGGCGCTATTTTGCTAAAAGTCGCGCCGTCGATCGCAGGCTACTTCTATCCCGATAGTTCGGAGTAACCAGCAAGCGTAGGTTGGGGTGAGCTTGCGAACCCCAACATGCACTGTCAATCATTGCCCAATGCGCTACCGAAGAGCTACTGTCCCCACCACTCATCGATTCGCCCCTATATCAACACGGGCGAAATGCAACAGGATCGGGCGGCGGCGCCTGATTCAGATCTGCTGAGCGGCGGAACGCGGTGTCTATGAACTTGCTCAGTTCGTCGTTGGCCCACCGCGGCGGAAGTGTGATTGTTTGTGGGGGCGTGGTCATAGTAATTGCCGTTAAGTGCGGCGGCGCAATTGAGCATCTTCTCTAATCAAAGGGGCAAATCAAAGGGGCCGTGCTCGATTTATCCAGGCCTATCCAGGCCCCTTTAAGCCTACCCCACCAGCTTCTCCAGAGTCCGCCGCAGCGCCGCCAATTCCTCCACCGGCAACCGCTCCAGCGCCGCCGGCGGCTGGTCCGTGATCTTCTCGACGACGGCCAGCATGCGCCGGCCTGCGGCGGTGAGCGATACCTGCTTGGCGCGGCGGTCGGTCGGGTGCGGAGTGCGCTTGACCAGGCCGCGTGCTTCCAGCGTGTTGATGAGCACGGTGGCGGCCGGCGCGTCGGTGCCCATGTCGTCCGCCAGCTCGGCCAGCGTGCGCGGGCCGCGCTCCAGGCGCCAGAGTGCGCGCGCGCGGCTGAAGGGCAGGCCGGTGGCTTCGGCGACCTTGCGGCGCCAGTCGCCGCGCGTTTCCATCACCAGTTCCACCAGCAGGCGCCAGGCCCGCTCCGCCTCGGACCGCGGCACGCTGCCGTAACGCGCCGAGCGGGTCACGCGGCGGCGCCGGCGTCCGGCTCCTGCAGCAGGTGCGCGATGCGCTCCGTGCTGGCGCGTGCCCGCGCGCCGGTGGAGAGCAGGCCCAGCAGCAGGATCAGCACGCCGCAGCCAACCAGGATCCACCAGAAGGGATGCGTGGCCCGCGTGAAGCCGGCCCAGGCGCCCGCGCCCCGCCCCACGGGTCCGCCCGCCAGCGCTCCGGCCAGCGCCACCCCCACCGATACGCCGATCTGCCGGCTGGTGGACGCCACCGCCGAAGCCAGCCCGGCCTGTGCGCGCGGCATGCCGGACACCGCGGCGAATGTCACCGGGGCGTTGACCATGCCGAAGCCGATGCCGAACAGCGCATACACCGGCAGCAGGACGGCCAGCGGCGTCTGTGCCTGCAGTTGCGCCAGCAGCAGCGCGCTCAGCGTGAGCATGCCACCGCTCACCAGCAGCGAGGGCCGCGCGCCGTGCGTGCCCACCAGCCGGCCCGACAGCGGCGAGACGATCATCACCGCCAGCGCCGCCGGCAGGACGCTCAGGCCCGAGCGGAAGGCCGACAGTCCGCGCACCTCCTGCAGGTACAGCGAGTTCAGGAACAGGAAGCCGCCAAGCGCGGCGAACATGCAGACCGCGATCACCGTGGCCGCGCTGAATGGCAGGCTGCGGAAAAAGCGCAGGTCCAGCAACGGTTCGTGCCGGCGCCGCTCGTATGCGACCAGCCCGGCGAACGCGAGCGCCGCCAGTAAGGCCGCCCCGCCCGCCACCACGGCGCCACGGCCGCTCTCGATCACCGCACAGGCGAATGCCGCCAGCCCGGTGAGCAGCAGCGCCTGCCCCACCGGGTCAGGCCGCCGCGGCCGCGGCGCGCGCGACTCGGGTACGTAGCGCGCGGTCAACCAGAGCGCCAATGCGCCGATCGGCACGTTGATCCAGAAGATCGCATGCCAGCCCAGCTCCTGCGTCAGCACCCCGCCGGCCAGCGGCCCCAGCGCCATGGACGCGCCCGCCACCGCGCCCCAGACGCCGATGGCCCGGGCACGCGCCCTCGGCTCGCTGAAGGTGTGCACGATGATCGACATCGCCACCGGGTTCATCATCGAGCCGCCCAGGGCCTGCACCACCCGCGCCGCCACCAGCCAGCCCACGCCCGGCGCCAGGCTGCACAGGAGGGAGCCCAGCGTGAACAGCGCCATCCCCGCCCGGAACACCCGCCGGCGCCCGAAGCGGTCCGCGGTGGAGCCACCCAGCATCAGGAAGCTCGCCAGCACGATGGTGTACGCATCGATCACCCATTGCAGCCCGGTCAGCGAGGCCCCCAGGTCGCGCCGGATGTCCGGCAGCGCCACGTTGACGATGGTGGCATCCATCGACACCACCAGCAGGCTCAGGCAGCAGGTGGCCAGGATCACGTGTTGCCGCACCGGCGAGCGCAAGGACGGGGCGGCAGATGGAGAAATGATTGTATTCATACAATGATTGTATAAATACAAGCATTTGAAATCAACCCCGTCCGGCCGGTGATGGCGTCCGAAGCGCGAAGCGGCTGCTGAACCCGGGCTTGCGTGGTCTACCGCACAGATAACGGCAGGTTATCCGTTCAATGTAAGCGGCAGTGCACACACCACAGCGCGGCTACCACGTGTGCAGTGGCCGCGCCTCTCTTCACAAGTAAGGAATTTCCCCGATGAAAATGAACCATGGATTGATTGCGGCCGTCGCGCTGCTTGCTGCCGGCGCCGTGACGGCGACCCCGGCCTTTGCGGACGAAGCCGGCGTGGCGGCAGGTATTCTCACCTGCCACGAGTCGAGCGGATGGGGTTTCGTCTTCGGTTCATCCCGCGACATACGGTGCGTCTACTCGGCAACGCCGCGGGGCAGCGACCGCTACTCGGGTACCATCAACAAGTTCGGTGTCGATATCGGTTACCTCAAGTCCGCAGTCCTGGTTTGGGCGGTTCTCGCTCCGACCTCGAACGTCGCCCCCGGTGACCTGGCCGGCAGCTATGCAGGTCTAGCCGCCAGCGGCACGGTCGGCGTGGGCGTGGGCGCCAATGCGCTGGTCGGAGGCTCCGGCAACCACATCGTCCTGCAGCCGGTGAGCATCGAGGGCCAGACTGGCCTCAACGTCGCGGCAGGTGTCGCTTCGCTCGAGCTCAAGGTGCGCAAGCCAAGGCAGTAAGGGGCAGACTGTCGGCGGGCGGCTCGCCCGCCGGAATCGAAGGCGAATCAAAGGGGCCGTGCTCGATTAGTTTCGAGCCAGGCCCTGAGGTTTCCCCTCATATTCAGCTTCGTCGCAGCGGTGGATCAGCATACAGCGGCGGCGGTTCTGACAGCAGATCCAATGCTTGAGTGAGTTCACGGCAAGCAAACCGAATGGTTTCGTCGGCCAGGGCCATCCAG
>JARLJS010000079.1 GCA_031291075.1 Nevskia sp. | reverse complement strand
GCCAAGGCTGGCGAGGTCGTGTTCCAGCCGGGCGAGCAGGACATGCCGACGGGCCGCGTGCAGGACGTCATCGAGCGCTTCGGCGTCGAGGCGGGGCACCGAGGCCGGGTCGCGCATGCTGTGCACCAGCAACGCATCGCCTGACGGGGCGGCTTTGATCATCGCGGACGGCCCGCTCCACTATGCGGTTGCTGTCGCGGAGATGCTGGACGCGCGTTCGGTTCGCATTCGTGACGCCAGCGTTTCCATTGCATCCACAGCCTGCGCAAGCGGTCCGTACGACAGCCGGTAGGTGGCGCAGGAATCAACCAGGCCAGCGAGGGTATCGAACCCGATCCGCTGCGTGGTGTGGTAGTTCATACTGTCGTCGGCCAACAGCCTGAATGTTTCGCTCTTGCCCAGCGGTTCAAGCGTCACCGGCACGTCGACCCGCCAAGTGGGCAAGACGATCAGCGCCGGCGCAACGGTTTCCAGAGTCCGGACGACGGAATCAATGGGCGGGCGAAGATAGGCGATAGTGCCTTCGCTCGTATTGCCGAATATCGCACTGAAGTGGGAGTCCGATGCCCACGCGCGAATGAGCGCAATCGACTCGTTTTTCAATGATATCGGCCGGCCAACCGGTTGCAGGCGGCCGTCGGCTGGGCGAAGCATGGCGTGCTCGTCCGACAGCAACCGCCAGCCGCGCATGACCAACGCGGCGCAGAGGGTGCTTTTGCCGGAACCGGAGGGCCCAGGCAGGATGGCCGCCAAGCCGTCGCGCTCCACAACCGCGGCATGCAGAAGGAGTTTGGAAGCGGTCGAGTTGATACACGCGTTCAGCGCCGCCTCGAGCGCAAGACAGGCGAAGCGAAGTGGCAGCGGTTCGATGATCGTATCGCTATCGATGAAAACCTGGATCCGGCGTCTGACGAAGCGTCGGAATGGACCCGTGTAAGAGACATAGACCCGGAAATCGTTGATTCCGGTGCCGGCCTCGACCTCGTGGCCGATATACATATCCAGCACGTGCTCGATGACCGCCGGTATATCAGTGCGAAGGTTGAAGCAGAGCCCTGCCAGTCGCAACCGCACCCCGACGGTGCGAAACTGCGTGCGAAGCGCGGCCTGCGGGGCTGCTCCCAATCGCGTCACGGCATCGGCTCGGCGAGCCCGATCGCATCGAAGCGGCGGAGCACCTGTTGCACCACGGAGTTGAGCGTGTCGGTCGCTGGCGCATCAGCCAGGGCAGCCAGGGCGGTGGCAAGGTCATGAACCGTGGCTGCGCGGTCCAGCAGCAACTCGAACACCATTCCGGCAATTGCATCGAGGTAGTGGGTCATTCCTGACCAGGGATGGAACACGATGTATTCGTCATCCCAGCAGCGCCAGACCAGTCCCGCCGGCTGCAGCAACCGCCAACTTCGGAAGTCGATGGTTTGGGCTCCCATGCGATACACATGACATACCAGTGCGACGGAAGGGAAGCCCTTCTAATCGCCGCCGCGCGTGTCTGTCGGCCGGCACCGCGCAACCGTTAGGTGCACTTCTTGCTGCTCTTCCAGGAAGCGGAAGTTTGACTCTTTCCACACTTGGCGGCCAAGGCGGACTGGCTGATCGTCATTACGACCGGCACCGTCGAACCGATCAGGGCGGCTTTGATCAGCAACCGGCGCTTGCCGATCCCGGCCTGCCGCGCAGGGGGGGCGGTTTGCGGAGCAAGCTCGGGACGCGGATCATCAGACATGGCCACCGCTCCCATTGGGGTTCGTCGGTTGATACATTTTAACCTTAACCCCGCCTCCGAACCAGACCCCTCGTTCCGCCGTTTGGCGACGAGAGTTCCATGCACGCTTCGACGAGCCTAAAAACACGCCCGCTCCATATGGGCATCGGACCGTACGATAGCACCGGCGGAATCCAGATATCCAGTATTATCGATAACGTCCCAACTCTGATCCAACCGGAATGCCGCCGACGGCGTCGGGCGCCGCCAGGACATACCCCGGTAGCGGCTTTGCCACTACCACCGTCTCCTCCAGGTGGTGCCGCAGGACGGAAATCTGGGTCAGCATGATGTAGATCAGCTCGAAATACGCGGCGCTGAGCAGGGCTCCGCACACCATGAACACGATCAGGGAAAGTCTGAACAGCACGGCGAGATCACGCGCCCAGATCAGCGATTCGTCCTGGCGCGTGTAGCGCAGGATATGATGGACATTGCGAAAACCCGTGAACAGAACAGCCAGGAACAGGAAAAGGCCGGGGAAGCCCAGATCGCCGAGGGTCTCGAAATAGATGCTGTGCGCGGCAAGAGGCGCAGTCGGCTCCGGCGAAGTGACGAGGCTGTCCAGCCGGTGGAATTTCTGCCTGTAGATATCGGAGATCGTCCAGTCCTCCAGCGCCGAGTATCCGCCGCCCACCAGTGGCCGGTCGAGCGCCATGATGGTGTTCAGCTTCCAGGACGACACACGGTTCATGAAGGACCCGTCTTCGTCGGCGACACCGATCGTGTCCATCCGCTCGAGCCACCGGCCCGGCGCATAGTACGCCAACCCGGCCGCGAGAACGACGATCACCAGCAACGTGGCCATTTTCCGCCGACTGTGCAGGAACAGGAACACGCCGAAAACACCCATTCCGACCAGTCCGCCGCGCGAGGCCGTGGCGACGACGCCGGCAAAGCAGGCCAGCAGCGCGCCCGCAAAGGAAAGGCGGATCAGGCGGGATTCGGAATAGCGGAACATGTAGACCAGCAGCGGCATGACCATGAGCGTGGCCATGGCCAGGTAGTTGTTGTCGCCGATGGAAGGCGGCGCGACGACGACATGGCCGCCGCCGGAATCGATGTATTTCAATCCTTCCAGCGCCCCGTGGATTCCCATTCCCAGGCAAATGATGATGACCATCGAATGGATCTGCAGCCGGCCGCGGTTGGCCATCGTCATCACGCAGCAAAGCAGGTAGATCTTGAGCATCTTATCAAGAAGATAGTAGGTCCGATCGGAGCCTGACAGGCCGACGCTGTAGGATATAACGCCCTGAAGAACAAACAATCCTACAAGAAGAATATGCCAGTCTATATATGGCTTTCTCTTGGTCTGATCTATAAAAACACTGATAACCGTGGCAATGACGGCTATCTTGTTCAGTGGCAGCGCGCCGGCGATCCCGTACATGTACTGTTGCGGAGCGCACAAGGCGATCCACGCCCACAACATCGTCGAGGTATGCAGGCAACGCGCCGCGTTGATCAGCATGAACAGGAACAGCGCCATGAAGGCGAGATCGCGCATACCCGTCTACCGCCAGGGCGCCGGTTTCGCCGTGGGCTGGCGTATCTTGCCGGGTTTGTCGCGGTACTTGAACAGGCCCGTCAGCGGGGTGCCGGGCTTGCGTCCCGCTGCCAGGCGGCTCCACCGCATTACCAGGGCGGTGAGCAGCACACTGAAAATGTACGGGAAGATTTCCATGGCAAACCCACAATGCCTCCAAGGCCGCGCCTGCTTATAGGATAGCCGGATACGGCAAAGCCAGAATCCCGCATCATTGCCAGCTCCGCACGGCTCGTCCCAGCCCGTGGCGGGCCAGCGCCAGCAGACCGGCCGGACGGCGCGGGTTGGCCAGCACGACGCCGACGCGCTGGCGGCGGCTGGCGGCCCAAAGCGATTTGTAGGCGTCGTCGCCGCGGCCGAAATCCAGTTCCGCGATCCGGTCGCGCTCGAGCAGGCCACGGATCATCGCCGCCGTCAGCACGGTGCCGGGCGAGTGCGCCCGCGCCGCTTCGTCATGCGCCAGCTTGAGCACCGTGGCGGTGCCGCCGGCGAGCACCCAGTACTGGGCCGCGACCGGCCTGTTATCCAGCCGCAGCAATCCCAGCCGCAGCGCCCCCTCGGCGGCGGCGGCGCGCATCAGCGCGGCACTGAAGCGGGGGAACGGCTCAGCGTTCTTCCAGCTCCGCGCATAGACTTCCTCATAGGCGGCGATTCCCGCCTCGAGCCCGGCCGCGGAATCGATCGTTTCCAGCGCGAGGCGGGGATCGCGTTCGGCCTGGCCCGCGCGGCGGCGGATGGTTTCGCGCAGCGCGCCCGGGCGGGCGGCGAGATAGTCGGCCCAGGACCGCCCGGCCACGTCTTCATGCCAATTGCCGAAATGGTCGAAGCGCAGGACCGCCAGCCCGCTGTCCCGCACCCCCTCCAGCAGCGGCGCCAGGCCGGGCCAGCCGCCATCCAGCGCATCCAGCCGCACCCGCCCCCAGCGGCGGCAGAAATCGCCGAGCGCCCGGCCGGCGGCGCGCAGGTCCGCCGGGTCCGCCAGCGCCGCGGCGAGCGGCTGATAGAGGCAGGAATAGAGCGTGCTCAGCCCCTCCAGGCGGACGCCGCCGGCCAGGGTGCGCAGCACGAACAGGACGCCGGGCCCCGTTCCGGTCCGGCACAGCAGGAACAGCGGCCGCGCGCCCGCCGGCATGGCCTCGGCCAGCACGGTGCGAAACCACGGGCGGCCGAACTGGAAACAGTGCCGTGCGCCGGCGGCGAACAATTCGGCGCAGTCCGGCGGCAGCGTCTCGAGATCATCGAAGATTTCCGCCGCCGCCGTCACAGCAGGGCCCGCAGCTCGTACCAGGCACAGCCGATCCACTCATGCATGGCGTAGTAGCTGTCCTCCCAGGCGCCCACCGTCGGGACGAACTCGCCGCGCCGGAAATGGATGATCCGGCTGAACGGCACCGGAGCCGGGGTGGCGGCGATGCCGAAATGGCGAAAGGCGATCAACGCCCGGCGCATGTGCCAGGCATGGGTGACCAGGAACACCGAGCGGATGCCCTCGGCATGCAGGATCGCCGCACTGTTGGCGGCATTCTCCCAGGTGGTGCGGGAAGTGCTTTCCTGCCAACGCACCGGCACCGAGAAATCCGTCTCGAGACTGCGTGCCAGCAGCGCCGCCAGCGACACCTGGCTGTGGCCGATCATGCCGCCGCTCACCAGCACCGGCAACCCGGTGGCCCGTTGCAGGGTGGCTCCGGCGCGAATGCGCTCGAGGGAGAGGAAGCCGACACCGAGCGCATTCGGGGCATCGCTGATCTTGTTTGCGTCGGCGCTCAGGATGACGATGGCGACGGGCGCCGGGGCGCCGGCCGGCGGCGGGGCGACCTCCTCGAGGCCCAGGAACAGCAGTTGATTGGCCATCGGCATCGACAGCACCAGCAGCCCGATCAGCCCCAGGCCGCACAGGAACCGCCCCACCCGGTACCGTTGCAGCGCGAATCCCGCCAGCGCCAGCAGCAGCAGATTGATGGGCGGCACCAGCAGGAAAGTGGCAACGTGATCGAGCATCATGGCGTGTTCGGGTGCCCTTCGGACCCACGAGCTGCCTGGGCCCAGGCGATGATCCTGGCGGCATTGCCCGCCCAGGTGAAGTCGCGCCGGGCCAATTCGGCCCGCGCCGCCGCGCCCAGCCGGCGGCGCAGCGCCGTATCGCCGAGCAGCCGCGCGATTGCCTCCTCCATCGCCCCCGCGCGCGCCGGGTCGAACAGCAGCGCCGTGCGCTCGTGCTCCAGCACTTCGCGGACGTTGGGCTGGTCGGGCGCCACGATGGCGCGTCCCGCCGCCATGTAGTCGAAGATCTTCAGCGGCGAGGCATAGTCCACCACAAGCGGCTGCAAGGCGATGTCGAACCCGGCGACCGCCCGGGGCACCTGCTCGTGCGCGATCAGGCCGGTGAAATGCACGCGCTCCGCCACCCCGAGCGAGGCTGCCAGCGCCTCCAGCCCGGGCCGGGCCGGTCCCTCGCCGACCACCATCAGGCTGGCCCCCAGGCTGGTCCCGCTCCGCGCCAGCCCGCGGATGACGTTATCGAGCCCGTGCCAGTCGCGCACGAAGCCGTCGAAGCCCAGCACCGGCGCCCGGTTGGCCGCCACGGAGCTCTCGGGGGCGGAAAACCGCTCGGGCCAGACGCCGTTGGGCACCACGCGGACCCGCTCGGGCGCGCATCCCGCCGCCAGGATGCGCTGGCGCAGCACCTCGGTCACCGCCAGCACGCAATCGGCCTGGCGCCAGGTGAACTGTTCGGCGGCGGCGGCCAGGGCGCGCAGCCGCAGGCCGCCATGGCGTCCGCGCTCTTCGGCGAGGGGGGAATTGACCTCGAGGAAATAGGGCAGCCCGGTGCGCCGCGCGAGCCAGGCGCCGGCCAGGTAGTAGAGGTTGGCGCGCTCGTAGATCAGATCCGGACGGAACGCCCGGCAAGCCCGACGCAAGCGCCACCAGGCCGGCAGGTTGTAGGCCAGCTCGGCCAGCTCGCCCGCCGCCCCGGGCAGCAGCCGGCGCAGCCGGGCGACCGTGCGGCTGTCGTCGCCGAAGCCCGCCGCCGCGTAGAAGCCCGGCCCCACCACCTGCACCGTGTGGCCTTGCTGGCGGAACGCCGCGACCAGCTCCTCCAGATGCACGCTCATGCCGTCACGCGACTGGATGCGGTGGCTGTAGAGAATGCGCATCAGCGCGCCGCCGCGCGGGCCAGGGCGATGATGCGTCCGTTCAGGCCGTCCTGGGCATCGAGGAAGGCACGGATCGCCGCGGCTGCCCGCTGGCGCTGGCGCGGGTCCATCGTGGTGGTGCCATCGACGCTTACCGCCGCCAGCACCGGCGCGAAGTCGCCGCCGAACAGGCTGTTGCGGGCCTGGCGCAGCCGTCCGGCCAGCCCGCCCAGGGCGGGATTGCCATCGATCCACAGGGCGCTGGCGGCCACGTGGTCCGGCATCTGGGTTTGCACCAGTTGCCACGGCACCCCGGCGGCGGTGAACGGGGTGGTGGCGGCATCCTCCGCCAGATCCCGCGCCACGGCGCCGCGGCGCCTGGCGATGGGCCGCGCCGGGTTGGCGCGCGCCCGAAAAACCCCGATCGTCGCCGTCATCGGGAAGCCGTCGCACGTGACGTTCTGCACGCCGGAGAGCACGCCGCGGTCCTGCCTGGACCAGGTGGAGGTCTGGGTGCCGGAGGTGCTGCATCCCGGGCCGGGGACGAAGGCGGGCAGGGGGACGAAGGGAACGCCGGCGCCGGCGTGGTCGATCGCGGCGGCCACCGCGGGGCCGATCAGCACCCCCGCCGCCACCAGGGCGCCGGCCAGCCAGAGAGCGGCGGCGGTGGGTGGGGGCGCGGTGTCCGCCACCGGCACCGGCGGCTCCCCCCGGTCCTCGCGGAACGGCAGCCCGGCCAGGATGAGCAGGAGGATGACCACCGAGAAGAACACCCAGCCATAGACGATATGGTCGGCGGCGACCGCCTGGGCGCTGCCCAGGATGTGGCCCAGCGCGATGATGCCGAGCGCGCGGAACCCGGTGGCGATCACCGGAATGACGCAGGAGGCCAGCATGAACGCCACCCGCCGCCACGGGCTGCGGTAGATCAGGCAGGCATAGAGCGCGCCGAAGGCGATCGCGGCGATCAGGAAGCGTAGCCCGGCGCAGGCCTCGGCGATGTAGAACGTGCCCTCCGGGATCTCGATGGTGAACCGGTCCATGACGAAGGGGATGCCGCTCACCTGCAGCCCGATATCGGTGAAGGCGGCGGTGAAGCGCTGCAGATCGTCGGTCAGGAAGGCGCCGAACGGCACCAGGAAGAACAGGTAGAGCAGCGGCGCGCTGAACGCCCAGGCCAGCCGCCAGCCCAGCACCGCCAGGAACAGCAGTTGCAGGAAGCCAATGGCCACCAGTTGCCGCCCTTCCATGATCCCGACCCGCTCGGCGGCCAGCCAGACCACGGCGCCGGGAAGGACCAGCAGCAGCGGCCACAGGGTCGGGCGCGGCGCCAGGCCGGCCACCGCCATGCGCCGGTCCCAGGCGAGATACAGCGCGATCGGCAGCACGAACCAGCAATGGCCGTAGGCGGTCGAGGCGTTCCAGGTCGCCACCGCATGGGCGATCTCGGGGCGGAACAGCAGCGCCCAGACGACCACCCAAGCGGCGAGGACGGGCACGGCGGGGCGCAGCGCGTCCCATCGTCCGGCGGGGACCGGGGCCGAGGCGCTCATACCAACCGCCCCAAGTGTTGACCCGTAAGGTGGGTCAACGGCGGTTGGTATGAGTCCTGGTTTGGCGCGCGGCCGCCCCACCAGCCCGGCGCGCGGACTTCCGCGTCGCCCCGCGCGCGATACCAATCACCCGAACCGATGGAAGAGTCATCATTTCGCGCGATTGGTATCATGGGGCCGCCCGCCGGGAAGCGGCCAGGATGCGGTCCAGCCGCGCCAGCCCGGATTGCCAGGAATAGCGCGCCTCGATGAGCGCCCGCCCGGCCGCGCCGATGGCGGGGTGGCGCCCGTCCAGCACGTCCAGCACGCAGCGCGCCGTTGCCGCCACGCCGTCCGCCACCAGCAGGTCGCGCCCGGGTTCGGCGCGGATGCCCTCGAAGGCGGCCGAGGTGGCCACGACCGGTTTGCCCATCGCCATTGCCTCGAGCACCTTGTTCTGGATTCCGCGCGCGATCCGCAACGGCGCCACGGCAAGCGCGGCATGGGCCAGATAGGGGCGCACATCCGCCACCCGCCCGGTTACATGCACGCCGGCCAACCGCGCCAGCCCCTTGATGTCGGCGCCCGGATTGGCGCCGACGATGTGCAGGCGCAGCCCCGGACGGTGGCGGCGCAGTTCCGGCATCACCTCATGGGCGAACCAGAGCACGGCGTCGGCGTTGGGCCAGTAGTCCATGTTGCCGGTGAAGACGAGGTCCGGCCCCGCCCCGGGCAGGCCGGCGTAGGGGTCGGGGAAATCCTGGCCGGGGGCGAAGAAGCCGGCATCGACCCCGTGTTCCAGCCAGTCGATTTTCCCGGCGCTCTCCGGCGCCAGTTCGATGAAGCGCCGGGCTTCCTTTTCCGTCACCAGCAGGGTGGCATCGCAGGCCCGCGCCGCGGCGCGCTCGAATTCCAGCAGCGTGCGCCCCTCGCGCGCCCACACCAGGCGCATCGGCCAGCGCGCGCGAGGGGCATAGCTCGTCCATTTCTCGGAATCGATGTCCTGCATGTCGAGAATCCGGCCGGGGCGGTCCCGGCCTGGCACGTAGGGTGGGCCCAGCACGTAGGGAGCCATGGCGGCCGAGTAGATGTAGAGAATTTCCATCGGCCGGCGCGCCAGCACACCCGCCACCCAGCGTTGCAGGCCGGCGTGGTGGTAGTAGTCGGGCATCAGCGGCCGTCCCGGCCAGGCGCGCAACAGGGCGTGCAGCTTCTGGCGGCGCTTGTTCATGGCGAACACGGCGACCTCGGCGCAGACGCTGCCCAGCGCCTTGAGGGTCTCCGGCGCGGCCGGCTCGTCGTCCAGGCAGCCCAGATGAATGTCGTAGCTTGCCGACAAATGGCGCAGCAGGGCCCAGCCGCGGATGCGCTCGCCCTTGTCGGGCGGGAACAGCAGCCGGTGGCTGACGAACAGCAGGCCGGGTTTGGCGTTCATCCGAGCCCCCGCACGATCGGGGGTCCGAGCACATTGGCGACCGCCAGCGGCAGTTTTTTCCATGCCGCGATGAACAACCGGTATTTCGGGTTCAGCGGGTTGTGGTCGGGGATGACGGCCCCCGGGGCGAGGCGGAAGCGATAGCGCAGCGGCGCGGGGGAAAAGCCCCAGTTCTTCTTGAACGCGAAAGCCCCGGTGCCGGTCTTGCTGCGGCCGAAATCGAACAGCCCACAACCCCGCGCGGCGGCGCGGCGCATCACTTCCCAATACATGAAATCGTTGCCGTGGCAGCCGCGCGCCGCCGCGGTGCCGCCGCCGTAATAGGGCAGCACTTCGTCGCGCCAGTAGAAGTTCATCACCGAGGCGACCGGAGTGGCGCCCTCGCGGATGGTCACCACGTCCATGCAGTCGCGGAAAACCTCGGCCAGAACACGGAAATAACGGCGCGAAAACACCGGGGTGCCGAGGTTGCGCACGCTTTCGGCGTAGATGCGGTGCTGCAGGTCGACATTGCTATCGACGGTCGAGGTGAGGCCGCTTTCGATGCCCTTGCGCACCATGGCGCGCTGCTTGCGCGGGATGGCTTTCAGGTTTGTTTCGTCATCGGCGGAGATGGATTTGCGGAAGGTGACGTAGAGGTCACTGCGGGTTTTCCATTCCGCCGGATCGAGCCAGTCCTGGGGTGGCGGCGCGAGAAAGCGGAACTCCAGCGCGCCTGCGCGGGCCGGCGCCATCAACGCCTCTGCCGCCGCAGCGAGGGCAGCGAAACTTTCCCGGTCGGCGGCGAGCGGGCCGCCATAGACGCAGAACGGCACCGATATGAGCGCGCTGCCGAACAGGGCGGAGCGGACATGGCCGAGCGGCAGCACGCCGGTGAGGACGCCGTCGCGTTCGGCGAGCAGATAGTGGGTGCGGTGGCCGAACGCCCGCTCCACCACGCGCCGCCAGGCCGCGCGATGGAAGAAGGTGCCGTCTGGATGGGCGGCGACGAATTCATCCCAGGCCTGTTCACCGGCATCGTCGAGCGGTCGGCAGGTGAGGGGCATGGAGACGGAGGATGCTTTCGTTGGTGGAGAGGGGCGGCGGATGGATAGGCTGTTCGTACGGCGGCTGTCCATCAAACCTGCATCCGTCCCATGGGCGGCGGGCCTCGCGGATCGCGCGGGGCTGGGCTAGCATCCAGCGAAGTTTCCCCGGAATTCCCAGCAGGCGGACGAGCCTTCAGACTACCCCGCAGCGAAGCACGAAAGCCAGCCATGAGCCCACAGTCCGCAAGCCGCCGGGCCAGTCCGCGAACTCTGCGCGTATGGGGCCGCCAGCCGTGAACTTCCGCCAGCAACTCCTGGCGAACCTGGAGCAGAACCCGGCCTACCAGGAACACGCGCCGGCGGCCTGCCCTATTGACGCCAGGCCGGTACGGCTCATCGCCTTCTATCTGCCGCAGTTCCACCCGATTCCCCAGAACGACCTGTGGTGGGGCAAGGGGTTCACCGAATGGACCAATGTCACCCGGGCGATTCCCCGGTTCGTCGGCCATTACCAGCCGCATCTGCCCGGGGAACTCGGATTCTACGACTTGCGCCTGCCCGATACGCTGCGCCGGCAGGCGGCGCTTGCCCGCCACTACGGCGTCGGCGGCTTCTGCTTCCACTACTACTGGTTCAACGGCCAGCGCATCCTGGAAACCCCGCTGGCCAACCTGCTGGCCCATCCGGACATCGACCTGCCATTCTGCATCAACTGGGCCAATGAAAACTGGACCCGCACCTGGGACGGCCGCGAACAGGAGGCGCTGCTGGAACAGGCCCATTCGGAGGCCGACGACATCGCCTTCGCCCGCGCTCTCGAGCCGGTCCTGCGCGATCCGCGCTACATCAGAATCCGCGGCCGGCCGCTGGTCATGCTCTACCGGCCCGGCCTGCTGCCGGACGCGGCGGCGACCTTGCGGCGCTGGCGCGCCCACTTCACCGCGGCCGGACTGGGCGACCCGTTCCTGGTCATGGCGCAGGGCTTCGGCGACACCAATCCCCGCCGGTACGGCTTCGACGCCGCGGCGGAATTTCCGCCCCACAAGGTGGGCTGGAAGGGGCCGGACCTGGCCACCTCGGTGCGCCGCTTCGCGCCCGACTACGCCGGCAGGGTGCTGAGCTACGACCGTATGGTGCGCACCGCCATGGGCGTCGAGGATGCCGACTTCACTTTGTTCCGGGGTGTGTGCCCGGCCTGGGACAACGAGGCCCGGCGGCCGAACCAAGGGGTCACGCTGGTGAATGCGACGCCGGCGAAGTATGGCGAATGGCTGGCCTGGGCATGCCGGCGCGCGCTGCGCGCGAAGCCCGCGGAGGAGCGCATCGTCTTCATCAATGCCTGGAACGAGTGGGCGGAGGGCGCGCATCTCGAGCCGGACCAGCATTTCGGCTACGCCTGGCTGCGCGAGACGGCCAACGCCCTGGCCGCGTTGGCTTCTCCCAGGCCGGCGTGCCCGGTCATCGGCACGGAGGCGACCGACCTGCTGCCGGCGCAGATGAACGTCCTGGCAAGGATCAAGGCGCCGCTGCGCCGTCTGCTGCGCGCCGGTCGGTAAGGGCGCCCGGCGGTGGCGGCGAGGCTGCCGTTGCGGCAACCAGGTGCGCCATCACCGCGGCGAACACCGCTTGCACCGGAAGTTCCGCAACGGGCCCGTCGGTACGGACGATCCCGGCGGTCTCGCCGGTCGCGTAGCTGCCGCTGAACGGCATGTAGGCACGAAAGCCGCGATAGGTGCCGAGCAGAATCACGCCCCTGGCGCCGACCGCGTTGGCCAGGTGCGCCGGCCCGCTGTCGATGCCGATGAACAGCACCGCCCGACGGATGACCTCGGCGGTTTCCAGAATGGTCAGCATGCCGCACAGCGTCCGCTGCCGGGCTGCGTCCTGCATCACGGTCAGCGGCCGCAGGCCCACTTCCACGACGCTCACTGTCGGGTCGGCGGCCAGGATGCGGGCGACCAAATCCCGCCACTTGTCCGCGGACCAGTCCCGGCGCGAGTCGTTCGCTGCGCAATGGATGACGATGAAGCGCGACGGCAGCGACAGGGCATAGACCATCGCCGCGGCGGCGGGGGACGGCGTGATCACCGGTCCGTCGGTCAGCCCGGGCAGGCCGGCGCTGAGGCACTCCACCTCGAGCAGGTTGCCGTAGTTGTAGTAGTTGTGCTGATCGGGCAGCTCGCCGGGCCGGATTTCCGGAATCCCGCAGTGCGGGCAGACCCGGCCGTTGATGTGCAGGTCCCAGACCACGTCGAACAGTTTGAGGCGCCGCAACAGTATCCACTCGGTCAGGCAGCCCACGGTGACGACGCGATCCACCTCGGGGTAACTGGCCGGCAGCGAGGCGTAGGGCGCGCGCACGATCCAGAATATCCGTGCGTCCGGAAAACGCCGCCGCGCCAGGCCGGCGACCGGCTCGGCGGCGACGATGTCGCCCATGTGCTCGATCAGGACGATCGCCACCCGCGGCTGGCGGCGGGTGAAGAGCCGGCCCAGCCAAAGCGTGACCGCGTTCCGGAAGAAACTGCAAAAAACTGGCACGATGTGCCGGATATACTGGCGATCACGCCGCAGTCGCCAATACATCATCTGGAAAACAAGCGATAATGTCGGCGGGGAGGCGGATGAAACGGGAATGGCAGATCTCCTGGGCGCGGGTGGGGCTGGATGATGGGACAAGGAACGCGCGAACAGCCCGGCCCTATTTTCAGATTGTTATATAAGGACCCCAATCCGGTTCGTGGCCGGCGACAAAGGTAGGCCAGAGAAAATACCGGGCCGGCTGATAATGGTTTTCGGCCGTATAGGGTGGACAGAATTTGTCCTCGATAAGGTCATGCCTCACAAAGAACGCATTGACACCCGTGATATTGCAACCCACCAGTCGGTATCCTTTCCGTTCGGCAACGCTGGCGATTGCCGCCAGGGAGGAGCCGCCGTAGTCGGTTCCCTGCCAGCGATGGGCGGGATTGTAGACCTGGGCGATGCTCAGTGGTGGTGGGAATTTGCCGTTGTATTCGATGACAACCACCCTTGGACTGACAATGTCCAGACTCTCCAGGAGATGGATGTCATTGCCGTCCACATCGATCGAAATGAGGTCGATCTCTCCCGTGTAGCTCTGCCCGATCAGATGGTTGATATTGCTTTTATCGATAAAGGCATGCCGTACCTGGAGGCGACCCTGCTGGATCACCGCACGGAATTTCGTGTTGATCTGCGCGACGTTAGTTTCGGAACCTTCCAGCCACAGGCCGTTCCAGCCCTCCAGCAGCAGCTTCAGCGTGTTGTTCTCAAGGCCGTTGTCCACCCCGAATTCCACGAATGTCTGCGTGCCCAGGCCGATGCGGGCGAAAATTTCCTGGATGATGCCGTCCTCGTCGTTCTGCGAGTACACCTTGAGACCGAGTGGCGGCAGCCTTCGCTTGTCGTCGTACAGCGGAGCGGACAGCAATTCGTTGACGTAACGCTCGCGCTCTATGACAGCGAGGGTGTGGAGCCGCCGCCTTATTGTTTCGAGATCGGTTTCGACCTGTTTCTGGAAACACGCCCTGGATTGCCCGGGGCCGTCTCGACGGAACATCGACCGGAAGGTTGCTTTGATCGCGCGGATTTTGTCGCCCGGACTTTTATCCAGGAACACACGGACCCTCGCAAGGCTTGGCATGAGAGTTGTTGGCGACATCGGAGTATCCTCTGCGGGCGGGACGGCAACGCAAGCCCTGGCGATTTTCTGCCCGGAACCATACGCGGCATTGCCGGCCCGGGCGAGCATGGGCCGGAACCGGTGGCGCCTGGATTCCGGGTCGGCCGGTTCAAGGGCGTTTTCTTGACGGTTCCGCGCCGTGCAGCTTTCTGATGAGCATGAACGTATCGATCGATTGCGGTATGCAGATGAATAGCAAATAGGAAATGACGGTGCCGGCGATCACACCCGTGATTCCCCAGCGCCGGATCAGGTAGATCGACAGGGCGATATTGATGGCGGCGGCCACCGCACTATAGACCGTTTGCGCCCTTATGTGCGCGGCGGCGGCCAGCAGGCAGGCGGTCGGGCTGCAGAAGGCGTTGATCATGCTCCATGCCGCCATCCACAGGACGAGGTCGAACGGCGGCACCACGGCCGCGCCGGCCCACAGCCGGATGAACGGGCGGGCGATGAAAATCAGCGGAATGACGGCAAGCAACGTGGAGCCGAGCGAGAAGGCGAGGTTGAGGATGAAAGCGCGCTGCACCCAGGCGATGTCCCGGCGCGCGATGGCCTCGCTGTAGGCGATCCAGACATAGCTGAACAGCAACGCCTGGATCAGGGAGGTGAAGCCGAACAGGCTGTAGGTGAGGCTGTACGGCGGCACATGGGCGGCGCCGAGGTAATGCGCGATGACCAGGTTATCGGTTTCGAAGACGACAAGAGCCGAGATCTGCATGAGGAAAAACAGCAAGCCGACATGCAGCAGGCCGTTCATCGAATCTCTCCGGACGCTGCCGATCCGGGGGGCCAGGGCGGGTTTGTGGCGCATGAACAGCCACAGGCCGCTGAGCGCGCTCATTGCGAAGCCGGTGCCGGTGGTGGCGATGATGAGCCAGACCAGTCCGCCATGCGTCTGCGTGACGGCGACGATGGCCAGCAGGCCGGCGAGGTTGCCGGCCATACCCCAGTAGTTCGCCAGCCTGCCGTCCTGCGCCGCGACGTAGGTGCGGCCGATGATCGACAGCGGAAAACCCAGCAGGAAGAACACGAAGGCGGCCGCCACGGCCGGTCCGACCTCGGCGCGGGCAAGCGCGCTTTTGACGCCGAACAGACCGTTCCAGTCGATCCACGGCCAGGCCAGGACAATGATCACGCCGAGCGTCAGGGAAATCGCCGAGAGCATGGCCAAGGCGCTGCTGATATGGGTGCGCGCCAGCTCCGGCCGTTCGGCGCCGAGCGCGCCGGCGATGGCATTGTTGAGGCCGTTGCCAATGCCGAGGTCGGCCAAGCGCACCCACACCAGCATCGAGCTGATCAGCGTCCAGATGCCGAAACGTTCCGTCCCGAGATAGCCG
Organism: Nevskia sp.; assembly: GCA_031291075.1. Classification (GTDB taxonomy): domain Bacteria; phylum Pseudomonadota; class Gammaproteobacteria; order Nevskiales; family Nevskiaceae; genus Nevskia. The sequence goes on along the minus strand of JARLJS010000079.1, from coordinate 5,476 downwards.
ATCGTGAGCGGCACCGACAGCAGGTTCACGGCCACGCCGACGAGGCGGCTGGCCAGGCCGGTCGCCACGCCCTGGACGATGCCGGCAAGCCGGCGGTGACGATGATCCACACTGTCTATTTTGCCCAGGGCAAAGCGCAAGGCGGCGCTGATATTCAATCCTGTCGGCCCTAACCCTGGTTCGATTGAAAACGGCTTGCTTTACCAGAGCCAAGCCCGTGCGCAAGCGAGTTCAACAACCCGACCAACCCGGGCACGCCGCCAGGAGTCCTAAATAACTTGCCAGCCCACCTGGCCTGATCGAAAAGTCGCCTCTCCATGCCCCCCCAGGTCGCCACCATCATCCTCAACTGGCAGGACGCCGAGCAGACCCTGCGCTGCATCGCCGCCGCCGCCGCCACCACCTACCCCAACCAGTGCCTCTACGTGTTCGACAACGGCGCCACCGACGCCAGCCGCGTCGCCCTGGCCCCGCTCGCCGGCCAGGCGGTGCTGCTGGAGAACCCGGTCAACCTTGGCTACACCGGCGGCAACAACCGCGCCATTACCCGCGCGCTGGCCGACGGCGCCGAGTACGTCTGGCTGCTCAACAGCGACGCGATCACCGGCCCGGCGGTGCTGGCCTCCTTGGTGGCGCTGGCCGAGGCCGACCCCGACGTGGGCATCGTCACCCCGCTGATCCGCGACAACCCGCAGGCAGCGCACTGCGAGTTTGCCGGCGCGCTGGCCGATTTCCAGGCCTGCGCGGTCGAGACCACCGGCGATTCCGCGACCGGGCGGGAATGGCAGGACCGCTTTCCCGATCGCTTCGTCGTGGTCGGCACCGCCATGCTGCTGCGCCGCCGCCTGATCGAAACCATCGGCCTGTTCGACGAGCAGATGTTTGCCTACGCCGAGGACACCGACTACGCCATCCGCAGCCTGCGCGCCGGCTTCGCCAACCGCGTCGACTTCGCGGTCGAAGTGTACCACCAGGCCAAGTCGGATATCCGCCAGCCCCATGGCTACTACTACATGAACCGCAACGCGGTGCGGCTGTGGCGCAAACACGTCGGCCGGCTCGGTGGCCTGCGCGCCCTGGCCGCGGTGGCCAACCGGGCGCTGCGCGACGTCGAGCGCTTCACCGACGGCCATGAACGCCAGACGGATGCCGCCTTGGCCGGCCTGTGGGACGGCATTCGTGGCGTAACCGGTGCTTACGATCCGGACCGTCGGATGCCGTTTCCGTTGGCCGGTCCGCTGAAACGCCGACCGGCGTTGTTCCGCTGGCTGCTGCGCTGGCTGTAGCGGTTCGGCGCGAAGCCGAACTTCATGCCTCGCCCAGCACGCCGGCGAACACCCGGTCCATGCGGTCCCAGGCGAAGTCGCCGAGCAGCCGTTCCAGCCGCCCGGCGGTGCGCGACAGATTCACGTAGTGGCGAAATCGCGACAACGGATTGCGCACGGGCAGGCGCGGCTGGCCCGGATCGTATTCCCACGGATGGGTATAGAAAACCCCTGCCCGCGCCTCGGTCCGGTTGAAGCGGCTGAGCCCGAAACGGAACACCGGGTACGGCAGCACGCGAAACCAGCCGCCGCCCGAACAGGGAAAATTGCGGCCTCGTACCCTGAGCGCGGTCAGGGGGATCTCCCACAGCGTCCCCGCATCGGGCCGGTAGGGAAAACGCGGCGCGTCCGGCATGCCGTAGAGGTCGTGCTTCACCGGATACACGCTCGAGCTGTAGCGGTAGCCTTGCTCCGCCAGAGCGGCAAAGGCCCAGGGTGTGGCGGCGTTCAGCGAGAAAGTGGGGGCGCGGTAGCCCGCCACCGCCACCCCGCCGGTATCCTCCAGCAGCTTGCGGGTCCGCCCGACGTCGGCGGCGAACGCCTCCGGCCCCAGCCGGTCCACCCGCTCGTGGCCATAGCCGTGGCTGGCCAGCTCGTGGCCACCGGCGACGATGCGCGCGACCAGCGCGGGATGGCGTTTGGCCACCCAGCCCAGGGTGAAAAACGTGGCGTGCACGCCGGCCCGCTCGAAGGCCGCGAGCAGCCGTTCGGTATTGGCTTCCACCCGCCGCGGCATCGCCTCCCAGGCCGCGCGCGCCACCGTGCCGGCCAGCGCCTGGACCTGGAAATAATCCTCCACATCGACGGTCAGGGCATTCACCGGAGCCGGGCGCGTCATGACTCCCCGCCCCCGCCGAGCACGTCTATCAGCCGCTGGAACACCCGTTTCTGCCTGGCCACCTGCGCTTCCAGGGCCTCGAGGCGGTGGAGCAGGTCGGGTTGCGGCGCATCGGCCGCGGCCGGGGCCGCCGGCTGCCCGTGCAGATCCTCGGCCAGTTCCTCGGCGGTGTGGAGCACCATCGCCGGGCTGATCGCCTCGGCCGCTTCCAGCGCGCCGTACAGCAGCACCCGTCCGCACAGCCGGTTGATCCGGCGCGGCACGCCGCCGGTATGGTCGTAAACGGCGGCGAAGGCGCCCTCCTCCCAGCGCGGCTTGCCGTGCCAGCCAACCGTGGTCAGCCGGTGCTCGATATAGGCCCGGGTTTCGTCGGGGCCGAGCGGGCCGAGGTGGTAGGAGGCCAGTACGCGCTGGCGCAACTGATCGAGGTCGGGGCTGGCCAGCAGGCGGCGGAACTGCGGCTGGCCCATCAGGATGGTCTGCAACGAGGCCCGACCGTTCTCGGTGATGTTGGAGAGCATGCGCAGCTCCTCCAGCGCCGCCAGGGCCAGGTTCTGCGCTTCATCGACGATCAGCAGGCAGCGCCGTCCGCCCAGGCGGTGTTCGCGCAACGCTTCCTCGAAGCGCAGCAGCAACGCCGCCTTGCTGGCCTGTGCCGCATCCACGCCGAAGCCGCTGAGCGCCAGGCGGAACAGGTCGTCGCCCGAAACCTGGGTGGTGTTGACATGGGCCACCGCATAGGTGGCGCGATCGAGCTGGCTCAGCAGCCGCTCGATCAGCGTGGTCTTGCCCGCGCCCACGTCGCCGGTGACGATGACGAAGCCTTCGCCCTGGGCCAGTCCGAAGGTCAGGTGCGCGATCGCCCGGCTGTGGCCGCGGCTGCCATAGAAGAAACGGGGATCGGGCGTGAGCTGGAAGGGCGAGCCGGTGAAATTGTAGTGGCGTTCGTACATGGTTGGGATGCCGGGCCGGATGCTCAGAATGTCTTGCGCGCGCCGATGACGATCAGGTCGGTGGGCAGCGTCGGGAGGCCGTCGGCCGAGCCGGTGTAGGTTTGCCGGGTCCAGCTGTATTGCGCGTAGGCGCTGATGGTCCGCGAGACCACATAGGAAAGGTTCAGGCTGAGCACCAGCGTATCGGCATTCTGGCCGGCGCTTGCCGGGGTGTACTGGTTGGTGCCCCATTCCACGAAGGCGGCGGCGTTCAGATCAGGCCAAAGGCTGCGCTGCCAGGTCAGCGAGCCGTACCAGCCGGTGGAGTTCTGGCCGCCGGCGGTGGCGGCGGCGATTTGCTGGCTCTGCTGGCGGCTGAAGGTCAGCGAGATCGAATCGCGCTCGCGCAGCACGGTCATCGTGACCGAGGCGTTGGTCATCCGCGCCAGGTTGTTCTGGATGCCATAGAAGCTGTTGGCGAGTTGTATCGGAACGCCGCCCGCCACCGGGTTTCCCGCCGCGTCCAGGCTGGACCCGTTCATGTTGTTAAGCAGTTGTTCCAGGCCGGTGGTGATGCCTTCCGAATAGCGCGCGTAGATGCGGGTGCGGGCGGTCAGGGCGTAGCTGGCGTCAACCTGGGCGGACGGCTCCCCCTGCTGGCTGCCGTAGGTGACCGTGATGGAGCTGTCCGGGTTGGGAATCCAATGCCCGCCGACACTCCATTGCACGCCGGAATAATTGTAGGGCGGGATGCCGGCATAGTGGATGTCGTCGTAGCCGAACGAGGCCAGGGCGGTGAGGTTGCGGGTGAGGGCGTAGCCGAGGTTCATCACGGCCGCGTTCTGGTAGGCGTTGTTCATCACCCCGGTGCCGGTACTCTGGTTGCCCGAGACCATCAGACCGGCGCTGGCGCGGCCGAACGCCGACCCCGAGACGAGCGAGAAGTATTCCTGCTCCGAAGTGAGGTTCTGTCCGGGCACGGGCACGATGGGCGTGGACTGGCCGGACGACAGGCTGTTGGCGAGACCGTTCTGCGAGGCGTACGACACCGTCGCGCCCAGCTCGGCGGTGCCGAAATCGTCGAACGCCTGGCGCAGATAGGGATGCGCCGAGAAGCTCAAGGTCTGGGTCTGGTCCTGGTTGGATACCGCGGTCGTGCCGGCCGGCCCATAGCCGGCGTAGGTGGGCTGCACGGCCGCATAGCCGCGCAGGTCGAGGAACAGATGCTCCGGCATCACGGTGATCAGGCTGGCGGCGTTGAGGTCCTGGTTGACCTGGGTCTGGTTGCCGTTGCTGTAATATTCCAGTGCCGGGGCATAGTTGACGGTGGTGGTGGTACGGTCGGTCTGGCCGTTGATCAGAATGGAGGGCAGGAGCGCGGTAATGAAAGAGCTCTTGCCCGTACTGTTCGTCTCCAGCAATTGGTTGGTCCAGCTTTCCTGGGCCCCGATTGCCGGCACGAAGGTCCAGCCCGGGTTGCCGGGAGCGCCGGCGCCGGTGTTCAGCAGTCCCTCGAGCTGTTGGCGCAGGGCGCCGACCTGCACCGTGGTGCCGGTGTCCGCCAGCACCTGGGCCTGGGCCGAGGGGACGAGCGGCGGGGCGATCAGCAGCAGGGCGGCGACGGCCGGCGGCACGACGTAAAGGCTTTCGCCGCGCCCAGTCCGGAGTGCTGTCCGCCACGACCCGGACCAGGCCCGGGCCTGGGGGTGTGTCGAGGGTTGCTCCTGGTTCAGGGCTTGGAGCCGTAATAATAATAGGCGCCGAAGGTGTAGCTGTTGGTCAGCCGGACCTTGTTCAGCACCAGGGTGATGTTCGGGCAGGCGCGCAGCAGCTCGAGCGAGGATTCCAGCTCGCTGCGCTGGGTGCGCTCGGCTTCCACCACCATGACGATCTGATCGACCAGGGCCGCCAGCGTGCTCGGGTCGCTGGTGGACAGGCAGGGCGCGCAATCCAGGATGATGAAGTGATGGGCGAAGCGGCGGCGCAGCCGTTCGATGGTCGCGCTGACCGGCCGGCTCACCCCCGGTTCGGAGGTGGTGACGTCGCGCGAGCCGATCGGCAGATAGGACAGGCCGCCGATGCCGGTGCGGACCAGCGTATCCTCGATCCGCAGCGTCGGGTTGGCGACCAGGTTGTAGAGCCCGGGGGCGTCGGTCAGGCTCATGGTGGCGCTGAGCGACTTGGGCTTGGCGTCCATGTCCACCAGCAGCACCTCGCCCAACCCGTTCTGGGCGATGCTGGCGGCGATGTTGAGCGCGGTGAAGCTCTTGCCCTCGCCCGGCTTGGCGCTGGTGACCATCAGCAGGTTGCTGGGTTGGTACGGGTCTCGGTGGCCCGCAGCGTGCGCAGGATGCGCGCGCCGGTGCTGGGGTCCTCTGCGG
>JARLJS010000078.1 GCA_031291075.1 Nevskia sp. | reverse complement strand
GCGCGCCACCGCTGCAACGGCGTGCGGCGGTGCAGCGCCAACGCGCGTCCGCCTGCGCGATCGCGCAGGCGCAGGAACCGCCGGCACAGGCGCAGGGCCAGCCGCAACGGGCGCGCGGCGAGGCCGGACGCGTCCAGGGCATCGAGACAGCGACGGTGGATCTGTTCCCACACCGGCGGAAACGCCGGGAAGCAGGTGGGCGCGACGCGCTGCAGGTCCTGTTCGATCTTGTGGAAGCTGGCGAAGTGCAGCGAGGCGCCGCAGCCGATCGCCAGGTAGGCGATGAGACGCCCGTAGAGGTGCCATAGCGGCATGCACAGCAGCACGCGGTCCCGCTCGCCGATGCCGATAGCCTGCGGCAGGCAGCGCTGGCTGTGCAGGAGATTGAGATGGCTGAGCAGCACCCGCTTGGGCGTGCCGGTGGTGCCGGAGGTGTGGATGATGGCGGCGGCGCTGTCCGCCGCGACCAGCCATTGCCGCCGCTGCAGCATGGCGGGATCCGCCGTCAGCATGCGGCGGCCGGTGGACTCCAGGCCGGCCAACGGCATGGCCTGCTCCAGTGCCTGGTCCGGTTCGATCACCACCACCCGGCGCAGCGCCGGCAGCTCGGCCCAGCAGTGCAGGACCCGGCGCGCCAGCTCGGTGCTCTCGACGATCGCCACGACGGCCTGCACGCCGCGCAACAGGCCGACCAGCTCGGCCGCCGGCACGCCCGGCCGGTACGGCACCTCCACCGCGCCGGTGCCCTGCACCGCCAGGCTCAGCGGCAGCCATTCGGGCCGGTTGCCCGCCAGCAGGGCCACCTTCTCCCCAACCCGCACGTTGCACAACCCGATCAGACCGGCGGCGAGCGCCGCGGCCCAGTCATGCAGCTGGGTGTAGCTGAGGGCGCGGTCGCCAAACACGCAGGCATCGCGGCTGCCGTACAGCACCACCGAGCGATGGAAGGCACGCCAAAGGGAACCGAGGTCGGTGACGACTTCGGGCACCGGAGCCGGCCCGATGCCGCCGGCCGGAGCCCCGGCGCCGGCGCCCCCTTCCCGCAGATCGGAGTCGACCGGGCAGATCACGGCAAGGCCTCAGCCGCCGCCCTGAACCGGAAGCGCCGGGGCCGTGTGTCCGTCCCAACCGCCGCCGAGTGCCGCGAACAAGGCCACCGTATCCTGCAGCCGCAGTGCCTTGGCTTGCAGATAGCCGATCTGTGCCTGCCGGTACTGCAGGTCGGCAGCGAGGACCTGGACGTATCCGGCCGTGCCGGCCTGGTAGTTGGCCTGGACCAGTCGTAGCGCCTGCTGCGCCGCGTCCAGCGCCGCCGCCTGCGCCGCGAGCGTCTCGGCATCGTGGTCCAGCGCGTGGAGGGAATCGGCGACCTGGGCGAAAGCCGACAACACGGTCTGGCGGTAATTCGCCTGCGACTGCCGGAACGCTTCCACCGCGGCCTTGCGTTGGTACCACAGGGTGCCGCCCTCGAACAGCGGTGTGCTGAGGTCCGCCGCGACTCCCCACACCGCGCTGCCGCCCCGGAACAGCTGGCTGGAACTGCCGTTCTCGGCACCGTAGGACCCCGTCAGCTTGATGCTCGGCAGCATCGCCGCGGTGGCGACACCGACGCTGGCGCTGGCCGCGTGCAGCTGTGCCTCGGCGACCAGAATGTCGGGACGGCGCCCCACCAGTTCGGAAGGCAGGCTGACCGGGATGTCGGCGGGCAGCCGCAGATCGGCCAGACCGACCTGCGGGGGCTTCCACTCGGATGGCGCGTGCCCGGCCAGCGTGGCGAGCAGGTCACCGGTCTGTTCCAGTTTCTGCTGCAGGGGCGGCAGGCCGGCCTGCTGCGTCGCCAGTTGCCCGCGCAGGCTCAGCACCGCGGCGTAGGGACCGGTGCCCGCATCGGCCTGGACTTCCGCCAGATGCACCTGCTGGCGCAGGGCATCGATCAACTCCCTGGTGGAATCGATCTCGGCGCGGTAGGCGCCGGCGGCGACGACGGCATTGACCACGTTGGCGGTGAGCGACAGGTAGGCCGCCTCCAGGGCGCCTTGTTGCAGGTCGACGCCGGCCTGCAAACCTTCCACCGCGCGGCGCTCCCCGCCGAACACGTCGAGCGCGTAGCTGACGCTGGCCGACAGTGTGAACAGATTGAAGATGCCGGGCGAGCCCTGCTGGCCCATGGCCTGCGGCGAGTAGCGTTCGCGCGCGGCGCCGGCCGCGCCGGCCGCCTGCGGGAAGAACACGCCGTATCCCGCACGCAGGCTGTCCTGACTCTGGCGCAGGCTGGCCTGCGCCGCTTGCAGGCCGGGATTGCCGGCCAGGGCTTCATCCACCACGCCATCCAGCTGCGGCGAACCGAACAGACGCCACCAGTCCGTGGCCGGCCCGCCAACCGGCCCGAAGTGCTGCGACTGCCCGTCCGCCGCGGTCTGCACCGGCTGCGCATCCGCGGTGTAGCGATCCGCCTGCGGCACCTGCGGCCGGGAGAAGTCCGGCCCGACGGCGCAGCCGGCCAGCAGCACAAGCAGCCCGGCGAGCCCGCACCGGATCTCAAGGCGTGCTGTGGTCGATTGCATGGGATCTTCCGGCGGCCTAGTGCGTGCCCACGTAAACATCGACCAGGGTGCCCGGGTAGATGGCGATGTCCTTCGGCGTGTCGAAGCTGAAGATGACCGGCAGCACGCGCACGTCGACGCGTTCGGTCCTCTCGTTGGACAGCTGGATCTTCGGCGACACGTAGGGCTGGATGCGTTCGAAACGCAGCGGAATCTTGCGCTCCGTACCGCGGATGAACATCTGCGCCTGGATCCTGGACGAGTCCGGCAGGCGGTGCACCAGGATCTCGTCGACGTAGCAGCGCACCGCCAGACGATCCTGCGGCGTGCCCATCACGATCACCGGGTCGTTGCCCTGGGTGTAGCTGTCGTAGCTGCCCTGGTTGGACGAGACGTAACCGCCCACGGCGGCCGCCACCGACAGCACCGTGCCGTCGGCGGGCGCGCGCACCGTGTACTTCTCCAACAGCGCGGCGGAGGAGGCATATGCCTTCTGCAGCGCCTCGTATTGCTTCTCCTGGTTGCGGACGTCGTACACCCAGGCACCGGCCTTGGTCAGCTCGTACTGGCGCTGCGCCACCTGCAGGTTCTGCCGCGCGGCTGCCGCGGCGTTGCGCGCGGTATCCAGCGTGTCCTTGCTGACCGAGTTCGGGTCGACCTGGTAGGAGCGGTTCTGCTTGTCGTAGGTATCCTGCAAGGTCTTCAGGCTGGCGGAGGCGTAATCCATTTGCGCCCTGGCCACCTCCAGGTTCTCCTTGCGCGGCTCGGCACGCAACTCCTGCAGCAGGGCCAGCGCTGCCTCGGCCTGGGCCCGCTGCTGCTCGACGGCGGCTTTCTGCACCGAGTCCTCGATGGTCAGCAGCGGCGCGCCCTTGGTCACCCGCTGCCCTTCCGCGGCCAGGATCTGCGTCACCACCCCCGATACCTCCGGATAGATGCTGATGTTCTCGCCGTGCGTCTGCAGGGTCTCGACGATGCCATTGGCATAGATGCCGTCGGCATAGGGATTGGAAGCCGGCTTGAACGCCGGCGGCTGCGCGGGCACCCTCAGGCTGTAGACGTAGGCGCCGATCAGCCCCACCAGGACGCCGATGCCTGCGACGATGAAAATTATCCTATTCCTCATGGGGTCCACCGTTATCGATGCTTTTGAGCACGCCGTCCTCCATCTTCATGATGCGGTTGGCGAACTCGGAAATGCGGTCGTCGTGGGTGACGATGACGATGCAACACTTGTCGTTGAGCACGTTCTTCTGGACGAAGCTGACGATATTGCGGCCGGTATCGCCGTCGAGCGAGGCGGTGGGCTCATCCATGATGAGGATCTCCGGGCCGCTGCAGATGGCGCGGGCGATCGCCACGCGCTGCTGCTCGCCGCCGCTCAGCTTCACCGGCGGCAGGTTGGCGCGGTCCTTGAGCCCGACGATCTCAAGGTACTTCAGCGCCTCGGCCACCGACTCGTCCCAGTTGCGCCTTTTCAGGATCAGCGGGATGGCGACGTTCTCCGCGGTGGTCAGGCGCGGGAACAGGTGGTAGTCCTGGAACACGAAGCCGATCCGGTTCAGCCGGAAGGTGGCGAGCGCGTCGTTGGGCAGCCCCCAGATGTCGGTGCCGTCGATCTCGACGTGGCCCTGGTTGGGGCGCAGGATGCCGGAGATCAGGCTGAGCAGCGTGGTCTTGCCGCTGCCGGAGGGGCCGACGATGTAGAGTATTTCGCCGAAATAGGCCTCGAAGGCGACGTCCTTCACCGCAACGGTGCGCGCCTCGCCCTCGCCGAACCACTTGGAGAGCCCGCTGGCCTTGATCGCGACATTCGCCACGGTCGGCCCCTTACCCGCGGAAGATGTCGAAGGGCTCGATCCTGAGCACCTTGCGTACGCCCACGTAGCTGGAGATGCCGGCGATCACCAGCACCATGAAGAACGCCATTCCCAGGTTGGGGAAGGTGATGATGGCGGCGTAGTCCGGCAGTCGCATCTTGGCGACCGCCAGCAGCAGCGAGCACAGGCCCACTCCCAGGCCGTAGCCGGTGAGCGCGGTGAACGCGGCCTGGAACAGGATCATGTAGATCAGCTCATGGCTCTTGGCGCCGATCGCCTTGAGCGCGCCGAATTTCTCCAGGTTTTCCAGCACGAAGGTGTAGAAGGTCTGGCCGGATATCGACAGGCCGACCACGAAGCTCATCACCGTCATCAGCAGCAGGTTGACGCCGAGGCCGGTCTGGAACATGTAGAAGCCGGAGATCTGCCCCATGAATTCGTCGTCGGTTAGGGCGAGGTAGCCGAGCGCCGCGACACGCTTCTTGATGCCCGGGATGTCGGCCTCGCTCTTCGGCTGCACCAGGATGTAGGAGACGGTGTAACGCGTCGTCGGGATGTACTGCAGGGCCCGGTAGAACGTGGTGTAGAGGGTGGGGACGCCGAACAGCCCGCTGGACGCGACCTGGGCGATGCCGACGATCACGGCGCGGTTGTCGTTGAGCTCGAACACGGTGCCGAGCTTGGGGTTCTCCAGTTTGGAGAACTCGGAATCCTTGATCACGAAGAAGCCGTTCTCGGCGAAGATGTCGGAGATATTGCCTTCGAGCAGTTGCGGACGGCCGAACAGGGTGGAGTCGTCCAGCCCGACCACGTTGACCGCCTGGTAGGCGCCGTCGGCGAGCCTGACCAGGGCGCCACCGGTATACAGCGGCACCGCATAGTTGACACCCTCGACGCTGCGCACCGCGTCCAGCACGTAGTCGGGCATGGGGATGCTGTTGGCGACGGTCTGCACCGCCGGATCCATCACCCACATCCTGGCGCCGACGTTGATCACGGTGGCCGAGGCGCGATTGAGGATGCCGGCGAACAGCGAGGTCATCTGCACCATCAGGAACACCGCGAAGGTGATGCCGACGAGCAGTGCCGCGAACTTGGCGCGGTCGTTGACCAGCAGCTTGTAAGCGACCCTCAGAATGCCGCGCACCTGTCATTCTCCGGTTTTGTCCGCGCGCCTGCGGTGACGGCGCCGAACCACGAAAGTGTGCCGCCGCGCCCACCGCCGCTCATTGATATATGTCAAACCCCGCCGGCGGCGTATCCTCGACCCTGAGGTGCCGGCGCCGCCTGCTGCCCCGACGGGACGACATCGATGACGCGGTCGATCAGGTGGCGGGTCGATCAGGCCTCGACGTGCATCGAGCCGCCCGGCCGCGGCGACGCACTACGACCGTCTTCACGGCTCGTCGTCGTCGCCCGCCTCGACCAGTTCCCACTGGTAGGCGCCGCTGTGACCGAGCCATTCGCGGTTCAGCACGGCTGACTCGCCGCAGTGGGCGCAGCGCACGGCCTCGCCCTCGACGAGGGGGACGCCGGACACATCGACCGGCTGTGCGCAATAAGGACAGGTCAAGGATTGCATGACCGCTGCGCCGTCCTGATGTGAACTCATGGCCAAGCCCTCCGCAAGAGGATCATTCGATCCGTGACCGGTTTCATGGGCCGCCTTCGCCCTGCTGCCGCGAGTGCGGCATCTCGACGGACGAGAGTGTGGACGCCCGGCCGGAGGGCGGCCTTGACTTGGATCAAGGTGCGCCGCGCGAAGCGGCACTACGCTCGTTGCAAATCCGGCACGAGCGCAGCCATGGAACCCTACCAGCTCATCCTTCTCATTCCCGAACCTTCGATGCGCCGTACGCCCGCCTTCGAGCGCGCGCGCGCGCTGGCGAAGACCAGCGGCGCGGCGCTCCACATCGGTGTGTTCGTGCACTCCGCTTCGATCGACCTGGCGCGCCTGTTCAACAGCGCCGGAGCCAGCCTGGCACGCGAGGCGCAACTCGAATCGCATCGCCACTGGCTGCAGGTCGAAGCCGAAGCCCTGCGTAGCGAGGGCCTGACGGTGACGACCGATGTCGCCTGGACTTCGCACCCGGCGCAGCAGGCGCTGGAACTGATCGCCCGCCTGCGTCCCGGCCTGGTGGTGAAGGACGCCGACCCGGAGCCGATGCTGGCCGGGCGCGCCACCGTTGACGAGAATCTATTGCGGCGCGACCAGCCGCCCGTGCTGTTGGTCCGCGGCGACGCGGTGGCACCGCGGCGGCGCATCGCGGCAGTGGTGGAACACGCCAGCGGCGAGCCGGCGGCCTTCGACAACCTGGTGATGAGCACCGCCGCGGAACTGGCCGCGGCCTCCGGGGCCGAGTTGCACCTGATCCATGGCGGTGCCAACGGCGACTACGCCGTGGACACGTTCGCCGGCAGCCACGGCGTCGCCCAGGCGCACTGTCATGGCCTGCCGGACGCCGCGGCGGCGGCCATCGCCGAATTCGCCACCCGCATCGGCGTGGACCTGCTGGTGGTCGGTGTGACCGAGCCGCCGGAAGCGCGCCGCCCCTGGCACCGCGGCACCGCGGAGCGGATCAACGTCTACGCCAGCTGCGACGTGTTGTCGCTCAAGCAGCATCAGTCGCCGGTGACGCGACCGCAGGCTGCCGGCGGGACGCGGGTATCCCTGCCCGCAGCTCCGCCGTCGGTCATGAGCCGGGGCGCGCCACGCGGCGCAGGGCCGGGGCTGCGAGCCTGATCGCCTGGCCCCGCCCATGATCAAGACCATCCTGGCGCCGCTCACCGGGACCGAGGACGATCAGGCGGTGCTGGATACCGCGCTGGCGCTGGCAGGCCCGTTCGGCGCGCACGTCGAGTGCTTCCACGATTACGTCGATGCCGCCGACGCGGCGGCGGCGCTGCCGCAAGTGTCCTACCTGCAAGGCGCGGCCTTGCGCAGTGCGCTGGAACAGTTCAGCCAACTCGGTCAGGCGCGGGCGGCGGCCGTGCTGCGCCGCTATTCCCGCTTCCGCGAGCTTCATGCGGTTCCCGAACGCACTGTCGCCAGTCCGTGCGGCGGAATTTCGGCCAGCCTGCTGCAGATCTCCGGCAGCCCCGTCCACAACCTGGTGCAGCGGGCGCGCCACCATGACTTGACGGTGATGGCACGTGCGCAACCCATCGATGGCCTGCCCGCGGATCTGGCAGGCCGCGTGCTGCGGGAGGGCGGCCAGCCCCTGCTCCTGGTGCCCAGGTACGCCTCGGACCGCCTGCTGGACACTGTGATGGTGTGCTGGAAGGACACCGCTCAGGCTGCGCGCGCCCTGGCGACCGCGCTGCCACTCCTGCAGCAGGCCAAGCGGGTACTGCTGACCAGCGTGGACGAAGGCGGCGGTGTTGCCGCCGATGCGGTGCAAGCTGCCCTGCGTCACCTGGCCTGGCACGGCGTGAACGCCGATCCCAGGACCACGGCATGCCACGGCCGCCTGACCATGGATACGCTGTGGCACTGCGCGCAGGAGAGCCAGGCCGACCTGCTGGTGCTCGGCGCGTACAGCCATGGGCCGACGCGCGAGCTCCTGTTCGGCGGCTGCACCGACTCGGCCTTGAGCCGCGGCGAACTGCCGGTGCTGTTGGTCTAGAACGTTTTCAACCCAGGTGCACACGCATTTGTTCCCCTCTCCCGCTTTGCGGGAGAGGGGGCATCCAAACCAAAGATTCTCCAGCCGCCTGCGGGCTACTTGCGCAGGGAGTGCTGGAACACGCGATCTGCCTTCTCGCTTGCGGTCTTGGCGGCGGCGGCGGCCTGGTCGGCCTTGTCGCTGGCGGAACGCGCTTCGGCCGCCGCGCGATTGGCGGCGGCATTGGCCTCGCTCACGCTGGCCTGGGCGGACTGGGCGACATCGAGAGCGTGCTGAGCGGTTTCCTTGGCGGCGGCCGCGTTGCGGTTCGCGGCATCGAGCAGGGCGCGGTCCTGGTCGCTGAGGGTGGCGCAGGCGCCGAGTAACACCAGCGAGAGCAGCAAGGCGGGAATCAGTTTGGTTGAGCGCATGGTCGTCTCCTTGTACGTGGAACAGGCGGTTCGCCTGGAACAGGGCGATGCGGCCGACGCCGGCTGCGGATCGCCGCGGCCAATGTATGGGGAGCGCCATGGCGCCACCAATGACGTACGTCAATTGCGGCGCGCGGTGACCTGCACCGGCATACCGCGCATTTGCTGCGCAGTCAGATGCACCGTATCCCAGTTCACCCGCTCCACTTCGGCTCCGGCGGCCCCACGCACCATGGCGTCGACCACGTCCTGCGCCGGCGAAGGCGGTTCGAGGCCCTGCTCCAGGGCATCCGCGCCGGCCTGGCCGGCATGCACCTCGAGGTACAGCTCACCGTCCTGCCAGCCCAGCTTGACCGGCTGATCGACCACCGTGACCGGCGTGCCGACGCCTGCCAGCGCGTACAGACGCGCGATGTCCTCGGGATACAGGCGAATGCAGCCATGGCTGTCGCGCCGGCCGATGCTGAAAGGGCGGTTGGTGCCATGGATGGCGTAACCGCGCCTGGCCAGATAGAGCGCGTAGTCGCCCATCGGGTTGTCCGGCCCGGGCGCCACGCTGGCCGGCAGGTCCGGGTTCTCGGTCCGCTCCGATGGCGTCGGTACCCAGACCGGGTGCACGACCTTGCGCGCCACCCGCGTGCCACCCAGCGGCGTCTGCCAGCCCTCGCGACCGATGCCGAGCGGGAAGCTCAAGACGGCGGAACCGTCGGGCATGAAATAGTACAGCCGCAGCTCCGCCACGTTGATGAGTATGCCTTTGACGGCACCGGCCGGAACGATGTGCTGGGTGGGCAGCAGCAGCGGCTCGTCGACGGGCGGCACCCACGGATCGAACTGCGGATTGGCGGCGCGGATGCCGGCGTAGCCGACGTCGAAGCGACGTGCCACGTCGAGCAGCGTGTCACCCGGCTGTACGGTGTACGAAGCCGGCCTGCCGGTCAGCCCCTCAGCGACTGCGAACCCGGCAGCGCACAAACCCAGCACCGCACAACACAGCTGCCGCAGCACCAGGAGTGTCAGCGGTCGGCGCGGCGCTCGAAGGCGTCCAGCGTCGGGGCGTTGGGGCAGTAGGAGTAGTGCGGATCGGCAGCGCTGCCGAGGGCGTCGGCCTCGTCGCACTGCGCCTGGTGATTGCAGCCGCGGCAGTTGTCCACGGCATGCCGCAACTCGGGCAAGGGCGACAGCCGCAGGTACTCGCGCTGATCGATACCGCGCCGGTGCAGCATGCGAGCCAAGCGTAGCCCATGAATCCGCCGGCCGAGGAGGACGCGCTGCGCCACGTCGAGATCGAGCAGGGACAGCACGAGCAGCACGAAAATGGCCAAGCTCACGGCGGCGATCACCATGGGCACATAGAGCTGCAGGGGAAGCGGGATGGAGTGCATGTCTGAACCTCCGCCGTACGTTGTTCGTATGTGTATTTATAAGGGGCGCACCGAAGCGCCGGCGTTGATCTGGATCAATTGCGGCGGGGTTTGACCCAGGTCATGGATGGCGGCCCGGCCGCGGCGGAACATTGGCGTCCCGAACCGATCCGTACCCCGCAATGGAACAATCACTGCCGCCCGAAGCCCGCCTTCCCTCCGATCCGGCCGCGGGCACACCAGCGCCCGGCCGGACCGCCACCATCGCCTACTTCGTCGGCGGCGGGATCGCCTCGCTGGCCGGTGCCGCCTTCCTGATCCGGGATGGGGGCTGGAACGGCGGGCACATCGTCATCCTCGAGGAAACATCCGTGCTGGGCGGCAGCCTGGACGGAGCCGGCTCGGCCGAGACGGGGTACGTGATCCGCGGCGGCCGCATGTTCGCCGACGAAACCTATACCTGCACCTATGACCTGCTGTCATCCATTCCTAGCGTGGACAATCCCCACAAGACGGTCCGCGAAGAGATCCGCCGATTCAACCGGCAGCACCCGACCGCATCCCGCTGCCGGCTGGTCCGCGCCGGCGAGAAGATCGACGCCTCGAAGATGGGCCTCGACAACCGCGACCGCCTCGACCTGACCGAGGTGCTGGGCCTGTCGGAGCACGCGCTGGGCAGCAAGCGCATCGAGGACCACTTCCAGCCGGCGTTCTTCAAGACCAACTTCTGGTCCATGTGGGGCACGATGTTCGCCTTCCAGCCCTGGCACAGCCTGGTGGAATTCAAGCGCTACCTGCACCGCTTCTTCCAGGAATTCCCGCGCATCGACACCCTGGGCGGGGTGCGCCGCACCCGCTACAACCAGTTCGACTCCATCGTTCTGCCGCTGAGCCGCTGGCTGCAGCAGCAAGGCGTGCGCTTTCTCACCGGCTGCCGCGTCACCGACCTGGACTTCAGGCGCGGCCTGGACGGCAAGGCGGTCGAGCGCATTCGCTACACCCGCGATGGCGCGCCGGGCGCGATCACGGTGGCCGACGCCGACTACGTGTTCGTCACCCTGGGCTCGATGACCGCCGCCTCCAGCCTCGGCTCGATGACGACCGCACCCGGCCTGGACACGCGCGACCCCGGCGCTGCCTGGACCTTGTGGGAGACGCTGGCCAGGGCCAACCCGGAGTTCGGCCGGCCCGCCGCGTTCAACGGCGACGTCGCCGGCTCCAAGTGGCTGTCCTTCACCGCCACCCTGCGCGATCCGCTGTTCTTCGAGCTGATGGAGAAATTCAGCGGCAACCCGGCCGGCACCGGCGGGCTGGTCACCTTCACCGACTCGCGCTGGCTGATGTCGATTGTGCTGGCACACCAGCCGCATTTCCTGAACCAGCCCAAGGACGTGCAGGTGTTCTGGGGCTATGGCCTGTTTCCGGACGAGGAGGGTAACTTCGTCCACAAGAAGATGTCCGACTGCAGCGGCGCCGAAATCCTCACCGAGCTGCTCCACCACCTGCGCTTCGACGCGCACCTTGCGGCGATCCTGCAGGCGGCCAACTGCATCCCCTGCATGATGCCGTACATCACCAGCCAGTTCATGCCGCGCGCGCCCGGCGACCGGCCGCCGGTGGTGCCGGCCGGCACCCGCCATCTCGCCTTCATCGGCCAGTTCTGCGAAATGCCCGACGATGTGGTATTCACGGTGGAATACTCGGTCCGCTCGGCACAGACGGCGGTGTACTCGCTGCTCGGGTTGGAGCGACCGCTGCCGCCGATCTACCGGGGACAGCACGACCTGCGGATGATGGTCGACGCCGTAAAGACCATGCTGCACTGAAGGCCCTGGGGAACCTCAAGGTCCGTCACCCTGGCGAGCGCGGGCGCGCCGGAATGACAATCGTGAATTGACCAGAACTTCCCTGCCCTAGCGGGCCGCCGTCACCTTTACCGGGAGCAACTGCCGCATACGCTTGCCGGTGGCCGGCGGCCCCAGCAGGTCAGCCAGGGTATGACGGTCGAGCACCTTGAGGAATTCGGTCACGGCGTCGTTCAGCACATGCTTGAGGGTGCAGGCCGGGGCGATGACGCAGGTGTTGGTCGCGCGGTCGAAACACTCCACGATGCCCAGGCTGTCCTCAGTGGCACGCACGACCGCGCCCAGCCGGATCTGCTGCGGCGGGCGGGCCAGGCGCAGGCCGCCGCCGCGGCCGCGCACGCTCTCCACGAAGCCCGCCTGGGTCAGGGTCATGGCCACTTTCATCAAGTGGTTGCGGGAAATGCCGTAGCGGCCAGCCACCTCCTCGATGGTGTGCAGCTGGTCCGGCTCCAGCGCCAGCAGCATGAGCAGGCGCAGGCTGTAGTCGGTGTGATAGGTCAGGCGCATGGCGGCCCCCAGTCAAATCAATGCATATTGTATGCATTTTTCAAGCCATGGGCGGGAGCCGTGGCCGGTCTTGACCCGCATCAAAGCGGCATGTCGTTTGCCAAATTTATTCTTCCCTTGACGCCAGCATGGCCGCCGGCCGGCGGAGAGTTGGTTGATCAGCCGGCGTGCTCCTTCCCGTAGAGGAACGAACCGTACCGCCTGTCGGACGAGTGCGCTTTAATGATTTATATTTTATGCATCTTATTGTAATCTTCCGCCGCAACTTGAGATGGGAGCATTCCGGATGAACACGCAGAATTCGAAGCGATTGTGGGCATGGCTGGGCATCATCTGCCTGGCCTCGTTTGCCGTCCTGCTATGGGTGGGCCGCGAGATCTACCTGCAGGCGCCGCCGATCCCGGCGCAGGTGACGGCCGCCGACGGCAGCAGGCTGTTCAGCCACGCGCAGATCGAGCGTGGCCAGGCGGTGTGGATGTCCGCCGGCGGCCAGGAGCTGGGCTCGCTGTGGGGGCACGGCAGCTACGTCGCACCGGACTGGTCGGCCGACTGGCTGCACCGCGAGGCGGTGACGCTGCGCGGGCTGTGGGCCGAGCGCGAGTTCGCCAAGCCCTACGACCAGCTCGACGCCGATCACCAGGCGCTGCTCGACGCGCGACTGAAGAAGACCATGCGACTCAACACCTACGATGCCGCCACCGACACGTTGATCCTGGACGCCACCCGCGCCGACGCCGTGCGCGCCGTCGCCGCCCACTATGAAAGCCTGTTCGGCAACGACCCGGCGCTGGCCAGGCTGCGCGTGCAGTACGCCATGAGCGACGGAGCCGTCACCACGGCGGAGGACCGCGAGGCGCTGGCCGCCTTCGTGTTCTGGACCGCCTGGGCCGCCACCACCAACCGGCCGGACGCGGACATCACCTACACCAGCAACTGGCCGCACGAGCCCCTGGTCGGCAACACCCCGACCACCGGCACCGGCATGTGGTCGATCGCCAGCGTGATCTTCCTGATCGCCGGCATCGCGCTGATGGTGTGGTACAACGCGCGCCACAAGGAGCACGCCGAGGTGGAGACGCCGCCGCAGGACCCGCTGGTGAACGCCCGCGCCACGCCCTCGATGCGTGCCACCGGCAAGTATTTTCTCACCATCGTCGGCCTGTTCCTGGCGCAGATCGGCCTGGGCGCCATCACCGCCCACTACGCGGTGGAGGGGCACTCCTTCTTCGGCGTGCCGCTGGGGGACGTGCTGCCCTACACCGTGACGCGCACCTGGCACACACAGCTGGCGGTGTACTGGATCGCCACCGCCTGGCTCGGCACCGGCCTGTACATCGCGCCGCTGCTGTCCGGCCATGAGCCGCGCTTCCAGCGCCTGGGCGTCAACCTGTTGTGGGTGGCGCTGGTGGTGGTGGTGGTGGGCTCGAGCTTCAGCGGCTGGCTGACCGCCATGCACAAGATCGGCGTGGACCTGAGCTTCTGGTTCGGCAGTCAGAACCTGGAGTACACGGCGCTGGGCCGCTTCTGGCAGATCCTGCTGTTCGCCGGCCTGCTGTTCTGGCTGTTGCTGATGGGACGCGCGCTGTGGCCGGCGCTGATGCGGCCATCCGAGAGCCGCGGCCTGATCGCCATGGTGTTCGTCTCCGCCACCTGCATCGGCCTGTTCTACGCCAGCGCGCTGGCCTGGGGCCCGCACACCCACTACGCGCTGATCGAGTACTGGCGCTGGTGGCTGGTGCACCTGTGGGTGGAAGGCTTCTTCGAGGTCTTCGCCACCGCGGTGATCGCGCTGATCTTCACCCGCCTGGGCCTGGTGCACGCCGGCAACGCCAACCGCGCGGTGGTGTTCTCCACCATCGTGTTCCTGTTCGGCGGCATCCTCGGCACTCTGCACCACCTGTACTTCACCGGCACGCCGACCGCGGTGATCGCCCTGGGCGGCATGTTCTCCGCGCTGGAAGTGGTGCCGCTGGCGATGCTGGGCATGGAGGCCTACGAGAACTACAAGCTGGCGTCGAGCAAGCCCTGGGTGGCGACCTACCGCTGGACCATCCAGTTCTTCGTGGCGGTGGCGTTCTGGAACGTGGTGGGCGCCGGGCTGCTCGGCTTCACCATCAACCCGCCGATCTCGCTGTACTACGTGCAGGGCCTGAACCTGACGCCGACCCACGGCCACGCCGCGCTGTTCGGCGTGTACGGCATGCTCGGCATCGGCCTGATGCTGTTCTGCCTGCGCGGCACCTCCAACCGCGCCGCCTGGTCCGACCCGCTGCTGGCCAAGACCTTCTGGCTGCTCAACATCGGCCTGGCGATGATGGTGTTCCTGTCGCTGCTGCCGGCCGGCATCTACCAGGCCTACCAGAGTGTCGCCCACGGCTTCTGGTACGCCCGCTCGCCGGAAGTGGTGCACTCCGTGGTGATGGAACGCCTGGTGTGGGTGCGCGTGCCCGGCGACATCGTGTTCGCCCTGGGCGGCCTCACCCTTGGCCTGTTCACGCTGCGCCTGCTGGGCGGCGGCAGGAAGCCGATGCCGGTGGGCAAACCGGTGACGCAGTCCCGCTGAAGCCTCTTCTCCCTCCCCGAAGCTTCAGCGGCCCCTGGGGCGGATCCTTGCGGATCCGCCCCATCTTTTTGGAGCATGCCACCCTGCGTTCAAGCCGCCGCTGCCGGCATCGGCGGATTCGCTATCCGGCAGAGCGCGATCGCCTGAGCCGAAACGGTCGCCGCCCTCGCCGACCGCGCATACTCGCCCGGGCTTTTGCCGCTATCACGGCGGAAGGCGCGGCTGAAATTGGCCGGATCGCGGTAGCCGACCTGGTAGGCAACCTGGGTCACACTCAGGCCGCTGCCCAGCAACTCACAGGCGCGCTCGTAGCGCACCCGCTTGGACAGCTGGAGAAAGCGGCTGCCCTCGCGGTGCAGGTGCCGGTCCAGGGTGCGGGGCGACTGGTTGAGCAGGTGCGCCAGCTCCGCCAGCGTGGGCAGGCCCTCGTGCGACTCGCGCAGCATCATGGTGACCCAGCCGGTCATGCCCGCGGACCAGGCGGTGCGGCGCAGCAGGTCCTCGCAGCGCTCCTCCGCCATCTTGAGGGCGGCACGATCGGCCATCGGCAGCGGCTGCGCCAGCAGCGCGGTGTCCAGCACCATGCGCGCGCCGGGCAGGTTCTCGGCGCCGAAGTGGAAGCGCGCCGGCCTCAGCTCGCGGTAGTGGCGAACGTGCTGCGGCTCGGCATACGACACGTAGACGTCGTAGGCCGGCAGAGGTCCCTGCACCAGCGAGCGGAACTGCTCGTGGGCGCTGATGATCACCGTTTCCAGCAGGAACTGCATCGGCGCCGGCGCCAGCTGCACCGCCGGCTGGAACGAAACCTCGGAGATCCGCGGTCCGCGCCGGTACCGCATGCGGAACCAGGGCGTCATCAAGCGGTAGTAGCGGGCCGCCAGCGACAGGGCATAGTCCAGGGTTGGGCTGGTGATGATGCCGTAGCCGAGGATCTCGTGGCTGCTCAACTTGATCTGGCGGCCAAGCAGGAAGCCCAGGTCGCTGCGCCCGCTGAGGCGGGCCGCCTCCGCCGCCAGCGCCTCGAACTGGCGCAGGCTCAGTCCGGCGTCGGCGCCGTAGATCTGCGTCGGCCGCAGGCGCGCCGCGCGCAGCAGCGCGTCGACGTCCATTCCGTCCGCCCGCAGCGCGTCGCACAGCAGCGCAAAGTAGCGCGCCGGCATGCGCGAGGTCCGCTCCGCCCCCGAACGCTTCCCCATTGCTCCCCCGATCCCCGCCCGGTGCTGTCCGGCCGTGACAGTACATTGTCAGAAAATGACAAGTGGAGCCAGCCGGGGACGGGGATGATGGCGTGGCGGGCGAACGACCCGCGGAGGAGGAGCGATGCGATACAACCGTCTGCTGTCCGGCGCGGCCGCCGTATTGGCCGGAACGCTGGCCACCGGCCACCCGGCCACTGCCGCGCAGATCGCCGGCACAGTGAAGACCGCCGACGGCCGGCCGGTGTCCGGCGCGCTGGTCACGGTCTTCAACGAGGCGCACAACCGCAAGCAAACCGTCTATACCGACACCGACGGCAGCTACGCCATCGTCACCGGCTACGACGGCAGGCTGGACGTACGCGCGCGCATGCCGTACTTCGAGGACGTGACCCGCCCGCTCGACGCCGGCGGCGGCGCGGCCCGCCTGGACTTCACGCTGGCCCGCATCGGCGACCCGCAGACCCTGTCCGATACGCTGACCGCCTCGGCCCACCTGACCAGGCTGCAGTGGCAGAACCCGGAGCTGCGCGCCGCCTTCGTCAGCCAGTGCAACTACTGCCACCAGGTCGGCAATGCGCTGACGCGGGTGCCGCGAGACGAGGCGGCCTGGACCGGCACGGTGCGGCGCATGGAGGGCTATTTCGCCATGCTCACCAACGGCGAGGCCCGCGGCATCGCCGGCACGCTGGCGCGCGGCTTCACCGCGGCGCCGGCGCCCGCGGTGCAGACCTACGACGTGAGCCCCGAGCTGCACCGGGCCAAGGTGGAGGAATGGCTGGTGGGCGATGGCCTGTCCTTCATCCACGATGCCGCCGTCGGCGCCGACGACAATCTCTACGGCGCCGACGAGGGTCACGACGTCATCTGGTTCCTCGACCGCAAGACCAACCAGGTGGAAACCTATCCGCTGCCGGACATCGACCTGCCGCGCGGCGGCGTGCTGTCCGGCATCCCGCTGCCGATCGGCGTGTTCAGCGGCAAGCATGGCCCGCACAGCATCGCGCAGACCAGCGACGGGCGCCTGTGGATCACCAATGCGCTGTCATCGTCGTTGATGTCGTTCGACCCGCGCACCAGGCAATTCAAGCGCTACGACCTGGGGCACACCCACCTCTACCCGCACACCATCCGCGTCGACCGCAACGACGTGGTGTGGTTCACCGTGGTGCTGTCCAACGAGGTGATCCGCTTCGACCCGAAGACCGAAAAGATCACGGTGATCGGCCTGCCGCACAACGGCTTCTGGCGCTGGCTCACCGACCTGTGCCTGCCGGCGGTGGTCAAGCTGGCGTCCTGGTTCCCCGGCCACAACCTGCACAACGAGCTGTCGCCGCACAAGTGGGCCAACCTCGGCCACAGCATTCTGAACTTCCCCTACGGCATCGACGTCAACCCGGTGGACGGGTCGATCTGGTACGCCAAGCTCTATCTCGACAAGATCGGCCGCATCGATCCGCGCACGCTGCAGGTGACCGAGTACGACACGCCGCTGAAAGGGCCGCGCCGGCCGCGCTTCGACTGCAACGGCGTGCTGTGGATCCCGGCCTTCGACGACAGCGCGCTGATGAGCTACGACACGCGCACGGGCAAGTTCGAGACGTTCAAGCTGCCGCTGCTGGCGCCGGACGAGTACGAGGTGCCGTACGCGCTCAACGTGCACCCGAAGACCGGCGACATCTGGATCACCTCGAACATGTCCGACCGCTGGTTCCGCTTCGTGCCGGCGACCCGCACCTTCGTCGCCTATCCCAGCCCCACCCGCGTGACCTGGCTGCGCGACTGGGAGTTCACCTCCGACGGCCAGGTCTGCTCGAGCCAGTCCAACCTGCCGTCGTACGCGATCGAGGACCACGTGCCGTCGTTCCTGTGCGTGGACCCGGAAGGCGGCGACAAGGACCGCGCCGCCCTGGCCGGCAAAAGCTGAACGGCGGGAAAGCCATGATGAAATCCGCCAAGCTATGGCCGCCGGGCCGCCACCGGCATGCGCGATAAGCGGGGTAGCGACCGATGAAAGCCGTGATCTGCAGGAACGCCGCGCTCAGCGTGGTCGACCGGCCGGAGCCGGTGCCCGGCAAGGGGCAGGTGGTGCTGGGCGTCCTGCGCTGCGGCATCTGCGGTTCCGACCTGCACGCCCGCCACCACTGCGACTACATGGACGAGCTGATGACGAAGAGCGGCTTCCAGAGCTTGATGCGGTCGGAGGATGAGGTGGTGTTCGGCCACGAGTTCTGCGGCGAAGTGCTGGAGTACGGCCCCGGCTGCGCCAGGAAAGTCCGCACCGGCAGCCGGGTCTGCGCGCTGCCGATCCGCCGCCAGCCCGGTGGCGTGGACCTGATCGGCCTGTCCAAGCGCTCGCCCGGCGCCTACGCCGAGCGCGTGGTGGTGGAGGAATCGATGATGCTGCCGGTGCCCAACGGCCTGTCGGCCGAGCTGGCGGCGCTGACCGAGCCGATGGCGGTGGCCTGGCATGCGATCCGGCGCGGCGAGGTGGCGAAGGGCGACGTTGCCGTGGTGATCGGCTGCGGCCCGGTGGGGCTGGCGGTGATCTGCCTGCTGCGGACGCTGGGCGTGAAGGCCATCGTCGCCAGCGATTTTTCGCCCGGGCGGCGCGCCCTGGCGCAGCGTTGCGGTGCCGACGTGGTGGTCGACCCGGGCCGCGAGTCGCCTTACGCGGGCGCGCGGAAGTACGGCTTCATCGCCGGCCTGCCGGACGCGCTGGAGCTGGCGGTGAAGACCAAGGAGCAGCTCGGCCGGTTGCCGCTGCCGTGGTGGAAGATGTGGCGCCTGGCCGAGCGCCTCGGCCTGCTGCCGAAGAAACCGGTGGTGTTCGAGTGCGTCGGCGCCCCGGGGGTGTTGCAGAGCATCCTGGAGGGCGCGCCGCTGTTCTCCCGCGTGGTGGTGGTCGGGGTGTGTATGCAGAGCGACCGCATCGAGCCGGTGCTGGCGATCAACAAGGAGCTCGATCTGCGCTTCGTGCTGGGTTACACCCCGCTGGAGTTCCACGACACCCTGCGCATGATCGCGGAAGGGCGGGTCGACTGCGCCCCGCTGATCACCGGCGTGGTGGGCCTCGCCGGCGTGGACAACGCCTTCACCGCGCTGGGCGATGCCGAGCGCCACGCCAAGATCCAGGTCGACCCGGCGAGCGCGGCGGTGCAGCCGGCGCCGGCGGCGGAGGCTCGCCGATGACCGGACCCCGCGACAGTTCCCGCCGCACCGTGCATGTCAACGGCATCGACCTCAACGTGGTGGTCGCGGGCAGCGGCCCGGCTGTGCTGCTGGTGCACGGCTTCCCCGACTCGCTGGAGGTGTGGCGCAAGCAGATTCCGGTGCTGGCGGCGGCCGGCTACACGGTGATCGCGCCGGACCTGCGCGGCTGCGGCCTGTCGGACGCGCCGGCGCAACGGTCCGCTTACCGGGCGGAGCGTCTGGTGGCGGACCTGCTCGGCCTGCTCGACACCCTGAACGTGGCCGAGGTGCGCCTGGTGGGCCACGACTGGGGCGCGGTGATCGGCTGGCTGTTCTGCTGTGCGCACCCGGAGCGGGTGGACCGCTACGTGGCGCTGTCGGTGGGCCACCCGGGCGCCTACGTCCACGGCTCGCTCGAGCAGAAGCTGAAGGGCTGGTACGTGCTGTTCCTGCAGTTCCCGGTAGTGGCGGAACGGCTGCTGCGCGCCCGCGGCTGGTGGATGTTCCGCAAGCTGGTGCGCTACCCCGACGAGGCCCAGCGCTGGATCGCCAACCTGTCCCGCCCGGGACGGCTCACCGCCGCCATCAACTACTACCGCGCCAATCTTGCCCTTCTGCTGCGCCGCGACTGGCCGCCGGTGCGCGTACCGGTGATGGGCGTGTGGAGCGATGGCGACCTGTTCCTGGTCGAATCGCAGATGCTCGATTCGCGCCGGCTGGTGGAGGGCCCGTTCCGCTACGAGCGCGTCGGGCACGCCAACCACTGGCTGCAGCTCACTGCCGCGGAGCGGGTCAATGAACTGCTGCTGGACTATTTGTCCTCGCCCCCGACCTCCTCATGAACAGCCCGCGTTTCATGCCGGCCCTCGGCGCTCTGTGCCTGGTGGTGTTCTGCGCTTTCTACCTGTGGCAGACGCCGGGCCTGGCCGGCGGCAGGCTGCGCCCCGAGGAAATCGACCGCTACCTGGCCGCTGCCGACCGCCAGCTGGCGATGCCGGCGCAGGAAAAGGCGG
The DNA here is from genome assembly GCA_031291075.1 of Nevskia sp. Taxonomy (GTDB): domain Bacteria; phylum Pseudomonadota; class Gammaproteobacteria; order Nevskiales; family Nevskiaceae; genus Nevskia. Next base: position 5,268 of record JARLJS010000078.1, on the reverse strand, counting down.
GCGCCTTGCAACGCCTGCGCACCTGGGCCGCGGCCGACGACGGCAAGCCCTTCTACATGCTCAACCTGATGCGCTACTACCAGGAGCTGCGGCGCTTCCCCGGCGCGCCCGACTATGCCGGCACGCCGCGCCAGTCGAATGCCTACTACGAATCGGCGGCCGAGCGGCTGCTGCTCAAGAGTGGCTCCTACCCGCTGATGGGCGGCACCGCCGCCGGCCGCGACATCCTCGACACGCCGCCGGAGCTGGACAACTGGGACCGCGTGCTGGTGGTGCGCTACCGCAGCCGCCGCGCCTTCCTCGAGCTGCTGAGCGACCCGGCCTACGGCCCGATCGAGCCGTACAAACTGATGGCGCTGCAGGTGCTGCTGGTGCCGGTGTCGGCGGAGCTGGTGATCCCCGAGCTGCGCTGGCTGGCGGGCGGCGCCCTGCTGGTATTGTTCCTGGCGACCGGCTGGCTGCGCGCCGCGCGCCGCCGCGCTACTTGAACTGGCGCCGGAAGCGCAGCACGCCAAGAGCAAAGAAGGCGCCGCCGAGCAGGCTCATCTTCAGCGCCGGCACGGCGATCACCGCGGGCCCGGCGCCCTTCAGCAGCACGCCGTAGGCGATGTCGATGAAGTGGCGCAGCGGCGAGAAGTTCAAGACCGCCTGCAGCCACCCGGGCATGCTCTCGCGCAGGGTCCAGGTGCCCGACAGCATGATGATGGGCATCACCAGCAGCAGCACGATCAGACCCACCTGGCCGGAATTGCGCGCGAAGGTGGCGGCGACGATGCCGAGCCCGGACGCGGTCATGGCGTAGAGCGCCACCATGGCGAAGAACAGCCAGGGGCTGCCCAGGAACGGCACGTGGTAGAGCTGCTCCATCACCAGCAGCACCGCGACCAGCGAACCGGCCAGGACCACCGCCGTCATCGCCAGTACCTTGGCCAGCACGATCTGCAGCGGCGTCAACGGTGACACCAGCAGCTGCTCGATAGTGCCGCGCTCCTTTTCCCGCACCAGCGCCGCCGCCGGCAGTACGATCGAGGCCACCGTGAGCATGGTCAGCAGCTCGGACAAAGTGGAATGCCAGGACTGGTCGAGCGTGGGATTGAAGCGCGCGCGCGGCTGCAGCCGCACTTCCGGCAACGGCGCGGACTCCCCCACCGCGGCGGCGCGGCGCGCCACCATCTCGGCGGCGAGCTCGGCCAGGATGCGCCCGGTGTAGCTCGACACCAGGTAGCCGATGTTGACGTTGGTGGCGTCCACCACGAGCTGCGCCGTGGCCGGCCGCCCGCCCAGCAGCGCGCCTTCGAAGCCCTGCGGGATGGTGAGCACGGCGCGCAGCTCGCCGCGGTCGAGGCGGCGCGTGACGACGGCGGCGTCGTCCGGCAGCGCGCGCACGTCGAAGTACGGCGGCCGCAGCCGGTAGATCAACTCACGCGAAGCCTGGCTCGCATCGCGGTCGATCACGCCGACCACCGCGCCGTGCAGGTCGATCTCGGCGGCACCGGCGGCGATCATGATGTCGATGGTGAACACGAACACGACGAAGCCGAACAGGGCACGGTCGCGCAGGAGCTGGCGCCATTCCTTGCCCACCATCGCCGCCACCTGCAGCAGCCAGCGGCCCGGCCCGCGCGTCCCCGGCGGGCGCCCTTTCACGCGCGGCTCCGCTTGTGGAACAGCGCGTGCGCCAGCCACAGCACGACCACGGCATAAGCGGCCAGCCGCAGCAGCTCGGGCCAGAACACCTCGACACCGGCTCCGCGCAGGTACATGCCGCGCACCACCGCGAGGAAGTCGGCCACCGGGAACAGCCGCGCCAGCGCCTGGTTGGCGGTCTTGGCGGTCTCCAGCGGCGCGAACAGGCCGGAGAACTGGGTGGCGATGATGGTGGAAGCCAGGGTAGTGATGATGATGGCGGCCTGCTGGGTGCGCACCGCGGTCGATACCAGCAGCCCGAGTCCGGCGGTGCCGGTCACGTACAGCAGCATCGCCAGCGCGAACTGCGGCACACTGCCGCGGAACGGCACGTCGAACCAGAGCCATACGATCAGCCACAGCAGGATACCGTCGAGCATGGAGATCACCACCGCCGGCACCAGCTTGCCGAGCAGGAATTCCAGCCGCGTCACGGTGGAGCTGGAGATGTTGTAGATGGCGCCGGTCTCCTTCTCCCGCACCACGCTCACCGCGATCAGCAGCGGCGGCACCAGGATCAGGATCAGCATCATCATCGACGGCGCCACCATCACCACGCTGCTGACATCCGGGTTATAGAGGAAGCGCGTCTGCAGGCGCACCGGCTCGATCGCCTGCTCCACCCCGGCGCCGCGCACGCCGGCGCGGCGGGCCATGGCCTGCGCGCGCAGCTCGGCGTTGGCCTGGGCGTTGATCCCTTCCAGGTAGCCGCGCAGCGTGCGCGCCGCCATGGTGAAGGCGCCGTCGATCTCGGCCAGCACGTCCACGCTGTGCCCGGCGGCGAGGTCGCTCTCGAAATCCGGGCCGATCCACAGCACCACGCGGGCGCTGCCGTCCACCAGCGCGGCATCGCCAGGCGCGCCGCCGCCGCTGCCGCCGACGCGGCGGAAGTGGTGGGTGGAGAGGAAATGCTGGGCGTACTCGCGGCTCAGGGGCGTCTGCGACTCGTCGACCACCTGCAGGCCGACGCTCTCGATGTCCCAGGTCATGCCGTAGGCGAACACCACCATGAACACCACCGGCAGCGCGAACGCCAGCATCAGGTACACGCGGTCGCGCAGCACCTCGCGCGCCTCCTTGCCGACCAGGGTCAGCACCCGCTGCATGTTCATGCCGCGCGCTCCGCCCGCGCGGCGGCTTCCAGCGCCAGCACGCGGTGCACGAACACGTCTTCCATGGTCTGCTCCTGCGGCGCCACGCGGGCGCCGCCGAGACCGGCCGCCGCCAGCGCGGCGACGATGCGATGCTCCGCCGCGACGGCGTCGTGTGCGCTCACGCGCAGCCGGCGCCCGTGCAGCACCGCGTCATCGAAGCCCGCCGCATGCAATGCCGCCAGCGCCGGCAGCGGCCGCTCCACGGTCACCTCCAGCAACTGCCCGCGCTCGGCCGCGAGCTCGGCCTTGAGCTGCGCCGGCGTCGCATCCGCCACCAGGCGCCCGGCGAACATCAGGCCGACGCGGTCGCACAGGTCGGCCTCGCGCATGTAGTGGGTGGTGAGCAGGATCGCCACACCCTGCCCGCGCGCGAGCTGGCGCAGGATGTCCCAGAAATGGCGGCGGCCGAGCGGGTCCACGCCCGAGGTCGGCTCGTCCAGGAACAGCACGCGCGGCCCGTGGATGAGGGCGCAGCCCAGCGCCAGGCGCTGGCGCAGCCCCATCGGCAGGCTTGCCGTGGGCGTATGCTCGCAGCCCTCGAGCCGGCCCAGCGCGATGGCCCAGCCGGGCCCGCTCGCGCGCGCGGCTGCGGCCCAGCCCGTAAACCCCGGCGAACAGCATCAGGTTCTCCAGCACGGTGAGGTCGGTGTAGAGCGAGAACGCCTGCGACATGTAGCCGATGTGTTCCTTGATGACGTGGCCGGCGCGCCGCATGTCGGAGCCGGCGACGCGGCCGACGCCGCCGGACGGCGGCAGGATCCCGGTCAGCATCTTGATCACGGTGGTCTTGCCGGCACCGTTGGCGCCGAGCAGGCCGAAGATCTCGCCGTAAGGCACCTTGAAGCTGACCCGGTCGACAGCGCGGAAAGCGCCGAACTGCCGCGTCAGATCGCGCGCGTCGATGGCGTGCCCGGCGCCGTCGCCGGCCTGCATCACCGCGCCGTCCACCGCCGGCGCGGCCGTCGCCTCGCCGGCACCCGCTTGCGCGCGCACCAGCGCCACGAACACGTCCTCCAGGTCCGGCCGCGCGCCCGGGTCGCGGTCGGGCACCGCCGCCGCGATGAGCTGCTCAGGCTCACCCTCGGCCAGCACCTGGCCGCGATGCATCAGGGCGAGCCGGTCGAAACGGCTGGCCTCGTCGAGGTAGGCGGTGGAGACCAGGGCGGTAAGCCGCTCGCTCTCGATGAGCTGGGTGAGGATCAGTCAGAAGTCGCGCCGCGACACCGGATCGACGCCGGTGGTGGGCTCGTCGAGCACGATCAGCTCGGGCGCGTGGATCAGGGTGCAGATCAGGCCCAGCTTCTGCTTCATGCCGCCGGACAGGTTCTTCATGGCGCGGCGGCGGAAGCCGTCGAGACGCGTCATCGCCAGCAGCTGCTCCTTGCGCCGCTTCAGCTCGTCGCGGCCCACCAGCCGCAGGCGGGCAAACACGTCGATGTTCTCCTCCACCGACAGCTCGGGGTAGAGGTTCAGCCCCAGGCCCTGCGGCATGAAGCCGAGCCGGGCCTTGACCGGTTCGGCGGCGCGCTCGGAGTCGACGTACTGCCCGAATACCTCGACCCTGCCCTGCTCGTAGCTGAGCACACCGGCGACCGTCTTCATCAGGCTGCTCTTGCCGGCGCCGTCGGCGCCGATCAGGCCATAGAGCTGGCCGCGCGCCACCTGCAGCGAGACGCGGTCGACGGCCACCGCGCGCCGGTAGCGCTTGACCAGGCCGTGCAGCGCGACGACCGGCACCTCCGCGGCGTTCACGCGGCGAGCCCGGGCTCAGTCGCGCGGCCGCTGCCAGGCGGCATGATCCTCGTAGCGGATCATGCCGTCCGCCGGCTGCCCGGGCAGCAGCTTGCCGGCCGGGTCCGCCACCGGGTAAAGCCGCACCTCGTAGACCAGCTTGGTGCGCTCATCGCGCGTCTGCACTTCCTTGGGCGTGAACTCGGCACGCGAGGCGATGAATCCGACCTTGGCATCGAACGGCGCGTCGGGCCAGGCGTCGGCCCAGATCTGCGCGGCCTGTCCAAGGCGCACGCGGCCGATCAGTGGTTCCGGGGCATAGGCCTTGAGGTAGACGTGGGCCAGGTCGGTGATGCCGAACAAAGGCGTGCCCGCGGCGACCACTTCGCCCGCATTGACGTAACGGATGGAGACGCGGCCGGACAAGGGCGCGGTGACCTTGAGGTCGGCTTTCTGGCTCGCCGCCTGCCGCACCCGCGCGCGCGCCGCTTCGGCCTGGGCGCTGGTGGCGGCGAGTTCCGCTTCCTTGGCGCGCACCCGCGCCGGCCCCAGCTCGGCGTCGCGCACCGCCTGTTGCGCGCGGGCCAGCGCCGCCTGCGACGCCGCTTCCTGTTCATCGGCACTGCGCAAGGCCAGCGCCGAGCGCTCCGCCGCCTGCGGCCCCAGCACACCGCCGGCGGCCAGGCTGCGGATGCGG
>JARLJS010000077.1 GCA_031291075.1 Nevskia sp. | reverse complement strand
GGCGGGACTGGCCGCGGCGCTGCTGGGAATCTGGAAGGCGGGCGCGGCGCAGGTGCCGCTGGACCCGTCGTATCCGGAAGCGCGGCTGCGCGACATGATTGAGGACGCGGGGGTGCGCTGCGTGATGGTTGATGCAGCGAGCGCGGCGCAGCTGTCGGCGGTGCTTGAGGGCTGCGTGCAGGTGCGGATTGGGGAGGAGGCTGGGCAGGTTGATGAACCGGTCGATGGGCAGGCCGGTGAGTACGGCAAAGAACGCGCCGACAGGCAGACTGGTGACCAGGCCAATGCGCATGCCAATGAAAACGCCAATCAGCAGGCCAATGAGCAGGCCAATGAGCAGCTGGATGAGCAGCCCGATGCGCAGCTTGATAAGCAGTTCGATAAGCAGCCTGATAAGCAGTTCGATGAACCTGCCACTCCGGTTGCCGGCGGACGTGCCCGGCCGGATGCGCCACGTGCCCTGCGCGCGCTGCGCAAACGCACCGCATCGATCCACCCGGAGCAGCTTGCCTATGTGATCTACACGTCCGGCTCGACCGGACGACCCAAGGGCGTAGCGGTAAGCCAGCGCGCGCTGTCGCTGCACCTGGAGGACTTCACCGGCACCTACGGGATCTCGGCGCAGGACACGCTGCTGCAGTCGTCGACGATCAACTTCGACGTGGCGCTGCACGAACTGCTGCCGGCGCTGCTGATGGGCGGACGGGTGTGCATGCGTGGGGCCGCAGCATGGGACCTGCAGGCGCTCAGCAGCGCGCTGGCCACCCACCAGGTGACGTTCGCGCGGATCCCGACGGCACTGTGGCAGCAGTGGCTCGGCGAGGCGCCGTCACGCGACGCGCTGCCGGCATTGAGGCAGATCACGGTGGGCGGCGAAGGTCTGCCGGGGGACGCACTGGCGCGCTGGCAGCGCAGTGCGCTGGCGGGCGTGCGCCTCGACAACCTGTACGGGCCGACCGAGACGACGGTGGCGGCGCTGTACCGCCGCACGCAGCCGGAGGACACACAGCACGTGAGCGCACCGATCGGCATTGCCTATCCGGGGCGCAGCGTATGCGTGCTGGACGGGGACGGCAACGAGGTGCCGGTGGGCGGGCTGGGCGAGCTGTGCATCGGCGGGGTGTCGCTCGCACGTGGCTACCTGGGGCGGCCGGGGCTGACGGCGGAGCGCTTCGTGCCGTCGCCGTACAACGACGGGGAACGGCTGTACCGCAGCGGGGACCTGTGCCGGCTGCGTGCGGACGGCTGCATCGAGTACCTGGGACGGCTGGACCAGCAGGTGAAGCTGCGCGGTTACCGGATCGAGCTGGGAGAGATCGAGGCGCAGCTGCGCGGCTGCGCGGGGGTGGAGCAGGCGGTGGTGGCGTTGCGCGGAGAGGGCGAGCGCCGGCGGCTGGTGGCGTACTGGGTGGGCGAGGCGCAGGCGCCGCAGTTGCAGGCGGCGCTGCAGTCGAAGCTGCCGGGGTACATGGTGCCGGGCGGGTGGATGAAGCTCGCGCGGCTGCCGGTGATGGCCAACGGCAAGCTGGATCGCGGGGCGCTGCCGGCGCCGCAGGAAGACGAGGCGTGGCAGGCGGTGGCGCCGCGCACGGCGCGCGAGACGCAGATGCGGGAGATCTGGGCATCGGTGCTGGGGCGCGAGGCGCAGCAACTGGGGGTGACGCAGAACTTCTTCGAGGCAGGGGGCGATTCGATCGTGAGCCTGCAACTGATCGCGAAGGCGCGTCAGGCGGGACTGAAGCTCACGCCGAAGCAGGTGTTCGATCATCCGACGATCGAGGCGCAGGCGCGTGTGGCGGTGGAGCTGGGCGGAGCGGAGCAGGTGGAGCAGGCTGAGGTGCATGACGTGGTGCCGCTGACGCCGATCCAGCGGAGTTTCTTCGAACGGTTTGAGGCGGCGCCGTCGCACTGGAACCAGGCGGTGCTGCTGCGGGTGCGCGGGGGGCTG
>JARLJS010000076.1 GCA_031291075.1 Nevskia sp. | reverse complement strand
GGGAGCCTCTGAACAACTCCATACCCTCCGGCGGCTTGCCATTTTGTGTCGGGCAAGGCGCGAGGAGCGCGGTGTGCTGATTGCACATGAGCGACGAGCAACGCGGCCCGGCGCGAAATGGCAAGCCGCCGGAGGGTATGGAGTTGTTCAGAGGCTCCCTAGGTCGTCAGTCGGGATCGTTCAGCTTGCTCGGCATGCAGCCGGCGCTGACGCATTCGCGGTAACGGTCTTGCAGGAACTGAGTGCGGCCGACGGTGGTCTTGGTGGCGCAGTCGAGGTTGACCCAGAAGCCGTGGTCGTCCTTCATGCTGCACTGCTCGTTGCGCGACTTGATCCAGCCGAGCTGGCCTTTCTTCAGCGCCGACTTGCCGTTGGCGTCCAGCTGCTTGGAGAGCTTGCCGTAGGCGTCGTTCAGGTCCTTGTCGGACTGGATGTAGACCTTGTCGAGGCAATAGAGGTCGTCAAAATCGTCGCGCGGATGGTCGCAGTCGGCGCGTGCGGCGGCGGTGCCGAGCAGTGCCGCGGCGACGAGAACAATTCCGGCTTTACGCATGATCACGTCTCCCTGGTGTTGGCCGCAGTGTGCATGGTTTGCCCCGAGGGTTCCGCCCCTGAAACGAGGGGCGGCGGAAAAAAATGGCCCTCCGGACTGCCGCGGCAGTCCGGCTCCAGCCCGGCGGACGGGTCTTACTTCCTGTTCTTGTTGGCGGCTTCGGCCGCCTGCTTCAGTTCGTTGTTGGCCTGCTCGAGCAGTTCCTTGGCCTTGGCCGCGTGGCCATCCATATCGAACTCGTTGGCCTGCTGGGCAGCCGAGACCTTGTTGAAGGCCTGCTCCGACAGGCGCTGCGCCGCGGCCAGGTTGGGGTGCCGCTTGCCGCTGACGTTCTCGCGGGGTTCCGCGAGGGCCGCGGACCCGATCAAAAGCGCCGCTGCACCCATTGCCAGGACGATCTGCTTGTTCATCACGCACGCTCCCATAAGTTCGGTGTTTGTTGGCCCGGAAAGGGCCGCGGTACGGTGAAACCGGCGTGGCCGCGCCAAAGGCGGCCTTTTCGACCGTGCCTATGATGCACCGCATAGCCGGCAATTGCACCGTCGCCGCGCGGTCATAAATCCGCAACATCGGCGGACGAAGATGATCAACCTTTCAATAAATTCAGGGAGTTTCACATGTTGGCCGAACTGGGGATCGATACCCCGACCTTCGTGTTGCTCGTGCTCGCCCTGTTGATGGCGCTAAGTTTCGAATTCGTCAACGGTTTTCACGACACCGCCAACGCCGTGGCCACGGTGATCTACACCCACACGCTGAAGCCGACCCAGGCGGTGGTGTGGTCCGGCACCTGGAACCTGATCGGCGTGCTTACCTCCGCCGGCACGGTGGCCTTTGGCATCATCGCCTTGCTGCCGGTGGAACTGGTGCTCAATGTCGGCAACGGCGCCGGCTTCGCCATGGTGTTCGCGCTGCTCACCTCGGCCATCATGTGGAACGTCGGCACCTGGTACCTCGGCCTGCCGGCCTCCAGCTCGCACACCCTGATCGGCTCCATCGTCGGCGTCGGCCTGATGAACTCCTACCTGTCGCCGGACTCCGCCTTCGGCGACGGTGTGAATTGGACCAAGGTGGCCGACACCGGCAAGGCGTTGCTGTTCTCGCCGATCATCGGCTTCGTCTTCGCCGCCCTGCTGCTGCTGCTGATGCGGGCGCTGTTCCGCAGCAACGCCGCCCTGTTCGAATCGCCCAAGGGCGATGCCCCGCCGCCCTGGCCGGTGCGCCTGCTGCTGGTGCTGACCTGCACCGGCGTCAGCTTCGCCCACGGCTCCAACGACGGCCAGAAAGGCATGGGCCTGATCATGCTGATCCTGATCGGCATCGCGCCGGTCGCCTTCGCCCTCAAGCAGGACACCAGCGCCGAAACGCTGCAGCGCATCCAGGCCAACGCGGCCGTGGTGCAGAGCGCGCTCACCCAGTCCGGCCCCGCCGCCGTGGACGATGCCGCCGCGCGCAAGACCCTCACCCAGTTCCTGAAGAAGGGCGCGGTGGACGCCGGCACGGTGCCGGCCCTGGCGCAGATCAACAGCGACGTGATCGCCGGCATGCAGGGCCTGAAGAGCCTCAACGACGTGCAGCCGGACAAGCGCCGCGACCTGCGCCTGAGTCTCTACCTCGTCAATGAGACGCTCAGCCGCCTGGCCAAGAAGGACAAGCTCCCCGCCGGTGTCGACAGGGCCGTAGCGTCCAAGTACGCCGGCGACCTGAAGAGTGTCACCACCTTCATCCCGACCTGGGTCAAAGTGGCCGTCGCCATCGCGCTGGGCCTGGGCACCATGATCGGCTGGAAGCGCATCGTGGTCACCGTCGGCGAGAAGATCGGCAAGTCCCACCTCACCTACGCCCAGGGCGCCTCGGCGGAGCTGGTGGCGATGGCCACCATCGAAGCCGCCGACCAGCTCGGCCTGCCGGTGAGCACCACGCACGTGCTGTCGTCCGGCATCGCCGGCACCATGGTGGCAAACAAGTCCGGCGTGCAGGGCGACACCATCCGCAACGTGCTGCTGGCCTGGGTGCTGACCCTGCCGGTGTGCGTGCTGCTGGGCGCGGCCACCTTCGCCGGCGGCCTGTTCTTCGTGTTCCGCGTGCTGGGGATGCACTAAACGCAGGCCGCGTCCTCATTCCGGCCTGCGCCGGAATGAGGACAAAGCTTCAGTTCTGCGCAGCGACTCCGGGCACCGGGCAGGTGCCCGGGTCGTTCCAGCACGTCAGCATGGTCTTCATGCCCTCGTAGGCCGGACTCCCCACCGGCCACGGCGACAGCCCGAGGTGGATGTACTGCCCGGAGGGATTGCGCAGCAGGCGGTTGTTCACGCCCTCGCCCAGCACCAGGCCCAGCTCCACCCATTCGGCGTACACGTTGTCGTAGTCCTGCGCCTTGTCGGCGGAGAGCAGGAACACGCTGCCCGGCTCGTCGATGAAATAAGGATGGGTGGGCAGGCCGCCGGGGACATGGCAGCCGCGGCAATAGCCCAGATAAGGCTGCAGGTTGGCGGCGAAGTAACTGCGCAGGGCCGCGTCGGCGGCACCGCTCAGGCCGCCGCCCGATGACGAACTGCCGCCCGAGCTTCCGCTGGAGCCGCCGCCCGACGAACTCCCCCCGGCATTGCTGATCATGGAGCAGTTGCCCGGGTCGTCCCAGCACGCCAGCACCGTCCTCATCGCCTCGTAGGGCTTGTCGCCGACCGGCCAGGGCGACAGGCCCAGGTGGGCGTACTTGCCGCCCGGGTTGCGCAGCATCAGGTTTTCGTCCACGCCCTTGCCCAGGATCATCCAGGCAGCCTGCACGCTGGTGTAGTCGTCCGCGGTGTTGCTGGAGAGCAGGAACAGCCGCCCCGTCTCCTCGATGAAGTAGGGCTTGGTGGGCAACCCCCCAGGGACGTGGCAGATGCGGCAGTAGCCGAGGTTGGGTTCGACGTTGGCGGTGAAGTAGGCACGCAGGGCGCTATCGTCGGGCAGTGGCGCCGGTCCGCCGGAACCACTACCGAGCGGGCCGTTGCAGCCGCTGTTCCAGCAGCTGAGCATGGTCTGCATGCCGATATAGCCGGCGCTGCCGACCGGCCAGGGGGAGCCGCCCGTGTGGGTATGCTGGCCGGACGGGTTTTGCAGCAGCAGGTTGCTGTCCACCCCCTTGCCCAGGGCCGACCACGCGGTGTCGGTGTTGTTGTAGTCGTCGCCGGGATTGGCATCGAGCAGGAACAGGTTGCCGCCGGCGATGTCGGCGGCGCCGCCGGGGACATGGCAGGTGCGGCAATAGCCCAGGTTCGGCTCGACATTGGCCGCGAAGTAGGCCTCCGGGGTGGGATAGGCGTTGTTGCTCGCCGGGGCAGCCCCCGAGCTTCCCCCACCGGCGGCATCGACGCCGCCACCGTAGTTCCCACCACAGGCGGCCAGCACCAGCGAAGCCCCCCCGCCAAGGAGGACCTTCCCTGTATGCAGGCGCCAGCCGCCCAAGGATTTCATGGACATGCGCTCCAAAGTTCAGATATTTGTTTTCAAAAATAAAGTGAAGCACGCCTTGCGCCAGGCGCACATCGCTGATCAGGCCAACCTGGCATCGCTTATCGGGCCAACCGTATCGTCGTGAGTACCGCAAAGCCTCCGTTTGGATGAAGCCCGGCGCGGCGAGGCGCATGAAAATAACCGTGTCTCAAGCCAGCGCCCTCGATAAACTCCAATCAAGTCAAGGGCCTGTAGGCTAGACTTCGACGGAAACGAAAAAACGACGGGGGACAGGGAGCGCCATGCGGCTCACAGCGCAGCATATCCTGGCGGTGGTGGAACCGCTCATCTACGGCCGCCGGGCGCGCAGGATCTGCGTCTGGCTGCTGGCGCTGGGCACGCTGCTCTGCCTGTGGCAGGCAGCGCAAACCCGGCCGGGGGCGGAGTATGAAAATTCCCTGCCCCTGGGCCATCCTTACATCCAGGTGTTCAAGCAGTACCAGAGTGACTTCGGCGGCGCCAACACGGTGCTGGTGGCGCTCCTGCAGAAGCCGGGCGGCGCGCCCGACATCTACAACGAGAAATTCCTCGGCGAGCTGAAGGCGGCCACCGAGGAGGTGTTCTTCATGGCCGGCATCGACCGCGCCCACGTCTCCTCCATCTTCACCCGCAACGTACGCTATCTCGAAGTAGTGGACGGCGGGTTCATCGCCGGCGACGTGATCCCGGCCGAGTATGCGCCCACCCCGGAGATGTTCGCGCTGATCCGGCGCAACGTGGCCAAGGCGCAGGTACTGGGCAGCCTGGTGAGCGTGGACCAGCGCGGCGCGATGATCTCCGCCGAGGTGCTGGAGCACGACCCGGTGAGCGGCCGCCGGATCGACCCGGTGCGGCTGTCGCACACGCTGGAAGACGACGTGCGCGGCCGCTTCACCAGCCCCAAAAAGTACGTTTACCGGCTGAAGCGCGCGGTGCCGCCGTTCCAGGCCGGCGAGGCGGTGGCCGAGACCTTTGAGACGCCCGACTGGACCCTGTGGTTCCGCCACGTCGAGGCCGGCCGGCGCCAACCCGACGGCGACGTGCAGCGCTACGAGTTGAGCGGCCGTGACCTCACGGTGGAAACGCAGGACAACCCGCAGTACAACCCCGACATTTCGGTCCACATCATCGGCTTCACCAAGGTCACCGGCGACGTCACCGACGCCGCCCTGCAGGTGCTGCTGTTCTTCGGCCTGACCGTGCTGGCGACCATGCTGGCGCTGTGGTGGTACCTGGGCAGCCTGCGGCTGGCGCTGCTGCCGCTGTGCTGCTCGGTGGTGGCGGTGATCTGGGAGTTCGGCCTGCTGCATCTGCTGGGCTACGGCGTCGACCCCTTCGCCATCATGGTGCCGTTCCTGGTGCTGGCGGTGTCCACTTCGCACGGCGTGCAATACGTCAACACCTGGGCCGACGAGGTGGTGCACGGCAGGGACGGCTTCGAGGCCTCGCGCGCCACCTTCCGCCGCCTGTTCATCCCCGGCAGCATCGCCCTGCTCACCAACGTGGCCGGCTTCCTCACCATCTACCTGGTGCCGATCGGCAGCGTGCGCGACATGTCGATCAACGCCTGCCTGGGCATGTTCGCGGTGATCGTCACCAACAAGGGCATGATGCCGATCTGGCTGTCGTACCTGAGCGTGGCGGACGTGGACACCTTCCGCCGCAAGCGCCTGGCCAAGATCGACGCCGGCGACCGCCTGTGGCGGGCGCTGTCAGCCGTCACCGAAAAACCGGTGGCGGCCGCGCTTATCCTGCTGTCGCTGCTGGTGCTGGGCGGCTCCTGGGCGATCCAGACCCACCGCATCGTCGGCGACGCCACCACCGGCGTACCCGAGCTGCGGCCGGATTCGCGCTACAACCGCGACTTCGCCGCCGTCACCTCCAACTTCTCCATCGGCACCGATATCCTCAAGCTGATTACCGAGACCGCGCCGGAGACCTGCGCCCAGTACGACACCCTGGAACAGATCGACACCTTCGCCTGGCGCATGAGCAACGTCGAGGGCGTGCAGTCGGTGAAGTCCATCGCCACCGTGGTGCGGCAAGCCTACCTGGGCCTGATGGACCTGGACCCCAAGTTCAACGTGCTGCCGCACAACGGCAACGTGCTGTCGCTGATCAACCAGGACATCCAGACCACCTCCGGCCTGCTCGACTTCCACTGCGCGGCAATGCCGGTGTTCGTGTTCACCGCCGACCACCGCGCCGCCACCATCGACCGTGTCATCGACGCCGCCAAGCGCTTCAACGCCCGCAATGCCGGCGAGTTCTACGCCGCCCACCCGGAGGTAAAGCCGGCCGCCTGCGACACGCGCATCGCGCTGCGCCGTGACGCCGGCCTGCGCCGCGACGAGTTGCAGCGCTACACCGACCTGCTGCACGCCCGCGGCATGAGCGACGAGGCCATCGCCGCCGATCCGCGCGCCCAGGCGCTGCAACAAACCGCCGGCGACGCGGCGGCACGCTACCAGGAGCAGGCGCAGATGAGCTGCCCCGCCAACTTCGCCATCGGCTCCGGCAACATCGGCGTGATGGCCGCCGCCAACGAGGTGGTGGAAGCCAAGGAGCTGCCGACGGTGCTGGCGGTGTACGCCGTGATCGTGCTGCTGATGCTGATCTCCTACCGCTCCCCCGCCGGCCTGCTGGCGATCTGCATCCCGCTGTTCATGGTGTCGATCTTCGCCAACGCCCTGATGGCGCTGTTCGGCATCGGGCTGAAGGTCGCCACCCTGCCGGTGGTCTCGCTGGCCGTCGGCGTGGGGGTGGACTATGGCATCTACATCTACGACGTGCTGCAGGAGAAAGTCCAGGGCCACGGCCTGAACCTGCGCGAGGGCTATTTCCAGACCCTGCACCAGACCGGCAAGGCGGTGATCTTCACCGGCGTGTGCCTGGCCGGCGGCGTGTCGGCCTGGCTGTTCTCGGAACTGCAGTTCCAGCGCGACATGGGCAAGCTGCTGGTGTTCATGTTCGGCGCCAACATGCTGGGCGCGGTGCTGCTGTGCCCGGCCTATTACCGTTTCCTGGCGCGGACGCAGCGCGGAGGTTGAACATGCAGGCCGACGACTATTTCGCCATCCAGAACCTGATCCACCGCTACGCCCGGTGCATCGATCGCGGCGACTTCGCGGGCGCGACGCGGCTGTTCGCCCGCGCCGAGGTGCACATGCCGGCGCGCGCCGAGCCCTACGTCAACGATCCCGACGGCCTGCTGACGCTGTGGCTTGCCATGGTGCGCATCGATGCGCAGACCGGCACGCCACGGACGCAACACCTGATGAGCAACATCATCATCGAGCCGGACGGCGACGAGCGCGCCCGCGCGCAGACGTACGGCACCGTGCTGCAGGCAACGCCGTCACTGCCGCTGCAGCCCATCGCAACGGTGACCTACCACGACCGCTTCGCCAAGGATGACACCGGCTGGTATTTCACCGCGCGGCGCCTGGAGCTGAACCTGCTGGGGAATCTGGGCGAGCATCTGCTGGGCTGAGTCCAGCCCGCATCGCCGGATGCGAGCCTTCATTGCCGCGACGCAGGACCGCCCACTTCTGCCGCACCGAGAACTCCTGAAGCATTTGTCCCGTCGGGGCCAACTGGTCCGCGCAGGCCTGCGCGCGAACGAAACTCTCATGGTGCAGTAGGGGACCGGCGCGGATTTACGTCTCATGCCGTAGCGGCGGCGACCGACGCGGCGTTCCAGCGTCGGCTGCCAGGCCGAAGCCGGGAGCGAAGACGTCCGGGGCCCGGGATCCATACAGCCCCGGAGGGGAGGCTCCGACGCCGCTTGCGTGCAGTGCAGCGTTCCTACCTCCGCAGCGCCTGGAACATCACATCGGTTCCGGGGCTTGTGCACCTTGAGAAGGGGAGTCAAATGTCGATCCGCGTACCCATCCGCACCCTGGTTTTGTCCACGGCGGCGGCGCTATTCGCCAATGCCGCGCCGGCTGCGGGATTCCATCTGCAGGAAGCCACCATCGATAGCATCCAGGGCGCCATCCGCTCCGGCGAAGTGACCTGCAAGCAGGTGGTCGAGCAGTACATCTCTCGTGCGAAAGCCTACAACGGCATGTGCACCGCATTGGTCACGGCCGACGGCAAGTCGATCCCCGCGGCAACCGGAACCGTCCGCGCCGGCGCCCCGCTGAAGTTCCCCACCGAGACGGTCGCTCTCGGCTCGCTCGTTCCGGACCTCGACAAGTACAAGGGCGACCTGCCCGACTATGGCCGCATGGAGCCCACCATGTCCGACCCGTCGGTCATGATGCAATACGGCATGGTCGCCGGCATTCCCAAGGCGGGCCAGGTGAACGCGCTGGAAGTGCTGAATATCCGTGGCGAGCGTTCGGTGACGTGCAAAGGCAAGTTCGACGCGCCGCCGGGGACACCGCTGCCCGCCGGAGCGCCGGCGGCCTGCGAAAAGTTCAGGCAGTACCCGGATGCGCTGGAAACCGCCGCCGAGTACGACAGGAAATACGGCAGGAATTTCGACACCAAGGCGATGCCGATGTACTGCGCGCCGATGGGGTTCAAGGGCATCTATGACGCCAAGGACATGCGCACCACGGCAGGAGCCGACGTCAACTACGCGATGGACGTGCCGCCCCGCGACTCCACGCTGGTGAGCCGGCTGCGTTCCGCCGGCGCGATCATCTATGCGCAGGCGCACGAAGCCGAATACAACGCCGGCAGCGGCGATCCCGGCGGCGACGCCAAGGTGAAGCACCCCTACATCGGCGCGGGCGGCGCGCGCGAATCCTGGGGCGGCACCAGCTGCAATCCCTACGACACGCAGCGCGTCACCAGCGGCTCGAGCGGCGGTTCGGGTGTTGCCGTTGCGGCCAACCTGGTGTTGTGTGCGATGTGCGAAACCACCGGCGGCTCGTGCCGCGGCCCCGCGAACTATCAGGGCGTGGCGCTGATCGTGCCGACCAAGGGCATGATTTCCTTCGGCGGCGCCATCGGCGCCAATCCCTACCAGGACCGTCCCGGCATCATGTGCCGCACGCTCAAGGACGCGGCCACCGTTCTCGACGCATTCCGGGACAAGAAGACCGGCTCCTACTTCGACGAACGCGATCCTTACACGGCCCTGGCGCGCGTGATTCCGACCAAGACCTCCTATGTCGAGGCCCTCAGCGATCCGGGCAAGTCCAAGCCGCTCGCCGGCATGAGAATCGGCGTGATCCGCGCATTGATGGTGAAGAAATATCCCGGCGATGCGGCGGTGAGCGACGGCATCAATCGCGAGCTGCAGGTGCTCAAGGATCTCGGCGCCGAGCTGGTGGAGGATGTCGATCCGAAATATCCGGACGATCCCTCCATTCCGAACATGGCCTTCGGTTTCAACGACGCCATTGCCGAAGTGCTGCCCTTCCACATGCCGGAAATCTTCTCGTCGAAAAAGGACGGCAAGCCGGAATTCGAGGTGCCGGGCTGGGACGTGACCAGCCGCAAGTACCTGGTCGCGCTGTCGGCGCACAAGGCGCCGCTGCCCGCCAACCTGGACTTCGTCCGCGTCTTCAGCAACCCGCCCGCCAATCCTGACGCGGTGAGCGGTTACACCTTTGCGTTCCAGTTCGCGCAGTACCTGACCCAGCGCGGCGACGACCGTGTGTTCGACTGGCAGACGCTGAATGCCAACGCCAAGTACTACAACGACGTGCGGCGCGTGGCGATGAAGAACTGGGAGAACAAGGAGATGGACATCCGCACCGACGCCGTGACCTACACCATGAAACGCCGCGACACGCTGCGCATGGCGTTGACGAAGGTGCTCGAGCAGAACAACCTCGACGTGCTCGTCAATCCCGTCAATCTGACCCTGCAGGGCAAGATCGGCGGCGCGGCGGTACAAGGCGGCGGCGGCGGCGGCTTCGGCTACGGGGCGATGCTCGGGATTCCCGAGGTGTTCGTGCCCGCCGGCTTTGCCGAAACCATCTACGACGACAAGTTCACGCTTAGCAAGGATGGCAAGAAGTACGAGGGCGTCGAGGGCACCGAGGAAACCAAGCTGGGTGGCATCGGCCTGCCCTACAACATCGGTTTCTGGGCGGAGCCCGGCCAGGAATCGACCCTGATCAAGGTCGGTTCCGCGTATGAAGCCGCCACCCATCACCGCAAGCCGCCGCCGGCCTTCGGTCCGGTGAAAGGCGAGATGCAATAGGCGCAAGGTCCAGGCCTGAGCCGCATTGAGCGGCTCAGGCCTGAACGGCGCTCGCGCGCCCTGCGATGCGCCGGCACGGAGCGCGACATGAGACGAACGGGCCTGATCTGCGCCACCCTGCTGCTGGTGGCGCGGTCGGTCGCGGCGGACCCGATACCCGCCTACATCGCGGCGGCGGTGGCCGACCCCAGGCGGCCCGACGCCGATCGTCAACGCGACGCGGAGCGCAAGCCGGCCGAGGTGATCGCGTTCGCGGGGATCAAGCCCGGCGACAAGGTCGCGGACTTCATGCCCGGCAAAGGATATTTCACCAGGATATTCTGCAAGGTGGTGGGCGACGCCGGCCACGTATACGCGATCACGGTACCGCGTGCGACTCCACCGCCTGCCGCACAGAGCGTATCGCCACAGGGCACGTTGTCTCAGCCCGCATCATCCAATCCGGCCACGGAACCGGCCGGACCGGCCTGCACCAACGTGAGCGCCAGCAGCCTGAAGTCCCGGCTGCGTCCCGCGCCTGAGCTGCATTCGGACAGCGGCGACCCGGGATGGGTGTACGAGTATTGGTCATCCAGCCCGGCGGCCGAAAACTTCGTGGCGCCGGAGCCACTCGACCTGATCTGGACCTCGGAGAATTATCACGACCTTCACGACCAGGCCTTCGGCTCGCCGGACATGCTGACGGTCGACAAGGCCCTGCTGGCGGCATTGAAACCCGGCGGCATTTTGATGGTCGAGGATCACGCCGCCGCCGCGGGTTCGGGGGCGCGCGATACCGAATCCCTGCATCGCATCACCGCCGAGCAGGTCAAGCAGGAAGTCACCGAAGCCGGTTTCATCTTTGTCGGCGAGAGCGAGGTGCTGCGGCACGCCGACGATCCGCACACCGGCAAGGCGCATGACATGCACGACAGGACGGACCGGTTTCTGCTCAAGTTTCGCCGGCCTTGATCGGGGGCCGTGCCCGCCGCGCGCAAGCCCCCGATCGACCGCCAGGTTCACTGCGCCAGATAACCTCCGTCGATGCCGAGCACGGACCCGGTCACGAACCCTGCCTGCTCGCTCGCCAGGAAGAGGATGGCATGGGCGACCTCGTCGACCGTGCCGAGCCGCCCCACCGGGTGGGCGGCCGCCAAGCCGGCTTGGGCGTCCTTGTTGCCGCCGGTGAAGCGTTCCATCATTTCCGTGGCGATGGCGCCGGGCGCGACGGCGTTGACCCGCACGCCGGTGCGCGCGTTTTCCAGCGCCACCGCGCGGGTGAGGCCGTTCACGGCGTGCTTGCTGGCCGCATACACCGAAGCGCCGGCCATGGCGACGGTGCCGACGATGGAGGAGACGTTGACGATGGCGCCACCGTGCGCCTGCAGCGCCGGCACCTGGTGCTTGAGCGCGAACAGCAGGCCCTTGACGTTGGTGTCGAATACACGGTCGTAGTTGGCCTCGGTCTGCTCCGTTACCGGCCCCAGTTCGCCTTCGACGCCGGCGTTGTTCACCGCCACGTCGAGCCGGCCGAAACGCTCCAGCGCGGCTCCCACCCACTGCTTGTGCGCCGCTTCGAGGGAGGCGTCACCCGGCACGAACTCGGCCTGGGCGCCCTGCCCGCGCAGCTCGGCGACCAGGCTCTCGCCGGCGGCGCGGTTGCGGCCGGTCACGATCAATCTGGCGCCCTCCTGCGCGAAGGCCCTGGCGGCGGCGCGGCCGATACCGGCGGTAGCGCCGGTGACCAGTACTACCTTGTCCTTGAATGCGTTCATGGCGTGCTCCGTTTGATGGCCGGTGGCCCGGCGGGTGCAGCCAGACTATGCTTTGCATCCATGCAGGTGAATTCCAAATATGCGCAAACCAGCATTGCAAAAAAGCACAGTTCCGCTGGCCTGGGACGACCTGCGCACGGTACTGGCGGTGGCGCGCGCGGGCAGCCTGAGCGGCGCCGCGCGGCAGCTGCAGGTGGAGCATTCGACCGTGTTCCGGCGCCTGCGCGCCATCGAGAAGCGCTTCGGCGCCGCCCTGTTCGAACGCACGCGCAACGGCTATGCGCCGACGGCGCACGGTGAGGCGGCGGCGGAGTCGGCGCGGCTGATGGAAGAGGCTGCGCTGACGGCCGAACGCCGGATTATGGGCGCCGACGTGCGCTTGAGCGGCGTGGTGCGTATCGCCGCCAGCGAGATGTTCGCCTGTTACCTGCTGCCGCGGGTACTGCCGGCGTTCCTGCGGGCGCATCCGGACATCGAGGTCGAGATCGACGTATCGAACCGCAACGTCGATCTGACCCGCCGCGAAGCGGACCTGGCCTTGCGCGCCACCAACCAGCCCCCGGAGCACCTCTACGGCCGCGAGGTGGGCGAGCTGCGCTACGCCGCCTTCGCCCATCGCCGCTTCTTCAAGGGTGGCAGAGCGCCGGCCCTGGAAGAGCTGCCCTGGGTCGGCTTCGATGACAGCATCCGCCAGATCGAAATCGCGCGCTGGCTGCAGTCGCGCCTGCCCGGCAAATCCGCGCGCCTGCGCTCCGACTCGCTGCTGGCGATCATGCACGCGGCGACGGCCGGCATCGGCGCGGCGGTGCTGCCGCTGTTCGCCGCCGACTTCCAGCCGCAGCTGCGGCGCCTGACTGAGGTGCTGGACCGGCCGCGCATGCAGCTGTGGGTGCTCAGCCATGCCGACGTGCGTGAGAACGCGCGGGTGCGCGCGCTGTCACGTCACCTGGCGGCGGAACTGCCGGGTGCGCTGGCGGAGCTGCAGGCCGTCTAACGGGTGCCGGACTGTGGGGCCGGCTGCCTGTCCTGGCGGCGCGGCGTCCGCAGTTCCAGGGCCGCCGCCGCGAAGCGCTCTGCGGCGGCATCGACCGGCGACAGCGCAATGGCGTCGCCGCGCGTATTCACATGCTGGGACAGCTCGGGCGAGTCGGCGCGCATGATGGCCGGCACGCCGCAACGGCGGGCGTGGAGCACCACCTGCAGGTTGACGGCGTCGGCATCGGTGACCGCGATGACCAGCGCGGCGGTATGCAGGGATGCCAGCTGCAACGTTTCCGGCCGCGTCGCGTCGGCGATGACGATATGGTGGCCGGCATCTCTCAGCGCGGCAGCGTTGCTGCTCTGCGCGTCGCGCTCGATCAGCACCAGGCGCCGCCCCCCACCGGCGAGCAGCCGGGCGATGCGCAGGCCGATGTTGCCGCCGCCGGCGATGACGACGTGACCGGCGCCACGCTCGGCCGTGCGGCCGTGCAGCATGTCGAGCCGCCGGCCCATGACCCAGTCGGACAGGATGGCGAACAGGATGGCGATGAAGCCCGCCCCGGCGAGCATCAGGCCCATGCCGTAGAGCTTCACCCCGTCGCTGGCCTCCTTGAGCGAGATGTCGCCGTAACCGACCGTCATCACGGTGGTCCAGACGAAGTAGAGCCCGTCCATGTAGCGCAAGCCCAGCACCCTGGAAAAGAACAGCGCGGAAGGAAACACCAGCAGGAACAGGCATAGCAGGGCGTAGCCGAGCACCGGGTCGACGTGGAAGCGGCGCGCCCGCCACGAGTCGGCGCGCCCTCCCGCCGATGCGGACTGCTTGCCGCCCGCCGCGAGCAGGCGATCGGCCGCCTCGGCGAACGCCGGCGCCGCGACACCCGACATGCTGAGGATCCGCACGTCCTGCAGCGTTTCCGTCAGATACGAGGCAAGGGCGCCATCGAACAGGCGCACCACCAGCGGCAGGTCGCGGCGCAGCCGCTTGGCGCGGAGAGCCAGGTCGACGTTGGAGGAGTCGTCGCCGGCGGCGAGCACGAGCACCGACGCACCGCCCAGCAGGCTTTCCAGGCGCTCGTCGTCGTCGTCGCGGAGCAGCGTCTCGCGCCGCGCGTCCACCTGCCGCCGTTGCAGGTTCCGCTCGATCGCGCCGGCCAATGGGCCGCTGCCGGCGACCACGATCATGGCAGCGACCGTGCCGGTATGGCGATCAACGGTCGTAGCCGCCGGAATCGCTCCCGGAATCGGCCGCGTTGTCGCCGAACGTGTCGGCGGAGGTGTCGGCCAGGGGCGGTTCGGGTGCGGACGAGTCCTGCTGGCCGACGATATCGCTCACCACTCCCACGCCCAGCGCGCCGAGCGCGGCCGCCGCGGCCACATCATGGGCGGTCGACGAGGCCTGGGCAGGCGCATCGTCCCAGGAACTGCTGGCACCGCCGCCGCCGAACCTGCCGCCCTGCCCTTCGACCGCCCGCGTCGAAGACGCGGTCGAACTGCCCGAGTCGTAAGTCCGGTAGTCGCGGTTGTTATCGAAGTCGTCGCGGTCGTCCGCGCCCGGCCCCCTGACGAGGACGACCACGCGTTGATCCTGCAAGTACGCGGCCAGCACGCGCGCGTAGTCGGAACGCGACACCTGCAGGCGCTGCGGATCGTCCCAGCGCCCCGCGGGGGCGATGGCGAACCGCGGCGTGCGCGCGGTATCGCCGGCCGCCGCCAGCCACAGCAGCTCGGCCGGCGCATCGTGCGACAGCACGGCGTAACGTCCGGTCCAGCCATCCTGATCGACGCGCAGCACGACCGATGGGCCGCCCCGCGCAAACAGGGACTTCAAGAATTGGAACATGAGCCCAGGCTCCCTTGTGGCGAAATCGCGTGAAGACCGCCGACGAAGCCTGCATAGGACTGCGCCATGCGATCGATGGAGAAGCGGCTGAGGACCCGCTCGCGCCCCGCGGCCCCGAACCCTTGTGCCAGTGCCGGGCAGGTTAGAAGCTGTGCCAGCGCCTCGGCAAGCTCTTCCGCGTAGCGCTCGGGGCAGCCGGGGTCGGCGACCAGGAAACCGTTGACGCCATGCTCGACCTGCTCGGCCGTGCCGCCGTCCGGATTGGCCACCACCGGCAGGCCGGCGCACATCGCCTCCAGGCTGGCGTTGGGACAGCCCTGCCCGGTCGAGACCATGTAGAACACGGCGAACCGCCGCAGGAACGCGGCCGGCTCCGGATGCGGGCCGGCGAACACGAGGTTGGCGGGCAGCGTTCCGCCGCAGGAGGCATGCAGCGCACTCCAGGCCTCCGCCGCGCGCTTGCCGGGACGGCCGTTCGCATCCAGGTGCGCGCCGCCCACCACGTGCAGACTGGCGCCGGGCACGCGCCGGGCGAGCGCCCGCGCCACCCCCGGCAGCAGCTCGGGCCGCTTCGACGGATGCAAGCGGCCGACCGTGACCACCGCCAGGGCCGGATCGAAAGGCCCCGGCGTGACGGAGGAGGTCCCGGCCGTGGCATCGACCACGCCGTTGGGAATTAGCACGCGACGCGCCGGTGCCACGCGCTCCGGCAACCCGCCCTGGTGCTTGGCGACGAAGCCGTCGAGCCGTTCCAGGTAGCGCCCGCCGTCGAGGCCGAAGAACCGGGCTACCGTCTCGTTGCGTTCCAGCGCCGAGAACAGGTCGGGGCCCGGACTGACGTCGCAGACCTTGACCCGGCTGCCCTCGAACGCCCGCAGCAGCGCGAGCTTCAGGGACGCATCCAGGTTCCAGAACAGCATGGTGGCGGCGCGCTCCGCCAGCGCCAGGTCGATCACGCGGTGCGCGCGCGTGGGCAGAGCGGGTGCACCGTGGCCGAGGCAGAGGAAGCGCGCGCCGGCGCGCCGCGACGCATCGGCCAGCGCGGTGACACCAACGGGGCCGGCCACCGCGACAGTGACGTGCAGGCCGTGCGTCGGCAAGGCGCCGGCCAGGTTGCAAAGCGAACGCTGCGCCCCGCCGACATCGAGGTCGCCGGTGACGATGAGCAGGCGTCGCGGGTCCGGCGCGGGAGCCGCCGCGATAGCCGCCCACCAGGGCCACAGGTGCGCCGCCGTGCGCCGCACCGGCGGCGAGGCCGTCCAGCCGGAATGCCGCCGCGCCGGCGCCGCCAGGATGGCCTCGACCCAGGCCGTGTCGGCCGCCGCCGGATCGAGCAGGGCGTCGCCGGGATGCACCGCCTCGCGCTGTCCGCCGACGTCCGAGCTCACCACCGGTACGCCGGCTGCCACAGCCTCCAGCGTCGCCAGCGAGAGCCCCTCCCACAGCGAGGTGTTGAGCAGCACGTCGAACGCGCCGCAAATCGCGCCGGCATCGGCCACCGCCCCGGGCCGCACGATGCGATGGCGCACGCGCAGCTCGGCCGCAAGACGCTCGATCGCGGCGTCCGCCTCGCGGTCGCCCATCACCGGCCCGATGATCGCCAGCCGGGCGTCGATACCGCGATCGAGGAGCGCGCGCAGCAGCGACACCGCCCGCACCTGATTCTTCTGCGGCACCACGCGGCCGATCATGCCGATCAGCAGGGTGGTATCCCCCGCTCCGAACGCCGCGCGCAGCGCCGTCCTGCGCGCGGGCGCCAGGACCGGCGGCGACGGCACGACATGCCGTAGCACCCGCACCGGCTTGTCCAGGCCGGCCGATCTCAATTCGCCGGCGACCGCCTCGCCGCAGGCGACGACGAAAGGAACCTGCGGCACCCGCCACTCCCGCGGATCGGTCTTCCAGCCGCTGGAAATGTTGTGCACCACCGGGATGGTGCGGCAGCCCCGCTCCCATAGCTGCCGCAAGTCCTTGAGCGCGACGAGATGGCAATAGGCGGGAAGCCCGCTCCGTAGCACGAGCTCCGCGGCGTGCGCCAGGCGCGCCGCGTGATCGAGCGCGGCCAGGGTGTGCAACGCCACCCCTTCGCCGCTCAGGCGGTGTTCGACACGGGCGCCGCGCAGGGCCACAACGTCCGCCTGCGTGCCGCACTCGGCCCAGCCGCGCGCCAGGTCCACCACCATCCGCTCGGCGCCGCCCATGGACAGGCTGGGAAGCAGGTGGACGTGACGCGGCACCGGCCGCGGCAGGAACGGCGGCAGCGGCTCGCAGGGCGGCCAGACCGGCAATGTGCCGGGTCGGACCGCGTCGTTCATGGCGCCCCCCATGCCGTCGGGTTCCAGCATCAATCGCCGATCTTGGTGGAGTCGTCGTCCATCATCAGTATCGCGCTCATCGCCCTTCCCCGAGTTCTGCCGAGAGCCGAATCAGTCGCGGCCAGTGTGCCACAGCCCGCACCCGCTACGCCTGGATCGCGGCGGCGCCCTCACCCCTGGGGCCGGGATGCTTACTTCGCCGGGATGTGGCTGGTGCTCACGTCCGCGATCAGTCGGCCGCCCTCGCCGGTGATCGTGGTGCGTATCACGCTGAGCGTGCGGCCCTTCTTCACGAATACCGAGGTGGCGGTGAAGGTGCCGTCCCTCTGGTTGCCCAGGAAGGCCGCGTTGAGGTTGATGGCGAGCGGAAAGCCGCTGGCGCCGGCCGTCACCTCGGTGGTGCCGAAAGCGAGGATGGTGGCGCACACGTCGGCGAACCACAGCATGGCACCGGCATGGGCGACCCCGAAGGGGTTGAGGATCCCTGGCTGCACGGGCATGGTGCCGACCACGCGCTCCGCTGACTGCTCGGTGACGGTGAACTCGATGTTGCCGGTGACTTTCATGGCATGGGCACTCCCCGCGCAGGGATTCGCCGCATGGGCGGCGGTGCGCACACCATAACGCGCCGGGCGCGCGGTACGCGAGCGTCGGCGGCGGCGTCTACTTCTGGTAGGCCTCGTCGATGTTCGGCACGAAGAATTCCATGCCCGGCGGCGCGCTGGCGCTGCCTTCGTCCCAGTAGGCCTGGGCGGTCCTGATGCGGCCCTGCTCGTCGAGCACGAAACGGTCCACCACGCGCAGGTCCAGCCCCTGGTTGGCCGAGGGCAGGCGCACCTCCATGGTGAAATCGAGTATCCCCTCGTTGCCGCAGGCGACGACGCGGTTGACCCTGGGCATGAGCTGCCGTGCGGAATCCTGGTGGGCGAAATCCCAGAAGGCGCCGATGCCGGCATGACCCTGGAACGGCGGCGTGCCGACCGGATCGGTCCACACTGCGTCCTCGGCGAACAGGGACAGCAGCAGCGGCTTGTCGCCGGTGGCCCAGGCACGCACGTATTGCTCGATCACTGCACGGACTTGCGCCGGGGTGGCGGGCATGGCTGTTCTCCTCCGCGGGCCGGATGGCCGCTTGTCGTGCCAAGACCATAACAAGCCGCCGGCGGGCCGCCCCCACGCAAACGGACGAAGCGGCTGGCTACCGGTCGGCCGAGACTTTGCTGGCACCAACGGGGAGACAACATGCTGGCGACGATCCAACACTGGGTGGTGTGGGGCATGCTGGTGCTCGGCGTATTCACGCTGTGGGGCACGCTGCGCAAAGTCAATCCTTACGGCCGCCACCTGCACCAAGGCCAACCGGGGACCCTGCCCGCGCGCCCGGCCTGGCTGCTGTTCGAAGCGCCGCAGTGGTTCTCCTTCGCCCTCACCTTCTGGCTCACGGCGCGGTCGCCGTCGCCGCCGGCGATCACGCTGTTCGCGCTGTGGCAGGCGCACTACATCCATCGTGCGATCCTGTACCCGCTGCGCATGCGCGAAAGCGGCAAGCGCTTCCCGCTCAGCGGCGTGATCTTCGGCTTCGTGTTCAACGCGGCCAACGGTTTCGCCAACGGCTACGCGGTGGCGCACGCGCCGCACCTGGCGGGGACCGGCTGGTTCGACGATGCGCGCTTCCGGGCCGGGCTGGCGGTGGCGGCGGCCGGCTGGTGGATCAATTTCCAGGCCGACAGCATCCTCATCGGCCTGCGCGGCGACGGCTCCAGCGGCTACAAGATCCCGTACGGCGGCATGTTCCGCTACGTCTCCGCCGCCAACTACTTCGGCGAGATGGTGCTGTGGTTCGGCTGGGCGCTGATGAGCTGGACCTTCGCCGGCCTGGTGTTCGCCCTGTTCACTGTGTCCAACCTGCTGCCGCGGGCGCTGTCGCACCACCGTTGGTACCGGGAGAAGTTCCCGGACTACCCGGCGGAGCGCAAAGCCGTTATTCCGCTGTTCCTGTAGCCGCTCGCCAGCCGGCACCGCCCGGCGTATCCTCGAAGCCCTGAACACCACCACAACAGTGGGCGCGTGGTCTGCCACGGCAGCGTCCACAGGAGGAGCCAGATGGACGGAGACAAGGGCCTGGTCGCGCTCAGCGCGACGGTGAAACACTTCCTGAGCCAGCCGAAGAAGGCGCTGATCGGCGGCAAATGGCTGGCGGCACAGTCGGGCAAGACCTTCGACGTACACGACCCCTCCAATGGCCAGGTGATCGCCAAGGTCGCGGCCTGCGAGAAGGCCGATGTCGACCTCGCGGTGGCGGCGGCGCGCAAGGCCTTCGACCAGGGGCCGTGGCCGCGCATGTCGCCGGCGGCGCGCGGCAAGATCATCTGGAAGATCGGCGAGCTGATCTACCATCACCTGGAAGACCTGGCCCAGCTCGAATCGCTCGACAACGGCAAGCCGATCGCGGTAGCGCGCGCCGCCGACGTGGTGCTGGCGGCCGACCTGTTCCAGTACATGGCCGGCTGGGCCACCAAGATCGAGGGCCACACCATCCCGCTGTCGGTGCCCTACACGCCGGACGCGGAATACCACGCCTTCACCCGCCGGGAGCCGGTCGGCGTCGTCGCCCAGATCATCCCCTGGAACTTCCCGCTGCTGATGGCGGCCTGGAAGCTCGGCCCCGTGCTGGCCACCGGCTGCACCGTGGTGCTCAAGGTGGCGGAGGAAACCCCGCTGTCGGGCCTGCGGCTGGCGGAGATCTGCCAGGAGGCCGGCGTGCCGGACGGCGTGATCAACCTGCTCACCGGTTTCGGCGAAACCTGCGGCGCGCCGCTGGCGGCGCATCCGCAGGTAAACAAGGTGGCGTTCACCGGCTCCACCGAGGTGGGCAAGCTGATCGTGCGCGCGGCTGCGGACGACCTCAAGAAAGTCACGCTGGAACTGGGCGGCAAGTCGCCCAACATCGTGCTCGACGACGCCGACCTCGAGCTGGCCATCCCGGGCGCCGCCAGCGCCATCTTCTTCAACCACGGCCAGTGCTGCTGCGCCGGCTCGCGCCTGTTCGTGCAGGAGAAGGTCTACGACAAGGTGGTGGAAGGCGTAACAAAGATCGCCAAGGCGATCAAGCTCGGCCCCGGCCTCGATCCCAACACCGAGATGGGCCCGCTGGTGTCGCAGCTCCAGCTCGACCGCGTCTCCAACTACCTGCAATGGGGCAGCGAGGAAGGCGCCAAAGCCATGACCGGCGGCAAGCGCCGCGGCGAGCGCGGCTACTTCGTGGAGCCCACGGTGCTGGTCAACACCCACGCCGACATGAAGGTCTACCGCGAGGAGATCTTCGGCCCGGTGGTGGTGGCGATACCGTTCAAGGAAGTGGACGACGAACTCATCCGCCGCGCCAACGACTCCGTCTACGGTCTCGCCGCCGGCGTGTTCAGCGCCAACATCGGCAAGGCGCACCGGCTCGCCGCCCGCCTGCGCGCCGGCACCGTCTGGGTGAACTGCTACAACATCTTCGACGCCGCCCTGCCCTTCGGCGGCTACAAGCAATCCGGCTGGGGCCGCGAGATGGGGCACCAGGTGCTGGAGAACTACCTGGAGACGAAGGCGGTGTGCGTCAACCTGTAGACAGGGTCCAATCAGTCGTCACCCCGGCGAAAGCCGGGGTCCAGGGGGCTACAGCGCCGCGCTCAATTCCCTGGATTCCGGCTTGCGCCGGGGGGGCGCGAATGATCGGAACTTCCCTAGGCAATTGTTGCAAGGAGAAACGGGCGCTTCGGCACGAACCTTTGCGCCAGTTATCGCTACTCCCACCCACTACTGGGTGTTGCGTTGCCAGTATTGGAGCCGCGTCACGGGGTATTGCCCGAGGTTCACGCGCTGGCCCCATGTGACTTTCAGATCGATCAGGGTGGGGGCATTCGACGTTGGCGACCAATCAACCTTCGCCAGCTGCTTGTTGCCGAACTCCGTGAATTCAAGCTTGTGGAAGGCTTCCCGCGCGAAGAGGAAGGATGCCCCTTCAGGCAGCCCATGCGCCTGATAAACTGCGATGTCGTTGAAGTGGCCTAGGTACTCCGGAATCTCGACGTCGTCCTTCCGCACCACGCGCAGGTCCTTGGGACGTTCGAGGCGGTCCTGACTCCAGTTACTACCCCAGTCGTATATCCAGGATGGGGTCATGGGGTTCTCGATAAGAAGCACTGGGGTCAGACCTTTGGCAGTCAGCGACGCCGCGGCCGCCTGGAGTTCTCGCCAGTAGACGTCATGGGTCGGTACGTCACGGGTCTCCGTCAGCGGCTTGGCTTGCACCACCGCCGCATTTAAGACGAAAGCGCCAACGTACTCTCGGACCGAGTCGGTCACGACATGATCCTCGCCCGACGGGCGCGTCGATCGCCTGGGGGTGGTGAACTCGCCGCGATCCATTCGATTGAACGTGACGTGCCGTTCCGGCAGGTCCTCCGGCATATACCGGATATCGGTGAACAGCGAGACTGGCATGGCGCCAGTGGCCTTGGCGAAGCCTTTTTCGCTGGCCCAGCTGGCGACGCGGTCCAGCTCTGCCGGATCGATCGGGGCCTGCTGAATCTCCGTCACATGGGCTTTTTTGACGGCCTCGCGGAAGCTCGTCAGGGTCTGTGTAACCGCAGCCACTGCGTGGTCGAACGTCAGGGACTGGGAAATAGGTTTGGCCGCGCAGCGGAAAAACGCTTCCCATGACTTAATGCTCGGATCCTGAAGGCGCCCCAACAGCTGGCCCAGCCATTGATCCATGTGTTCACCACGATTGAGTTCCCACCGCAGCAACTTCAGGATTTCTCGCTCACGACCAAGCTCTGCCCGCCAGTCGGCGCGGATCAACAGGCACAGTACGATCAGTTGCGCATCCAGTAGAGAATCGAGGTCGGAGGTCCCCCAGTGGGTGTAGATGCGGCCCATCACCATGGGCGCCGCGCGGATGCCCTGGATCTTCTCGACCAGCGCGTTGATCTGGGCACGGTAGCCGGCGTCGCTGAAGTGCTGTCGCAGCATCGCCCAAAACGCCACCTGGACCTCGATTTGGCCAAGGATGCCGCTCGCGCCATAGGGCGATTCCAGACGCTTCTGCAAAAAGTGCGGGATGAACTGGGCGGCCAAAGATGTCTCGCACGGGCAGTCCTTGCCCCAATGCGCCAGGCAGTACGCCGCCACCAACATGCAGTCTGTCCACAGATTATCGAAGACCACCGCCATCACTGTCTCGGCCAAGTCGCGCTTCATCTGCACATGGTCCGGCAGCTCGATATCGGCCTGAAGCGCCACCTCGTCCCCCTCTAACAGTGCCATGGTCATCAAGTACGGGGTACGCACTAGGAATCGATCCACCCGTGCGCTCAAGTCGATGGACGGCTTCCACTGCTTGAGGATGTCGGCGATCGCTTCGGCACACTGCTGGTCCCCCCGCGCCATGCCGTCAAAGAAGATGAGCACCGTCTCGTCCAAATGCGTGAGCTGGAAGTGCGCAGTCAGCTTTTGGTCGTCCCACGGCGCCCGCTTCCGTCGAGCCCCGTAGTCGAAGTAGTACCGGGCCATCTGCTCCCAGGCCCCCGTGAAGGCGCGCAGCGCCTCGCCGTAGTTACGGCGATTGCGAGGGTCCAAGATAGCCGCGGCGCAAGGGCCGCTGGGGCCGCGCCCCAGCTTTTCAATCTCACCGGTCCACCATCTCCCCAGCTTTAGCATCGAGATGCGGCCTAGCGAAATGATACGGTCGCCAATGGCGGCGTTGCGCAGGGTTTGCGTGTCAGCGAACAGGTTGCTCGGCAGGTAGGCGACGGCTTCGAAGAAGCCGTGATCGTCGGAGACGGCGGCCGCGCTGGCCTCAAAAATCGTGAAATATTGCCGGGCCCAATTATCGTGTACTGATACCGAGGCCAAGCTGAGCGTTGACAACAACGCGTAGTTGTCTTTCTGGCCCCCAACCAGGAACTCACCTGCATTGAGGATTGCCGTATGCAACTCGCGCATGACCTTGAGCCTGCCTCGTGCACGGATCAACTGGCGCTTTTCGATGTTTTCCAGCACGTCCTGGGACAATTCTTCCATCAATTCGGTGATGAGCGGTTCGGCAGCATGATCCCGATAGCGCCCCAGCCGGTAGGACCAGCGGATCACGCGGCGCTCGAAGGGGGTTGGTAGCACGGGGCCATCCACGCGGCACAGGTCGATCCCGTCGGTGTAGCACTGGTCCGGAAACGCTGGGAAATACAGCCCGGGGCCCCGATGCCGTCCCGCCGGCGGCCTGTCGGCGGACTCGGCGCGCGCGAGCCAGCGCCCTATGGCCCAGCCCAGAAGCCTGAGGCTGACTTCCCGGACTTTGAGGGGGCGGGTCGATGGGACGAACACGCAGGGCTCGCCCGATTGGCTCATCATCGGGCTGACCAGAATGGACGGCTCGCCGCGCACCAAGGCCAAGTGATCGTCCAGCTTGGGCTTGGGGAGCAGTTTGATGTTCGAGGCCGACAACAGGATGAGGCTCGGCAACGCGCGGCGGACCTCCTGCTGAAACATCACATCGACGGCATAGCGCTGGACGATGTGCTCGGCCTTTTTGGACTGAAGCACCTCGAACGTGCGGTAGAGGAAAAAAACGCTGGCTGCGGTATTGAGGGCGAGCCAGACAGTGTCGAACAGCACCCAACCGCACAGCACTTCTTCGCCCACGGCCTTGCAAAAGAACCACTGTACAGCCGCGACCAGGCAGAGGATCAGGGAGCTGAGCCCGGACAGCTTTGCGCCGGAGTCGTTCAAGAAGATCATCATACGTAGCGAGCTGGCCGGCCGCTGCTGGAACAGTAGCGTGATGAACCCGATCACGATGGGGTAAACAACGGCGGCTAGCGTTACCTGGACCGTCCAGACCGTGGTGAGCATGGCGGCCATGTCGCCTTGGACCGACCAGAACGCCCATTTGGCCGGTATCGAGGGCTGGACCCAACAGATGATGCCGCTTGCTAGGCCGCCGACGGCGATCAGGACGATTTGGGCGGCTACTAGGTTCTGGCTGCCCAGGATGAGCAGGGTGTGGATTGGGTTGTAGCGCAGTTCCCGGATGGTCGAGTTGGACGCGCGCCACTCGGCGACGTCCCGCCACGCGTAGTAGCGGAGAGTGCTGAACCACCGACCTGGCCCCCATCTCGAGATTCTTGGCACAAAAGCTCCTTCAAGATTGCTTGAGCATCCCCGTTGGGAAGAAGCCCTCCGGGCTCCGAAGTAATCCCGCAGCCGCCCGGGACGCTGGGCTCCTTGAGGCAGGATCGGAGGCGGCAAAGTGGGCAACATCCGACAGCTGGATATTATCGGCGAAATAATCGCGGGTCAGTGGATCAGGGACGGGTTCGAGGGGGAGCCACGGACGCAGCGTGAAGGCCCAGTCCAAGGCAGCAAAGGTAGTTAATGTCAATGTAGTCCATGATGAGTGGGGATACTGACCCCAACTGCAATCCGGTCCACTATCTACCGGGAAGCTGCCGTTCGTGACGAGTTGCTAGGGGCTGACTAGCGCCGCCCCCCGAAAATCGATGTGGCGCCGGGGGGACTCCAGATACGGCGATCAGGTATATAGGGTGTCGATCCAGTCGCGCGCAAACATCACGTAGTCAACGTACGCTAGATTATTGCGGTCGAGGCCACTGTCGTTGCACAGTTCTGGCAGCGCGGCGGAAAACTCGGCGAACCACTTCGCGATGTGGAGATCCCCGGGAATATCTTTGCGTCGGGAGCTGGAGCGCAACCAGTCCCGCACGGCATGGAACAGCCGATTCGGGTTGTTGTTGTGCGCCTTGATGTCCTGCCCAGCGATATCAGAGAGATACTTCTGATAACGGTATTGGTCCTGGTCCAGAATCAGAATCTTTTTTTGCCTTTGGCGACCGTCCCCAAAGTATCGGCAGCCAATATCCATGCCCAGTTCGAAGGGCATGTTGAAGCGAGGCAGGTGGTATTTCGGATCGGGTTGTACGCGCGAGATGTCGTGAATGCCGAAACGGCAATCACCCATGATACGCTTGAGCTTGGCGATCCGAACTTCGCCTCCGTCGATCACTTCCAAGGCTGTACGGGGTGCAAAGCCACAGGCCAGACTCGTGAAGACGAGCACTTCCAACAAGGGCCAATAGTCCGCATCAAAGGGACAGTTGATGAATACCCCGTCCGCGGCGCGATTCGCGGCTGCCAAGCGCTACTTCTTCTTGTACTTAATCGCGTCTGCGGGCACCGAGAATCGCACGTGACCTGATCCCGAAGCTGTGTCGGTCCGTTTGATTGACTTCTTCACAGAGGAGATCCCCATGTTTGAGCGCACCCTATTGATCGCCGCATGGCGCTCTTTCGACGACAAGGTCGCGCCAGCAAGTGTCGGCATCGTGGAAGCCCGCTTCTTCTTTGTAACAGTCGCCATGACTCATAGTATCAGGGAATTTCGATGATGTGCCGGACCTACTTCCCACAAGGCCGGAACATTTTGACTTGGCCAAAGAAAAGGTGCAGCAGTTTGAGGAGGCCGCCGGGCCGGGGATGGAGAGCGAGCATTCCGATTGTTCTCCTGACCACGAGAGGTTGTGAAGCGCCGACGGCCGCACGGGTCGATGCTCCCGGTTTGACCGGGCTCGGCACCTCATCGGCGGACGGCGCGCAGCTGCGCGCCGTCCGCCGCAGCATCACAGGATCTTGGCGATCTGCTGCCCGTTCGGGCTGCCCAGCCCCGTGCACGCATCCCAACCGGCGCTGGCGGCGAAGTCGCCGTTGTTGCCCTGGGTGATGTCGTTGCAGCTCGCCGGGTTCTGGTACAGCGCGGTGTTGATGAAGCCCACCGGGCTGCCCTTGATGGCGTTGAGGCGGGCGATCAGGCCGGCCCACAGCGGCGCCACCGCGCTGGTGCCACCGACCACCGTGTCGGTACCGTCCACGCGCACGTTGTAGCCAGTCTGCGGATCGGCGTCGCCGCACACGTCCGGTACGCCGCGCATGGCCAATGCCTGGCTCTCGCCCTTGGTGGTGGTGACCTTGAGCCCTTTCTGCCAGTCCGGCAGTGCGAACACGGCGCTCACGCCGCCGCCGCCGGCACCGCCGTTGGCGCCGTCGTTCCACACGCTCTCGCTGCTGATGCTGCCGTTGGCGGCCTGCAGGTTGGTGCCACCGCAGGCCAGGGCGTGCGGGCTGGAAGCCGGGAAGTCGACGTGGTCGCCGCCATCGGTGGCGCCGTCGCCGGAGCCGTTGTCGCCGGAGGCCACGCAGACGGTGATGCCGAGCGTGGCGGCGTCCTGGAAAGCCTGGTCGAAGGAGTTCAGCGACTGCTGGGTCCAGCTCGATTCCGGCCCGCCCCAGCTGATCGAGATGACCGAGGGCTTGTTGGTGGTGTCGTGGATCGCGGTGGTGACGGCGTCGAGGAAGCCGGCGTCGGTGTTCGGCGCGAAATACACGGCGATCTTCGCCTGCGGCGCCACCGCGCCCGCCACCTCGATGTCCAGCATTACCTCGCCGTCCGGGCCGTTGCCATCGCCAGTGGGGTGGTTCTTGCCGTGGTCGACCGAGACGGCGGTGACCTGCGGAGGCGCGATGCCGATCTCATTGAAATAGGCCGTGAGGTCGGCGGTGCGATAGCCGCCGCCCAGCTCGATGATGGCGATGCACTCGCCGGCGCCGGCGCCGTCCGGAAAACCGTACAGCGAGGCGAG
Source organism: Nevskia sp. (assembly GCA_031291075.1). Classification (GTDB taxonomy): domain Bacteria; phylum Pseudomonadota; class Gammaproteobacteria; order Nevskiales; family Nevskiaceae; genus Nevskia. Next base: position 7,356 of record JARLJS010000076.1, on the reverse strand, counting down.
CTGGGTGGGGCTGAAGGTGGTGTCGCCGGCGGCGGCGGCGGCCCGCGACCAGCGCACGTTGCCGTGCGGCGGCCGGGTGCGGAAGTGCGGCGAGGCGGCCGGACGGTTGTCGAGACCGAGCACCGCCTGCACCACGCCGGACAGCTCCGGCGGCAGCTGGATCGCGCCGGTGCGGCCGCGGTAGCTGCCGCTCGGGTGTTCGAACTGCTGCAGGTCCACGCCGAACGCCTTGTTGAACTGCGCCACCGTGCCGGACAGCACCACGGTGCGGCGTGCCGCGGCTTCCTGCACCACCGCCAGGCCGTGGGCGGCTGCGAACTTGCGCACCGCTTCCAGGGCGGTGTTTTCGGCGCCATACTTTTCGGCGAACTCCTCGCGCTTGATGCGCGGCGCCGAGCGGTCGCCCGCGCGGATCTTCGCGACGTGCTGCTTGAAGGCATCGGCCGAACGATGGTTCAGGATCAGGCTGACCTCCAGCCGTTCCGCCGGATCGGCCTTGCCGATCAAACGCGCCCCGGCCAGGGCTTGCCGCTCGCTGCCGACTAGTGATTTGTGCGCCATGGTGAATTCTCCTGCACGACTTCGACTGCCAAGGGAGCAAAGACCCTACGCCCGTTTCACGGGCAGGGGTGTGAACTGCTTCTCCTTCGACTCGTAAATACCCGAACCGTTTGACAGTCGTAAGACCACGCCGGGCTCCAGCCGCACGCGAGGCGTGCAGTCCGTGTCAGCCCGGCGTGGTCTCGGAGCGCGCCTCGATCCGCCCCGCGCGCACCGCCTTCTTGAGCAGGGCGTGGTCGCGCTCACTCTGGTCAGCGTAGTCGGAGGCGAACTCGGTGATGGCGTCCTCGAAAGCCTCGCCCTTGCCCAGGTAACCGGTCAGCGTCACCGCGTCGCCGGAGCGGGCGTGGGCGCGGGCCAGGGCCCAGCCGCAGACGCGGGCGTAGTCGCGCATATTGACCGGCTTCATCACTTCGACGGTCGGCTTGACCTTCACGTCGCGCAGCTGGCGCACGTAGAAGTTGCGGCCGCCGTCGCCCTCGGTCCAACCGAGAAACAAATCGCTGGCGGCCTGCATGATCTGCTGGCCGACCACCACGCGCTCGCCGTGGTTGCGGTAGGGGTTGGCGCCGGCGTAAGCCTCTAGCGCCGAGTCGGTGGCCTCCTTGTACTGCAGGAACAGCGAGTCGCCGTTGCCGGACATCAGCAGCATCACGCCGCACTCGGTGCCGACGCTGCCGACGCCGACCACTTTGATCGCCACGTCGACGATGTGGTAGCGGTCGAGCAGCAGCCGCCGCGCCGGCTGCAGCGTGCGGCGGTAGCGGTTGAACGCGTCCTCGATCTGCTCGCGGAAGGCCTTGTGCTTCTGCAGGTCGTCCTGGTGGTACACCAGCGGCGGATCGTCCTTGATGCGCGGCTGCTCGTGGTGCTCGTAGGTGAGCTTGGCCAGCTCGTGCTGGTGGGCGCTCAGCGAGGTGGCGGTGCGCAGCTTGTCGCGGTTGAACTGCTTGAACTGCTCGTCGGAGCCGCTGTCGATGAGCTGCTCCAGGTCCAGCGCCGAGTACCAGGCGTCCAGCACCGACATGTCCGCCAGCGCAGCCATGTGCTGGCGGTAGGCGCGCACCGCCCACCAGGCGGCCTCGCGGCTCTGGTCCTCGTCGAAGCTGTTGGAGCGCCCGGCCAGCACGAAGCTGGCGGCAAGGCGCTTGACGTCCCATTCCCACGGCGCGATGGTCGTCTCGTCGAAGTCGTTGATGTCGAACAGCGCCTTGCGCTCGGGGGTGGCGAAGCCGCCGAAGTTCAGCAGATGACAGTCGCCACACACCTGTAGCCGCAGGCCGCTGGCCGGGGTGCCGGCAAGGTCGGCCGCCATCACCATGGCGGCGCCGCGGTAGTAGGTGAACGGCGATATCAGCATGCGACCGTAGCGGATCGGCAGCAGGTGCGGCAGGCGGCTGGCGCCGGAGGCGATCAGCAGCGCGATCGGATCGGAGCGCTTGTGCGGCGCCCTCCAGTGCGCGTGGCTCTTGCGCGGGCAGCGCTCGCGCAGGGCCTTGCCCGCCGCCAGCCGGTCCTCCACCGGCAGCAGGTAGGGATGCTCCGGGTGCTGCTCGGCCGCCTTGGTTTTCGCTTTGCTCGCCTTCTTCATTCGGCTCCCCCGATGTCGGGCCTGGGACGGCTGCGAACGGTCGCCCGCCAGCCGTCAATTCCGTGGAATCTCAACAACATGTCTTGTCCCTATTAGAGTACAGCGAAGGCGGACCCGTTGGCGTGAAAGAGTCGGGCGCGGTCGCCGGATGCCACCCTTGATCTGGGTCATTGCCCGCGGGCGGCCCAATGACGGAAGGTGGCACATCCGTTAACGATAGAGGGAGGAGCATGGTCGCCCCATTCCGGCCCGTTGCCTGGATCACCCATCCGGCCTGCGCCCTGCACGACATGGGTGAAGGTCACCCGGAGTGCCCGCAGCGCCTGCAGGCGATCCAGGACCGCATGCGCCTGACCGGCCTGCTCGACTTCATGCTGCAGGTGCAGGCGCCCGCCGCCACCACCGAGCAGCTCCTGCGCGTGCACCCGCAGGCGCACCTCGACCGCGTGCTGCGCGCCGACACCTCGCAAGGCCCGATCCGCTTCGACCCCGACACGGTGCTCGGCGTACACACTGCCGAGGCCGCGCTGCACGCAGCGGGTGCCGGCGTGAAGGCGGTGGACCTGGTGCTCGGCGGGCAGGCGGGCATGGTGTTCTGCGCGGTGCGCCCGCCCGGCCACCATGCCGAGCGCAGCCAGGTGATGGGCTTCTGCTTCTTCAACAACGTCGCCGTCGCCGCCGCCCACGCGCTGGCGCAGGGCCTGCGCCGCGTGGCGATCCTGGATTTCGACCTCCACTACGGCAACGGCACCGCGGACATCTTCTCCGGCGACGACCGCGTGTGGCTGTACTCCACCTACCAGCACCCGCTGTATCCCTACTGGCACGGCCGCCCCGGCACACCCAACCTGATCGACGTGCCGCTGCGGCCCGGCGCCGGCAGCCTGGAATTCCGCAAGGCGGTGAGCGAGGTGTGGCTGGAAGCGCTGGCGCGGCAGCAGCCGGAGCTGATCCTGGTGTCGGCCGGCTTCGACGCGCACGTGGAAGACGGCCTGGGCGACCTGCGCCTGGGCTACGACGACTATTCCTGGATCGCAGCGCAGATCCAGAACGTGGCGGAAAGCTGCTGCCCCGGCCGCGTGGCGGCCATCCTCGAAGGCGGTTACTCGCTGCATGCCCTGGCGCGCAGCGTCGAACGATTCCTGCAGCCGTTCCTCGGCGGCGACATGCTCTTATGACGATCCGTAATCTCGAAGCCTACCTGCGCCCGCATCGCGTGGTCGTGGTCGGCGAACCGGTGGGCGCCACCGCGCAATCGCTGGTGGCCAACCTGCGCCGCAGCGCGCCGCCCGGCCTGCTGGCGGAATCGCTGAACGACATCGCCGCGGGCGAGACCGACGTGCTGGGCATCGCCGGCTCGCCGGCGGCCGTCGACGCGGCCATGCTGGCGGAGCTGGCCGCGCACGGCTGCCGGGCCCTGGTCTGGCCGCATCCCGATCGACCCGATCCCGCCCTGCTGCAGGCGGCGCGCACCCACACCACGCGCCTGCTCGGCCCGCGCAGCGCCGGCATCCTCAACCCGCGCGGCCAGCTCGCCGCATGCGCGCTGCCGGCGACGGAACTGCCCGGCTCGCTGGCGCTGATCGTGCAGTCACAATCAGTGGCGGCCGCGGCGGTGGACTGGGCCAACGGCCGCCGCATCGGCTTTTCCTGGGTGGCGGTGACCGGCGGCGAAAGCGACGTCGACATCGCCGACCTGCTCGACCTCGCCGCGGTCGATCCCGCAACGCGCGCGGTGGCGCTGGAGGTGGGACGCATCCGCGGCGCGCGCAAATTCATGTCGGCGGCGCGCGCCTGCGCCCGCGGCAAGCCGGTGGTGGCGCTGCAGACCCGGGTGGCCGACTGGTTCGGCAAAGGCCCCGACCCGGTGCGCTCGGCGGCCTTCGCCCGCGCTGGCCTGGTCGAGTGCCTGAGCCTGCCGGCGCTGTTCGACGCCATCGCCGCGCTGCAGCGCCTGCCGGCGCTGCGCCGCGCGCGGGTGCTGGTGGTGAGCAACGGCGCCGGCATCTGCGCGCTGGGCGTGGACGCGGTGCTGCGCCAGGGCCTGGACGCGGCCGAGCCGGACGTGCAGACCTGGGAGCGCGTGCGCGCCATGATCCCGCAGCTGCGCCAGCTCGGCGGCGGCGCCGACATCGGCGAGCCGGCCGTGGAGGTCACCGTCGGCGCACTGCGCGAGTTCCTGGGCGACAAGGCGGTCGACGTGGTGCTGTTCGTGCGCAGCCCGCTGGGCGACAACAGCCACGAGGCCGTGGCCACCGCCCTGGCGCAAGCGCGCTTGGACGACCGCCTGCTGACCGTCTGGCTGGGTCTGGAAACCGCCCTGCCCGCGCGCCGGCTCAGCGCCGAAGCCGGTCTGGCGACCTTCACCTCGCCCGATGCCGCGGTACGCGCCATCGGCTACCGCTGGAACTACGCCCGCAACCGCGAGCTGTTGACCCAGACCCCGCCGCACGGCCCGGCCGAGCCGGTGGAAACCGCCGGCACCGCGCGGCGGCTGGCGCAGTCGGTGACCGACGGCCGCCTCGAGCTGCGCGGCGCCGAGGTGGCGCGCCTGCTCGCCGCCTACGGTCTCCACAGCGAGACGGCGCCGGCGCACGACTGGCTCAAGCTGAGGCTGCGGTTGCGCCGCCACGCCGAGCTCGGCATGCATATAGGGGTTGCCTTGTGCAGCCCCGGCTTCGCCGCTCCCGGCGGCTACGGCTTCATGCCGCTGGATCCCCTGCTGGCCCGCCGCATCCTGAGCGACGCGGGGCTGCGCGAGGACTCCGCCGAAACCGGCGCCGACCTGGAAGGGCTGAGCGAGGCGCTGATCCGGTTAGGCCAGTTCGCGCTGGACCAGCCGCTGCTGGCGGAACTGGAGCTGTGCCTGTCCGCTTACCACGGCAAGGTCTGCTGCCTGGCGGGCGACACGCGCATGCTGCTCACCGCCGAGCCGGCGGCGGAACGCGACCGCCTGGCCCTGGCACCGTATCCGGCGGCGCTGGCACATGTCTTCGACGGCGACGGCCATCGCTACCTGGTGCGGCCGGTGCGGCCGGACGACGAGCCGGCGGTGGTCAGCCTGCTGCAGGGACTCGACCCCGAAACCGTGCGGCTGCGCTTCTTCGCCTACATCCGCCATTTCAGCCACGACCTGGCGGCGCGCATGACGCAGACCGACTACGACCGCGAGCTGTCCCTGGTGGCCATTCCCGAGGACGCGCCCGACCGCATCATCGGCATGAGCACCCTGGCGTCCGACCCGGACGGGGCGCGCGCCGAATTCGGCGTGCTGGTGGACAAGCGCCACTGCGGCATCGGCCTCGGCCGCCACCTGCTGGAGCAGCTGCTGGAGCATGCCCGGAGGCGTGGCATCGGCACGGTGTTCGGCGAAGTGCTGTCCGAAAACACGCCCATGCTGGGACTGGCGCGCAGCCTTGGCTTCTCGGTGCACCTGGCGCCGGACGATCCCGGCTGCATGCACGTGGAAATCGCCGTGAGCTAATTGGGCATCACGCCAGAGCATTTCTTGGTTTAGATGCATGCATGTTGTTCCCCTCCCCGGCTTGCGGGAGAGGGGAAAGAGAATGTGTGCACGTTAGAGAGAAATACTCTGGCGGCGATGCCATCCCGCGGCGAAACCGGATATCGTTTACAGCCATGGCGCCTGCCGGCCGCTACGCTCTGTTTGCCCTGTATGCCACCGCCGCGGTCGGCACGGCGGCGCACGCCCTGCTGCACAAGCGCGACCCGCGCGCGGCCTGGGGCTGGATCGCGGTGTCCTGGCTGTTCCCCCTGGCGGGGGCCGCGCTCTATTACGTGTTCGGCGTCAACCGCGTGCAGACCCGGGCGCGGCGGGTGTTCGGCCGCGAACAGGCAGGGCCGCCGCCGCCGGGGGAAGTGACCGCGCCGGGCATCGCCGGCACCGATCCGGTGGAAGTGCGGGAGCTGGTGCGGCTGGGCCGGGCCCTGTCGGCGCGCCCCCTGGTCGAGGGCAACCGCATCGAGCCCCTCCACAATGGCAGCCAGGCCTATCCGGCCATGCTGGAAGCGATCGCCGGTGCCCGGCGGACGGTGCACCTCGGCAGCTACATCTTCCTCGACGACGCGGTCGGCGGGCAGTTCGCGCTGGAGTTGGAGCGGGCGCGGCAGCGCGGCGTCACCGTGCGCATCCTGCTCGACGGCTGGGGCGACATCGTCTACCGGCCGCGCGGCAGCACGCTGCTGCGCCGCAGCGGCCTCGACCCAGTGCTGTTCCTGCCGCTGCGGGTGTGGCCGCCGATGCTGCACCTCAACCTGCGCAACCACCGCAAACTGCTGGTGGTGGACGGCAGCGTGGCCTTCACCGGCGGCATGAACATCGAGCAGGACCACGCCGCGGGGCCGGACGGCCTGCCGAAGATCGCGGACCTGCATTTCCGCGTGCACGGGCCGCTGGTGGAGCAGCTCGAGGCGGTGTTCCTCGCCGACTGGTCGTTCGCCGCGGACGAGCCCGTTCCCTGCCCGGCCGCCGCACCCGCCGCCGCGGACGGCGACCACTCCGGCCGCGTCATCACCGAGGGGCCGAACGAGGACCTCGACCGCCTGGTGATGGTGCTGATCGGCGCGCTGGCCGCGGCGCACGAGCGGGTGTGGATCATGACGCCGTACTTCCTGCCGCCGGCGGCGCTCACCTCCGCGCTGCAGTCCGCCGCGCTGCGCGGCGTCGACGTCAGCATCGTCATCCCGGAGCGCAGCGACCAGCCCTGGATGGACTGGGCCACCCGCCATATCCTGGCGCACCTGCTGGAGCGGCAGGTGCGCGTGTTCCTGCGGCCGCCGCCCTTCGCCCACACCAAGCTGCTGATCGTGGACGACTGGTACGTGCAGTTCGGCTCGGCCAATCTGGATACGCGCAGCCTGCGCCTGAACTTCGAGCTGGTGGTGGAAAGCTACGGCAAGCCGCTGGCGGAGCAACTCGCCGCACACTTCGCCGCGGTGCGTGAGACAAGCCGGCCGGTGCGTCCCGACGAGCTTGAGCGGCGCAAGTTGCCGGTGCGGCTGCGCGACGCCTTGTGCTGGCTGTTCTCGCCGTACCTGTAACCCTAGAGCATTTTCTCTTTACGTGCATACATTCTTTCCCCTCTCCCGTGTGCGGGAGAGGGTGGCCCGTAGGGCCGGGAGAGGGGCTTTCCGTCGGGCCAAAAGCCCCTCTCCCCTACCCCTCTCCCGCAAGCGGGAGAGGG
>JARLJS010000075.1 GCA_031291075.1 Nevskia sp. | reverse complement strand
CCGATGCCGTGCAGGACTCGGCGTCCGCCGCGTACCAGTACAGGATGGCGGCCTGGGGGGGGGGGCGGCCGGGGGGGGGGGGGGGGGGGGGGGGGGGCGGGGGGGGGGGTTCGGGGGGGGGGGGGGCCCCGCGGGGGGGGGGCCGCCCCAGGCCGCCATCCTGTACTGGTACGCGGCGGACGCCGAGTCCTGCACGGCATCGGGTGCCTGGAGCGGCAGCAAGGCGACCGCGGGCGTCGCCGCGGTCGAGCCGGCCGCTGCGGGAGCGAACAGCTATGTGCTCAGCTGCACTGGGCCGGGCGGAACTGGCGAAGGAACGACCGTCGTCACGGTGCGATAGGAACAAGGCGGTAACGGCGCCCGGCACCCGCCGGGCGGCCTTATAATCGCGTCAGCCTGTGATGGAGAGGCGCGATGACGATCAGGCTGCTGATCCCTGTTCTGAGCCTGTTGGTGCTGCTGGCGGCCTGCGCCACGCCCGAGACGCGTATCAAGGACAACCCGAATGTCTATGCCAACCTGAGCGCCGAACAGCAGGCACTGGTGAAGAAGGGCGAGGTCGGCATCGGCATGCCGCAGGCCGCGGTGGATCTGGCGCTGGGCAAGCCCGACCGCGTCACCGAGCACACCGACGCCGACGGCACGCGCGAGGTGTGGCACTACACCCAGCTCGAGTACTGGGGGCCGCCCATCACCGGCCAGTACTGGTATCCGTACCCCTACATCTACGATCCGGCGTTCGTCATCTACCCAGGGTTTTATTCGCCGGGCCTGGGCCAGGTGGAACGCGACCGCCTGCGGGTGGTGTTCGACAAGGACAGGAAGGTGGTGGCGATCGAGCGGGAGAAGTAGCTTGCCGTAGGGCGGGTCGGCGACCCGCCGTTAGCCGCGCCAACTGCGCGGTCACTCCCGATCGAATTCCCGCACTGCCCAATCCGCCGCCCAATCGATCGGATAAACACCCGCCCGGACGAACCGGTGGAAACTCGAGTACGGCCAATCGGCCGCGCACTTTGCATATCCGTGTTTGACCGGGTTGTAGTGAATATAGTCCGCATGGACCGTGTAGTCCCGCTCATCACGGATCATGTGCTCCCAAAAGCGCCTTTGCCAGATTCCGCGCTCGTTCTTCGCAAGTCGACGTTCGCTTAGCCGTTCGCCGGCGGCTATTCCCTGAGCGAATAGGCCTTTGATCCGCCGCCAGCGCGTCGAAAAGTCGGAATCGTCCGGCGGCAACGTCCAAATGCAGTGAAGATGATCCGGCAGAACAGCTATAGCCTCTATGCTGAACGGGCGCAGCCGCCAGACCTGGCGAAAGGACTCGCGCAGCAAGCCGATATGCTCGACCAACAGGCGCTTATCGCGTTCGAGCAGATTGACCCCAATGCCCCTGCCTTCCAAATAGTCAATCAAGAAACGCTCGCCGAGCGCCAATAAGACCATGGCGGGAATGAACAGGAAGACCAGTTTTAGCCATAAACGTTTCTTCTGAGGATTCATTGTTCCGGCCTAGCTTGGGTAGGGCGGGTCGTGACCCGCCGTTAACCGCGCCAACTGTGCGGTCATTCACGATGGGGCAATATTATGCGACAGGCGGGTCGCCGACCCGCCCTACGCAAGCTGGGGTATTGTCCCCTTCAAAGATGTCCGTTAAAGCCGGGTCAGCTCAGACACCATTAACTACAAACTCCAATTGCCTGTTTGGTGTTCCCAGGATACCTAGCTTGCGTAGGGCTACTCTGCCAGCAGCGTATTACGCGACTACCCAAAAAGTAGTCCCAGGGTGAAGTACCGCCCGCGGCAGTACATGGAAAGCAGCCGAATCGGCGATAATTACCGCATTCCCCCGGAGCCCAACAAATGTCCAAAGACCCCATCGTCATCGCCTCCATCGCCCGCACCCCCATGGGCGGCATGCTGGGCGTGTTCTCCTCCCTGGCCGCGCACCAGCTTGGCGCGGTGGCGATCAAGGCCGCGATGGAGCGCGCCGGGCTGAAGGCCGGCGACGCCGAGGAGGTGATCATGGGCAACGTACTGATGGCCGGCCAGGGCCAGGCGCCGGCGCGGCAGGCGGCGCTGGGCGCCGGGCTGGACCTGGCGGTGGGCTGCACCACCATCAACAAGATGTGCGGCAGCGGCCTGAAGGCCATCATGTTCGCCCACGACCTGCTGCTGGCGGGCACCAACAAGGTGATGGTGGCCGGCGGCATGGAGAGCATGACCAACGCGCCCTACCTGCTGGCCAAGGCGCGCGGCGGCTACCGCTACGGCCACGGCGAGCTGCTCGACCACATGGCGCTGGACGGCCTGGAGGATGCCTACGAGAAGCGCACCGCGATGGGCGTGTACGCCGAGCGCGCGGTGGAGAAGTACGGCTTCACTCGCGCGCAGCAGGACGAATTCGCCATCGCCTCGCTGACGCGGGCGCAGAAGGCCGGCGCCGACGGCGGCTTCGCCTTCGAGATCGCGCCGGTGGAAGTGGCGGGCAAGGGCGGCGCCGAGAAGATCGCGGTGGACGAGCAGCCGGGCAAGGCCAGGCCGGAGAAGATCCCCACCCTCAAGCCGGTCTTCAGGAAGGACGGCACCATCACCGCCGCCAACGCCAGCTCGATCTCCGACGGCGCCGCCGCGGTGGTGCTGATGTCGCAGTCGGAGGCGGAGCGGCGCGGCATCAAGCCGCTGGCCCGCATCGTCGGCCACGCCCAGCATTCGCGTCTGCCGGGCGAGTTCACCATCGCGCCGGTGTACGCCATCTCGCACCTGCTGGAGAAGCTGGGCTGGACCGCCGCCTCGGTGGACCTGTGGGAGATCAACGAGGCCTTCGCGGTGGTGACGATGGCGGCGATGAAGGAGCACAAGCTGCCGCACGAGAAGGTCAACGTCCACGGCGGCGCCTGCGCCCTGGGACATCCCATCGGCGCCTCCGGCGCACGCCTGGTGACCACCCTCGCCGGCGCGCTGCGCAAGACCGGCGGCAAGCGCGGCATCGCCAGCCTGTGCATCGGCGGCGGCGAAGCCGTGGCCCTTGCGATCGAAATGTTTTAACCAAACGGTGGGATAGCACCATCCCCCGCTTGTTTCAACAGTCCAGGCATGGATGCCTGGTTCTTGTACAGGGAGGTACACGATGAGCTTGTTTGAACAGTCCGGGCACGGATGCCCGGTTCTTGTACAAGGAGGTACAGTGAGCTTGTTTGAGAAGTCCCGGCACGGATGCCGGGCAGCTTGTACAAGGACGTACACAGTGACGTACACAGTGAGAAGTATGTCGCGGTTCCTCCAGCTCTTTCACGCTAGAGTAACCGCGTGTTCAAACACCTCCCCACCCTTCCCACCGCCGGCATCCCCAGTCTGCCGCTGGCCGGCTGGCTGAGCGCGCTGGATCATCGCAGCGAACACGAGATCCTGATCGGCGGCACCGGCCACCTGCTGCTGCATGCGGACGAGGAGGAGCACATCCGGACGCAGTTGCGCGAAGAGGTGCTGCCGCGTCTGTTCCTGAAGGACGCGCCTGTTCAGGCCTGCGTGCTCACCGGGCTGGCGCCAGGCTCGGACCTGCTGTTCGCCCAGGTGCTGAGCGGCTGGCTGCTGGAGCACGACATCCCGTTCCGCATCGTCGGCCTGCTGCCGGTGCCGCCGGAGACGCTGCTGGACGACTGGCTCCATAGCCTGCATGCCGCCGGCGAGCGCGTATCCCCGTCGCAGCGCATGCTGCAACGGCGGCAGATCGACATCACCCTGGCATCCTGTGAAACAGTGGTAGATCTGATGCCTGATTCATCCACCGAATCCGATCTCTACCGCCGCAGCTTCCGCCAGCAGCAGTACCGGCGGCTGGCCGCCTGCCTGGCCGAGCGGTCCGACATCCTGGTAGCGATCCTGCGCCAGCAGAACCCGCGCAAGCCCGGCGGCACTGCCGAGGTGGTGCACTGGCGCCGCCATCCGCAGCGCATCCCGGCCGAATTCTGCACCACCGCCACCCCGTTGACCGCGGCGCCCGGTCACCGGCTGATCGTGATCGACCCCACAGTCGAGTACACTCCCGAGAAGGAGCGCACCTACTGACGGGCTAAGCCGTGACGGACAACACCGCCGAGGTTTTCGCCGCGCGCGCCAAGACGGCGTTGCAGGGCGGGAATTACCTGCTGTGTTACGACCTGGTCCACCAGGCCGAGCAGCTTGGTGTGCAGACCCGTCGCCTGCAGTACCTCTCCCTGCTGGCCCTGGCCAACGCCGGCAGCATCGACTTCGCCTGGCGCCGCTACCGCGAGCTGGGCCTGCGCGAGGAGGAGATCGACGAGGACTGGCTGGCCCTGCAGGGCCGGCTGCTCAAGGACCTGGCCCTGGCCGGCGGCGGCAGCGAGGACTTCCGCGACTCGGCCCAGGCCTACCTCGGCGCCTTCCGCCAGACCGGCGGCTACTTCACCGCCATCAACGCCGCCACCATGTTCCTGCTGGCGGGAGAGTCGGAATCCTCGCACGCGCTCGCCCGCGAGGTGCTGTCCCTGGCCGGCGGCATGGCCCCGGCGGACGACACCGACCACTACTACCTGCTGGCCAGCGAGGCCGAGGCGGCGCTGCTGCTGAACGATACCGTGCGCTGCCGCAACAGCCTGCAGCAGGCGGACCGCCACGCGCGCGGCAACGTCAACGCGCGCAGCCGCACCCGCCAGCAGCTGCGCCTGATCTGCCGCCACCTGGGCCTGGAGGACCAGTTCTCCGCGTTGCTCAGCCTGCCGGCGCTGTTCTACATCGACCGCAACACCGCGGACGTCCCGGTGGCGTTCAGCGCCGACCGCACCGCGCCGGCGGTGGCCGGCATCGAGGACGGCCGCTGCGAAGGCGCACGGGTGTTCGCCGCCCTGCAGCAGCCGGCGGACCTGTGCGCCGCCGAATACTTCCTGGCGCGTGGCGCCCGCCTGTCGCTGGTGCTGTCGGCCGGCCAGAAGACGCTGATCGAACGCTGGCAGCGCGTGTTCGGCGCCGGCTGGGCCATGCGCCTGGCGCGCTGCCTCACCCAGGTCGGCGAATTCACCGTCAGCCACGGCTTCCTCGACGAGGAGCAGGAGTGGGCCGGCTGCCATGTCGCCGCCATGGCCGAGGGCCTGGCGCGCCTCACCGCGCAGCGCCTGGGCGGACAATGCCACCGGGTGGAACTCGCCGCCACCGCCACCCCGCCCGGCTACTGGCTGCGGCTGGACGCGGAAGGCCTGTGCTCGACCGGCCTGCCGCCGCCGCGCCCGGCAGTGCAGCCGGCGGACGCGCAGCGGCGCTTCGTCGGCCTGATCTTCGCCGACATCGCCGGCTTCCGCCGCCTGCGCGACGAGGACATGCCGCGCTTCTGGGCGCGCGTGATGGGCAGCGTGGCGCAGATCATCGCCCGCCACGGCGAGCGCGTGCTGTTCCGCCACACCTGGGGCGACGCCATCAACGTCGTCACCGATGATGCCACCACCGCCGCCGACATCGCGGTGGCGATCCAGTCCTGCATCGACGAGGTGCGTCGCAGCGAGAGCGGGCCGATGTCCGCCATCGAGCTGCGCCTGGCAGTACACTTCGCCCCCGCGTTCTCCGGCTTCGACCCGATCGAGAACGTGGCCAACTACTACGGCTCGCAACTCTCCTTCACCGCCCGCATCGAGCCGGTGACGCCGCCCGGCATGATCTTCGTCACCGAGGCCTTCGCCGCGCGGCTGGCACTGGAGTCGCCGGACCGCTTCGCCGCCGAGTACGCCGGCGAGGTGGAGCTGGCCAAGCGCTTCGGCAAGTACCGCCTGTTCAGCCTGCATGCCGTGGGACAGCGGCGCGGCGTGCGGCTGCAGCTCGCGGGAGGGACCGCCACGGGTCCCCAGGCCAAGGCGCAATAAGGGATCGCGATTGCCCGGTCCTGCGGCGGGTTTATGATTGGCGCAGCATTTTCCACCGAGACCGATATGTCCCTGGGCATCGCCGTACTCACCGTTTCCGACACGCGCACGCTGGACGACGACAAGTCCGGCGCGTTGCTGGCCGAGCGCATCGCCGCCGCCGGCCACCGCCTGGCCGGGCGCGCCATCGTCAGCGACGACCGCTTCCAGGTCCGCGCCCGCCTCAGCGCCTGGCTGATCGATCCCACCGTCGACGGCGTGATCCTCACCGGCGGCACCGGCCTCACCGGGCGCGACCTGGTGCCGGAAGCCGTGAAGCCGCTGCTCGACCGCGTCACCGACGGCTTCGGCGAGCTGTTCCGCTGGCTGTCGTACCAGGACATCGGCGCCTCCGCCATCCAGTCGCGCGCCTTCGCCGGCAGCGCCAACGGCCGGCTGGTGTTCTGCCTGCCCGGCTCGCGCGGCGCCTGCGAGCTGGCCTGGGACAAGATCATCGCGCCGCAGCTCGACACCAACACGCGCCCCTGCAACCTGGCGGAGCTGCTGCCCCGGCTGCGCGAACCCGCCGACCGGCCGGCGGGGGTGCACAAGTCGCGGCGCGACTGAGGGAAGGTCCGATCAATCGTCACCCCGGCGAAAGCCGGGGTCCAGGGCCCACAGGCCGCGCTGGCTTCCTGGATCCGGCTTGCGCCGGAATGACGATCGCGAACGGAACCCGCGAAGATCCGCCTAAGCGGCGGCGAGCTTGCCCACCGCTTCGCGCGGCAGCTCCTCCAGCCCGGCGCCGCCGTTGCGCAGATGCTCCATGATCTGTTCCCGCATACGCGGCGTCCAGAAGCGCTTCATGTGGTCGGCGATGCCGGCGATGGCGTCCTCGCGCTTCGGCTCGGCGTGGAAGAAGGCGCCGATATCGTTGGCCATCTGCGTCAGGTGTTCGATGCTCATGGACCGCGGCTCCTCCCCGGCTGGACGCACCTGTCAACTATAGACGTGCGCCGCCTCGGTGTCGCGGCGGCCTTCATTCCGCAGCAAACCGAATCCCTCTCCCTTAAGGGAGAGGGGCAGGGGTGAGGGCGGCACAACCGGAACGATTTGACGGCGTCTGATGCGGAGCGCCCTCACCCGCGCCTCACGGCGCGGCCTCTCCCAGGGGGAGAGGCGAGATGGATCGCACCAGAGGTTGCCAGGGCCTGTTAACACTACTTTGATCGCTGCGTTGCCCCCGGATTTGCGCCCAGGTCAGCCCCGCCCGCACCCACCTCGCTGCGCTCGGGCACCGTGGCGGGGCTTCCAGGCGCGAGGAGCGCAGCGTACTGGAAGTACGTAAGCGACGAGCAACGCCGCATGGGCGCAAATCCGGGGGCAACCCTCCGGGACGGGGTCTATTTTCGCGCATTGCGGCGTTGCTCCCTCCTCGTGTACATACAGTACACCGCGTCGGTCGCGCCTTGCACTGCGCGAAAATAGGCCCCGTCGCAGCGATCAAAGTAGTGTTAACAGGCCCTAGTGCCCCGTGGTCGGCATGCAGAAGCAATAGGCGTATTCGCCGCGCGGGTCGTTGAAATGCTGGAACAGCCGCGCCGCGTCCTCCACCGGCTGCCTCAGGCCCGACTGTTGCGGCAGCAGGGCCGCCAGGAACGACCAGTCGGCGTGGGTGCCGCCGAGGAAGCGGCCCAGCCATTGCGCCAGCACGTCGCGCTCGGGCTTGAGCTCGTCGATGCGGTACGCGTCCGGCTTGAGGTCGGCGAGCTTGGCGGCGGCCGCCTCGGCGTCCTCGATGCCGCCGAGGTTATCGATCAGGCCCAGGCCCTTGGCCGCCATGCCGCTCCACACCCGGCCGCGGGCGATGCTGTCGACCTTCTCCACCGGCAGGTTGCGGCCCTTGGAGACGCCGGCGATGAACTCGTGATAGCCGCGCTCGATGGTGGACTGGATGATGGTCTTCACCTCCGGCGACAGCGGCCGGTCGGCGCGGAAAGCGCCGGCCAGCGGCGTGGTGCCGACGCCATCGGTGTGAATGCCGAGCTTGCCGAGTGGCTGGTCGATGGTGGGGATGAGGCCGAAGATGCCGATCGAGCCCGTGATGGTGGACGGCTCCGCCCAGATCTGGTCGGCCGCCATCGAGATCCAGTAGCCGCCTGATGCCGCCAGGGTCGACATCGACACCACCACCGGCTTGCCCTCGTCCTGCAGGGCTTCGACCGCGCGCCGGATCTTCTCCGACGCGAACACGCTGCCGCCGGGCGAATTGACCCGCAACACCACCGCCTTGGTGTCCTCGTCGCGACGCGCTTCGTCGAGCAGACTGGACACGGTATCGCCGCCCGCGGTGTCCACATCGCTTTCGCCGTCGACGATCTCGCCCTGCACCACCACCAGGCCGATCTTGGCCGGCGGCTGCGGCTTCTGCTCGCGGGTCACGGCCCTCAGGTAGCTGGCGAAATCGATCTGGCGGAAAGTGCCCTTGTCCTTGTCGAAGCCGACCTTGTCGGCCATGCGCTTGCGGAACTGCGTCAGCGTCTCGACGTGGTTCACCAGGTGCGCGTCGAGCGCGTAGGGCGCGGCGTCGCCGGACCGCTTGAGCAGTTCCGGCGCGAAGTTGCGGGCGTAGGCGTCGGCCGCCTTGTCGGGCAGCTTGCGCGCGGAGGAAACGCCCTGATTGTAGATGTCCCAGAGGTCGTTGAGCCAGGCCTGGTTGGCGGCCCTGGCGTCGGGCGACATGTCGTTGCGCAGGAACGGCTCCACCGCCGACTTGTATTCGCCGACGCGGAACACATTGATCTGCACCCCGAGCTTGTCGAGTGCGTCCTTGTAGTAGTTGGTGTAGACGCTGTAGCCCTGCAGCATCAGCTGGCCCATAGGATCGAGCGAGACCTCGTCGGCCTGCGAGGCGATGAAGTACTGGTTCTGATCGAACGATTCGCCATAGACGTAGATCGGCTTGCCGCTGCCGCGGAACTTCTTCATCGCCAACCCCAGCTCCTGCAGCTGTGGCAGGCCGGCCGCCTCCAGGTCGTCCAGACGCAGCACCGCGAACGGAATCCGCGGATCGCTGGCGGCCGCCTTCAGTGCCGCGGTCAGGTCGCGCAGCAGGGTCTGCGAGGGCCGGGTCTGACCGAGCTGGCGCAGCAGGCTCTGCCCGGTGGTCGTCACCTGGTCGACCAGCGTCCCGGTGGGGATCAGCGCCAGCGCCACGTTGTTCTCGACACGCACCGGGGGCCCGCCCTGGAAACCCATCCAGACCAGGGCGATGACCGCCAGCATCCAGAACACCACTACCGCGCGGTAAATGCCGGTGAATACGCGCCAGACGAAGTTGAAAAAGCGTCCGAAAATGGACTTGGACTCGCTCATCGAAATTACGGGAAGGAGAAGAAACGGAACTGCGGCCAGTATGGCACGGCAGGCCGCCCGGCGCGCATTGCGGCAGAGTTGCGGCGCACTCGCGCGGGAACCCCGGTCAATAGCCGCTGTCTATTCATCGCATAAAAACATTTAGCTGGTTTTATCGACGCCGCAAGCCCTAGAATGCGCCTCGCAGCGTCGGATCACCCCTTCGACCCTGCATTTTTCCGACTGTTCCAAACCCGACCGATCCATTCCCTGCTTTCCAATCGTTCAAGGAGCCTGAGATGAGCGTTCTTGTTGGCCGCCCCGCCCCCGATTTCACCGCCCCCGCCGTGCTGGGCGACGGTTCGATCACGGAGAACTTCAAGCTCTCCGACCTCAAGGGCAAGAAGTATGTCGCGCTGTTTTTCTGGCCGCTGGACTTCACCTTCGTGTGCCCTTCCGAGATCATCGCCCACAACAACCGCCTGAAGCAGTTCGAGGAGCGCGGCGTGCAGCTGGTGGGCGTGTCGATCGACTCGCAGTTCACCCATTACGCCTGGCGCAGCACTCCGGTCGGCAAGGGTGGCATCGGCCCGGTCGGCTTCCCGCTGGTGGCGGACGTCAAGCACGATATCGCCCAGGCGTACGGCATCGAGCATCCGCAGGCGGGCGTGGCGCTGCGCGCCTCGTTCCTGATCGACAAGAACGGCATCGTGCAGCACCAGGTGGTCAACAACCTGCCGCTGGGCCGCGAGGTGGACGAGCTGCTGCGCCTGGTGGACGCCCTGCAGTTCACCGAGCAGCACGGCGAGGTGTGCCCGGCCGGCTGGCAGAAGGGCCAGGAAGGCATGAAGCCCACCGCCGAAGGCGTGGCGAGCTACCTGGCGAAGCACGCCGAAGCGCTGTAAAGCGTGAGGTCGCCCGCTGCGCGGGCTGTAAGGGGTGAGGTCGGCGGCTACGCCGCCTGTGAGGGGACAAGTAAGCTTGTCCCCTCACTCCTCACACCTCACAGGGCGGAGCGCCGACCGCATTCCGGTTACACTGAATTTCAGCCTTGACCGAACCCATGAGCAACCATCACCGCCTGATCATCCTTGGCTCCGGCCCGGCCGGATACACCGCTGCCGTCTACGCCGCCCGCGCCAACCTCAAGCCGGTGCTGATCACCGGCCTGGAACAGGGCGGCCAGCTCATGACCACTACCGAGGTGGACAACTGGCCGGGTGACGTCGAGGGCCTGATGGGTCCGGACCTGATGGAGCGGATGCGGCGGCACGCCGAGCGCTTCGACACCCAGTTCGTGTTCGACCACATCCACGAGGTGGACCTGAAGCAGCGCCCATTCCGGCTCAGGGGCGACCAGGGCGAGTACAGCTGTGACGCGCTGATCATCGCCACCGGCGCCAGCGCGCGCTACCTGGGAATCCCCTCCGAGCAGAGCTTCCGCGGCAAGGGCGTATCCGCCTGCGCCACCTGCGACGGCTTCTTCTACAAGGGCCAGGAGGTGGCGGTGATCGGCGGCGGCAACACCGCCGTGGAGGAGGCGCTGTATCTCGCCAATATCGCCAGCAAGGTCACCGTGGTGCACCGGCGCGACCGCTTCCGCGGCGAGAAGATCCTGCACGACAAGCTGTTCAAGAAGGAAAAGGAAGGCAAGGTCGAGATCATCTGGAACGCCGGGCTGGACGAAGTGCTGGGCGACGCCTCCGGCGTCACCGGCATGCGCGTGAAGAGCATCGACGACGGCAAGACCCGCGAAATCGCGCTGAAGGGCGTGTTCGTCGCCATCGGCCACTCGCCGAACACGGGCATCTTCGAGGGACAGCTGGAGATGCAGGGCGGTTACCTCAAGGTGCACGGCGGCAGCGAGGGCGGCGCCACCGAAACCAGCGTGCCGGGCGTGTTCGCCGCCGGCGATGTGATGGACCACGTTTACCGCCAAGCCATCACCTCTGCCGGCACCGGCTGCCAGGCCGCGCTCGATGCCGAGAAGTTCCTCGACAAGGAAAGCGCCGCTTAAGCCGTCGACCGCGTCGCGGGCGCTGCCATTGCCATTCGCCGCCCGCGCGGGCAAGCTCTTCGGCGACCACCCATCGGGGCCGGCGCCGAAGGAACCTGGCGATGAGAATGAAGCTGTACATGACCCACACCTCACCGTTTGCGCGCAAGGTGCGCGTGGTGGTGCAGGAACTGGGGCTCAGCGACTCGGTCGGCGAGGTGCCGGTCGACCCGTACGCCGCGCCCGCCGACTTCCTGGTCGTCAACCCGCTGTCGAAAGTGCCGGCGCTGGTCACGGAAAAAGGCGAACACCTGTTCGACAGCAGCCTGATCGTCGAGTACCTGCAGACGCGGGGCCGCGGCCTCGCTGCCATGCCACGTGGCGCCCAGCGTTGGACATTGCTGCGCCGGCTGCAGCTGGCCGAGGGGATCCTGACCGCCGCAGTGGCCTGCCGCATGGAGCAGCGCCGCCCGCCCGAGTTCGTCTACCAGGGCTGGCTCGACCGCCAGGCGTCCGCCATCAACCGGGCGCTCGACGCGCTCGACGCCGAGGCGGCGGAGCTGCTGCACGACGGCGCGGTCCGCACCGTCGAGGTTTCGGCCGGCGTCGCCCTTGCCTACCTCGACTACCGCATGCCGGCGTTGCAGTGGCGCAACGGCCGCGAGCGCCTGGCAAGCTGGTATTTCACCTTTGCACAGCGTCCCTCGATGCTCAGCACCCAGCCGCCCGCCGACGGCTGAGCGCACCGGCATGCGCCTGTGCGCCGCCTTGCTGCTGCCGACCGCGCTGGTGCTCGGCGGCTGCGCCGGACACCGCGGCGAAAACGACAACCCGATCCGGGAGAGTGTGGTCGAGACGGCGCTGGGCCAGGTGGGCCGTCCATACCGCTACGGCGGCAGCGATCCCTCCGGCTTCGACTGCAGCGGCCTGGTGCAGTACAGCTACGGTCAGGCCGGCGTGAAGGTGCCGCGCAGCAGCGACGAACAACGCAGTGCCGGCAGCCGCATCGACCTGGACGAGGCGCGGCCGGGCGACCTGCTGTTCTACCGCTTCGGCGACAAGGGCCTGCACGTCGCCATCTACCTGGGCCACCACGAGATGGTGCACGCGCCCGAAAGCGGCCGGCAGGTGTCGGTGATCCACATCGACCAGGCGCCCTGGCCCAACCGGTTCGTGGGAGCGGTGCGCGTGCTGCAATAAACCCAGGCTCCAGGCCGGCGCCATCCCTCGCCACGGGATCGCCGCCCAATCAATATCGGGGTCCGATCCCCAACTGCCGCTTCTAGGTTAAAAAAAAGCCGGCACCCGAGGCGGGTACCGGCTCTATTTGTTGAGACCTGCTTGTTTCAGCAGTCCGGGCATGGAAGCCCGGTGCTTGTACAGGACGTACCTGCCTGCTAGTATCCTGAGTTATAAGTTCATTGAATTAATTTGACTCTCCGTTGTCTTATGCTCTCTCACCAGCACGCAGGGGGGCATATGGGACTGGGGCGGCCGATGCCGGAGTTGAAACTGACGGCGACGGAAAGCGATCAACT
>JARLJS010000074.1 GCA_031291075.1 Nevskia sp. | reverse complement strand
GGTCGAATTGCAGCATCAGGATGGCCAGGCCGAGCCCGGCGCCGACGCCGGCCACCAGCACGGCGGAGAGCAGCAGGGCCCGCTTCGGCGCCACCGGGATCTGCGGCACCAGCGGCGGGTCGATGATCTGCATCTTGATCTTCTCGGCATCGTTGTCGGCGGCGGCGGAGATGCGCATCGACTCGCGCCGGCTCAGCAGCTCGGTGTAGTTCTGATGCAGCACGTCGTAGTCGCGGTTGAGGTTGGCGTATTCGGCCTGCAGCCCGGGCACGTTGTGGGCGATTTCCTGCAGCCGGTCGCGTTCCTTGGTGCCGTCGGCGATCTGGCGTTGCAGTGAGGCGATCACCGTTTCCTGCTCGAACAACTGCATGCGCATCTGCTCATAGACCGGATTGGGCACGGTGCGCGCGGCCGGCTTCGGCAGCGCCGCCAGTTCCTGGGCGGCCTGGCTCGCCGGCGATTGCTGCGCCGGGGCGGCGGCTTTCAGCGCGGCGACCTGGTTGCGCGCGGCGATCACGTCCGGGTGCTGGTCGGTGTAGCGCAGCCGCAGTTCGGCCAGATGGGCCTCGGCCTGGACGAGTTGCGCGTTCTCCGCCGAGCCCGGGCCGTAGCCGCCGAGGATCACCGGCCTGGTGTCGGAATCCAGCGTCAGCACCGCCGGCATGGTGGACATCTCGCGGCGCATCATGTCGCGTTTGGTCAGCACGTCCTGAAGCTGCCCCTCCAGCGCGTGCACCTCGGTGCGCGCGCTGTCCAGGCGCGATACGCCGGCATCCGAGGGCAGCAGGTCGATGTACTTGGCGCGGAATTCGGCGCGCCGCGCCTCGGCCTCGCGCAGCTGGCGTTCGTACTGGGAGATCTGCTGTTGCAGGAACACCCGGGCGTTTTCCATGTCGGCGCGGTTGGCGCCGACCTTGCTCTCGACGAAGATCGACAGGATGCTTTGCACCACGTCGTAGGCCAGCTTGGGAGTGGCGTTGCGATAGGAGATGGTGAACAGGTTGCGGGTCTGCGGCACGATCCGAATGGAGGTGGCCAGGTTGGCGACCATCTTCTCGAGGTCGGCCGGGCCGGCGATGGAGAGTTCCAGGTCGGTCTTGGAGATCAGCTTCTCCAGGTTGGGCCGGCTCAGCAGGGTGCGTTGCAGGATGTCGAGCTGATTGTCCGGCGTGTCGTCCAGCGCCAGGCCGTTCAGCAGCGGCGTCAGCACGGAGTCCGAATCCACGTACAGCCGGGCGCTGGCCTCGTACTGGTTGGGAATGGTGGAGACGAGCACGCAGCCGGCCACGCACACCATCCAGCACACCGCGATGGCGAACCAACGCTTGCGCCAGGCGCCCAGGATATAGCGGCGGAGCAGAGAGCGGAATTCGTCCAAGCGCCGCTCCTCTCAGAACCAGGACTGCGGAACGATAAGCGTATCGCCAGGTTGCATCTCGACGTTCTGGTCGATGTCGCCGTCCTTCAGCAGATCGTCCAGCCGCACATGGATGGTTTCCTGCTTGCCGCCGACGCGCCGCGCGATCACGGCGCGGTTGCCGGCGGCATAACGGGTCAATCCCTTGGTCATGATCATCAGGTCGAGTACGGTCATGTGATCCCGATAGGGCACCGCCTGCGGCTCCACGGCCTCGCCGATCACCCGGATCTGCCGGTCCAGCGGGCCGATGAAGCCGCTGACGATGACAGTAACATTCGGATCCTTGACGAATTCCTTCAACCGCTCGGTGATGTCGCTGGCCAGCTGGCTCGGCGTCTTGCCGGCCGCCATCAGTTCGGGCACCAGCGGGGTGGAGATCCGCCCGTCCGGGCGAACCGGCACGGTCATGCTGAGCTGCGGCGAATCATAGACGAAGATGTTCAACTGATCGCCCGGGCCGATCACGTAGATATCCGACTTCGCCGCCGTGGCATCTGCCACCGTGGCCGGCGCGGCGGTGGGCGCCGTTACGGGCGGGTGCTCCGCGTAACAGCCGGCGAGCAGGAAAAGTGCCGCGGCACAGGCCAGGCGGATGATGACGGTCATGATCGTTCCGGTATCAGCGAATGGAAGCCGCGCGTGCATATAGGATAGGCGCGGAAGGAATCGAACCCCCGACATCTGTCCCGTAATGACAGTGCTCTGCCACTGAGCTACACGCCTGCATAGGGCCGATCGGGAAAGGCACGCCGAAGGCATCTTCCCGGCTGGCAAAAAGCGTCGGGCCCCGGCGGGCGCCGGGTGCGTCTGATGTGGAGGTGTTCCAGCACAAATCCGCCTGTCACAGTTGGACACACGCATAGCACGGGCAATCTGGCGGGAGAAAAGATCTTTGATCATTTCGTGGATCGCTGCAAACAGTTGGACCGGCACGATCCATGGTTGTCCTGACAAGCAAGGACAGGCACGGGAAAATTGTGTGCCCGATCGATACAGGAACGTTCGAAAATTGCCGGTCCGGCAAGAGCGCTTGACCGCGGCGTTGGGGTGGCATCTATGTCTCGTTTACGAGATCCGATCGATCCCGGGACCGGTGGACTGGGTATTTTCTGAACGAATGGTAAACATATTTTCTCTCCCCGCCGTTTTGCCGGGGCTGGTCCGCTTGCCGCCGTCCGGCTTTCCCCGGACTGGCGCGAGGGGCGAAGGGGCGTGGACATAACCATCGCGGGTCCGGTACGAAAACCGCCGCCGTTCAGGCCGCCGGTCCGCGAAACGTCTCGGCAGGACAGGCGGGACGCGGTATGCCTGCGCCGCCGCGGCCGCCGTGGCGCAGGTTTCTCCGGCAATGGTGACGCATGAAGAAGTATCTTCTGGTTGTCCTGGCAATCCTGCTGGTCGGCGGCATCGCCGGCGGCGGCGCCTGGTACTGGCGCCAGTCGCACGATTATCTCAGCCTGGCCCGCGCCGCCATGGCGCGCGGCGATATGCACAGCGCCCAGATCGAGTTGCGCGCCATGTTGCGCAGCCGGCCGCAAAGCGCGGAGGCGCATTTCCGGCTCGGCGCGGTGCAGTTGCAGTTCGGCGACCCGGTGGCCGCCGAGAGGGAGTTCAAGCTCGCCCAGGCCGGCGGCTGGAACAACCAGGTCGTGATGCCCCTGCTGGCCCGCGCCTACCTTGCCCAGGGCCGCTTCAAGGAGGTGAAGGACCTGGCCGTCGAGGGTCTGCCGCCGACGGAAGCCAGCTCCCTCCTGGTCACCAGGGCACTGGCGGAACTGGGGTTGAAGGAGCTGCCACAGGCGCAGGCCGCGATCGATGAGGCCGAACGGCTGGAGCCGAAATCCGCCGAGGCGTCGCTTGCCGCCGCCCGCGTGGCGCTGGCCAGCAACGATTCCGCCGCCGCCGAGGCGAAGATCAACCACGCGCTGGAGCTCAATCCCCGTTCGGCCGATGCTTTGCTGCTGAAAGGCCAGTTGCTGCATTCCCGCGGCGACTACCAGGCCGCCGCCGCCGCCTTCGGCCAGGCGATCGCGATCTCCCCGGGCGCCGTCAATCTCCACCTCGAGCGCGCCAATACGCTGATCGCCCTGAACCAGTTCCAGAAGGCGCGGGAAGATGTCGATGCCGTCCTGAAGATCGATGCCCGCAATCCGCTCGCCAACTATTTCCTGACCGTGCTGCTGGCCCGCGCCGGCGACTGGCCGGGGGCGGATGCCGCGCTGCAAAACATTTCCCCGGTCATTTCGCGCTTCCCTCGCGGCGAGTATTTCCAGGCGCTGGTGAAGATCAATCTCGGCCAGACCGCGCAGGCCACCGACGCGGCGACCAAGTATGTGGCCCGCACGCCGACGGATATCGCCGGCTACAAGCTGCTCGCCGGCATCTACGCCCGCGCCCATCAGCCGCAGCAGATGATCCCGGTGCTGACGAAAGCGATGGATGCCGGCCTGGTCGACGTCGAGTTGCTGGAGCTGCTCAGCAACGCCTACATCCAGACCGGACAGACCGCGCTCGCCTTGCAGACCCTCGACAAGGCCGCCCGGCTCGCCAGCGACAATTCCGATGTGCTGGAGCGGATCGC
>JARLJS010000073.1 GCA_031291075.1 Nevskia sp. | reverse complement strand
GACCGGGCGTTGAGCGCGCAGTCTAGCACAAATCTGCCGATGCAGCATAAGCTGCTGGCCTGGCTGGTGGCGCGGCCGCCCCACCTCATCGCCGGCTGGAGCTACCCGCCGGCGGACATCGGCAACTTCGGCACCGACTACGAGGTCCGCGCCGGCGTGGCCCTGGCCGGCCTGCTGGCGCTGCCGCCGGAGGAGGCGATGTACAGCAGCGCCCTGCGCGACGCGCGCGGCGAAGCGCTGGACGGCACGCACCGCTACCGTCTGCACCTGCCACCCGTGCCGGTGGATGCGTTCTGGTCGCTCACCATGTACGAAGTGGAGGCCGACGGCCGCCTGTTCTTCGCCGACAACCCGCTGCACCGCTACGCGGTGGGCGACCGCACGCCGGGTCTGAGGAAAAATCCCGACGGCAGCATGGACATCCTGATCCAGCAAGCCTCGCCCGCCGCCGCTGCCGAAGGCAACTGGCTGCCCGCCCCGCCCGGCCCCTTCCGCCTGACCATGCGCGCCTATCATCCAAGGCGCGAGCTGCTGGAAGGGCGTTACCACTTCCCGGCGGTCGAGCGCAGCGACGACCGCTAAACTGCCCTAAGACCCTCGGGAATATCGGTCCATGTCCAAGGACACCACGCAAGTCCACCGCTTCGCCACCCGCGCCATCCACGCCGGCCAGTCGCCCGACCCCACCACCGGCGCGGTGATGCAGCCGATCTACGCCACCTCCACCTACGTCCAGAGCAGCCCCGGGGTACACAAGGGCTACGAGTACTCGCGCACGCAGAACCCGACGCGCTTCGCCTACGAGCGCTGCGTGGCGGACCTGGAGGGCGGCCGCCGCGGCTACGCTTTCGCCTCCGGGCTGGCCGCCACCGCCACCGTGCTCGACACGTTGGAGCCCGGCGCCCACGTCATCGCCAGCGACGACATGTACGGCGGCACTTATCGCCTGTTCGCGCGCGTGCGCGAGCAGTCGGCGGGGCTGCGCTTCAGCTACGTCGACATGCGCGGCCCCGCCAACGTCGCCGCGGCGGTGAGCCCCGAGACGCGCATGATCTGGGTGGAGACGCCCACCAACCCGATGCTCAAGCTGGTCGACCTCGATGCCATTGCCGGGATCGCACAGCGCCACCGCTTGCTGGCGGCGGCCGACAACACCTTCGCCAGCCCCTACCTGCAACGGCCGCTGGAGCATGGCTTCGGCCTGGTCATGCACTCGGCGACCAAGTACCTCAACGGGCACTCCGACGTAGTCAACGGCATGCTGGTCGTCGGCGCCGACAGCGAACTGGAGGAGCGCCTCGCCTTCCTGCAGAACGCGGTCGGCGCGGTGGCCGGGCCGTTCGATTCATTCCTGGCGCTGCGCGGGGTGAAGACCCTGGCGGTGCGCATGCAGCGCCACTGCGAGAACGCGCAGGCCCTGGCGGAATGGCTCGAACGGCATCCGAAAATCGCGCGCGTCCACTATCCCGGCCTGCCCTCGCACCCGCAGCACGCGCTGGCGCGCAGGCAGATGAGCCGCGGCTTCGGCGGCATGATCTCGGTGGAGCTCAAGGGCGGACTGGAGGACGCGCGGCGCTTCCTCGAACGCTGCCGCATCTTCGCCCTGGCGGAGTCGCTCGGCGGGGTGGAAAGCCTGATCGAGCATCCGGCGATCATGACCCACGCCAGCGTACCGGCCGCCACGCGGGCGCAGCTCGGCATTTCCGATACGCTGTGCCGGCTGTCGGTGGGCATCGAGGACGTGGAGGACCTGCGGCAGGACCTGGAGCAGGCCCTGCACGGTTAGCGGCCCGCGCAGTCCAAGGGCTTTCAATCGGGGGAACCATGCGTCTGCAGAATGCTGTGTGCGCCGTGGTCATGGCTGCCGCCATGCTGGCGGCCACCGCGGCGGCTTCGCCGTTGCCGGAATCGCAGGTGCCGGCGCCCCTGAAGACCTGGATCGCCTGGGCGTTGCACGACCGCGATCTGCGCGACTGTCCGGTTGCGCACGACAACGGCGCCGTACGCACCTGCGACTGGCCCTCGCGCCTGCGCCTGGAACTGAGCGGCAACGGTGGCCGTTTCGAGCTGCGGACGAAACTGGACGCGCAGGGCTGGGCCTTGCTGCCGGGCGGCGACAAGGCCTGGCCGCAGGACGTACGGGTGGACGGCCGGCCCGCGCCGGTGGCCAGCCACGCCGGCACGCCTGCGCTGTACCTGGCCGCAGGAAGCTACGTCATCGCCGGCGGATTCGAATGGACGCGCCTGCCGGAATCGCTGGCGGTGCCGCAGAACACCGGACTGGTGTCGCTGAGCGTGAACGGAGCCGAGCACACCCATCCGACGCGCAGCGCCGACAGCGTCTGGCTGGGCCGCAGCGCGCCGCAGGACCTGGCCGGTGATCGCCTGGCACTGCAGGTGTATCGCCTGGTCGATGACGACATCCCGCTGCGGGTGGTTACGCACATCGGCATCGAAGCCGCCGGACAGGTGCGCGAAGAGCGCTTCGGTCCGGTGCTGCTGCCGGACCTGAAGCCTCTGGAGATTGCCTCCCCCCTGCCGGCGCGCATTGACGAAAGCGGCTTTCTCAACGTGCAGCTGCGCCCCGGGGTCTGGAGCATCGACGTCACCGCGCGCGCCGCCGGGCCGGTGACGGACCTCAAGCTGCCGCAGCTGGCAGCGCCGTGGCCGGCCGAGGAGGTATGGTCGTTCGCGCCGCACAACAACCTGCGCATCGTCGAAATTAGTGGCGTGCCCGCGGTCGATCCGCAGCAGGCGCAGGTGCCCACGCCCTGGCGCAGCAATCGCGCCTACGCCCTCAAGAGCGGCGAGACCCTGCACCTGAGCGAGAAGCAGCGCGGCGATCCGCATCCGCAGGCAGGAACCATCGCCCTGCAGCGGCAGCTGTGGCTGGACTTCGACGGCCGCGGCTACACCGTGCGGGATTCGCTGCGCGGCCGGATCGGCGACCAGTGGCGCCTGGACGCGACCGCTCCGCTGCGGCTCGGCAGCGTCACCCTGGACGGCGAGCCGCAACCGATCACCCGGCGAAGCGGCGACGACCAGGGTGTGGAAGTGCGCCACGCCGCGCTGGAGCTGGTGGCGGCCAGCCGCATCGAGGGTCGCGTCTCGCGGCTGCCGGTGAACGGCTGGGACCACGAGGTGCAGGGTGTCGACACCGTGCTGCGGCTACCGCCGGGATGGCGCCTGTTCGCCGCTTCCGGTGTCGACAACGTGCCGCAGACCTGGGTCGGCCGCTGGAGCCTGCTCGACCTGTTCGCCGTGCTGATCGCCGCCGCCGCGGCGCTGCGCCTGTTCGGCTTGCGCTGGGGCGGGCTGATGCTGCTGATGCTGCTGCTGAGCTGGCAGGAAGCTGCCGCGCCGCGCTGGTCCTGGCTCAACCTGATCGCCACCGTCGCGCTGCTCCGCGCCCTGCCGGCGTCGTTCCGCGGCGGCCGCCTGGAAACCTGGTTGGCGCGCTACCGCATGCTGGCCGCGCTGGTCCTGCTGTTGCTCGCCATCCCCTTCGCCCTGCAGCAGGCGCGCAGCGCCTTGTATCCGCAGCTGGAGCATGCGCAGATACCGTTGAATCCAATCTCCTACCAGGCGTCGCTGAAACACCAGGTGTCGCTGAACGAGGACGCCGCGTCCGGGGAACCCCGGCCCGAGCCGATGGTGACCGAACCGGAGCAGGCCAAGGAAGAAGGGGCGCGGATGCCGACCGAAGCACCGTCGCCGCCAATGGCGGCACCGGCCGTCTCCGGGCGCTCGGCGCTTTCCGCCGCGCAGTCACAAGCCGAAGCGGCGCAACTCTCTTCCCTTCGCAAGAAGGCGATGCTGGCCCAGCAGGCGCAGCTGTCGCAGCAGGCGATGCGCCGCTTCGAACCGGGCGCGCTGACGCCCACCGGACCCGGCCTGCCGGACTGGGAATGGACGGCGGCGGATCTGAGCTGGTCTGGTCCGGTGAGCGGCGCACAGGACTTCCGCCTGTGGCTGTTGCCGCCGGTTCTGACCCGCCTGCTGGAACTGCTGTCGATCGTCCTCGTCGCCGCCATGCTGGGCCGCTGCCTCGAATGGCAGCGGCCGCCGCCGCCCCGGGCCCGCGGCGGGG
>JARLJS010000072.1 GCA_031291075.1 Nevskia sp. | reverse complement strand
CAGCCACAAGAGCGAAGCCGCCCTTCAGGCCGACGAAGCCGCCAAGGCTGCCGACGCCAAGGTCGCCCAGCTCGAGCAGCAGCTCGCCGAGGCCAAATCGGGCAAGGCCACCGGCGATGATGCGGAGCACCTCACCAAGGGCCAGGTGAGGGCCCTGGAACGGCAGGTCGCGGATGCGAAGAAGCGCGCGGAGGCCAAGAAGCAGGAGGCCCTGACCCTGGCCCAGGCCCCCGCCCCCAAGGAAGAGCCCAAGCCGGTGGTGGTGGAAGTCCCCACGGGCACCAAGCTCGAGATCACCCTGGCCCGCGAGCTGAGCACGGAAAAGGATCAGGCGGGCGATGCCTGGGAGGGCTCCCTCGCCGCGGACGTGGTCCAGGACGGCAAGCTGGTGTGGAGCGCCGGCAGTCCCGCCCGCGGGGTCGTCACGGAAAGCGCGGCGGCGGGGCGCTTGAGCAGCGGCCAGGGCGCCCTCGGCATCCGGCTGACAGAGGTCGCCGGCGTCGGCATCGATGCCGGCACCCACGTGGTGGTCGCCACGGCCAAGGGGGAGCGCAATGCCAAGTTCATCGGCGGGGGCGCGGCCCTCGGCGCTCTCATCGGCATCCTGGCCGACAGCAAGCACAAGAACGACCATGCCCTGGGGGGCGCGGCCATCGGCGCCGCCGCCGGCACCGCCGTCGCCGCCGGCACCGCTGACACCGTGATCCGCATCCCCGCCGGAAAGCCCATCGCCTTCAGCCTGACCGCACCGGAAAGGGTGACGCTCCGGAAGTAGTTCCGACGGCTGCCGGCCTCCGGTCGGCAGTTAACAAAAACGGGAGGCGACGCCTCCCGTTTTTGCATGGATGGGAAAGATGTGGCCGCTCAGGCCTCCAACGCCTGCAACCGCTCCGCTTCGAAGGCCGCCCGCAGCGGCTCGATGATGGGCTCGATTTGGCCGGACATGAAGCTGTCGATCTGGTGGATGGTGACGCCCACCCGGTGGTCCGTGACGCGGCCCTGGGGGAAGTTGTAGGTGCGGATCTTCTCGCTGCGGTCGCCGCTGCCCACCTGGGACTTGCGGAGGGCCGAGTGGGCCGCGTCGACCTCGTCCTGGGCCTTCTGGAGCAGGCGGCTGCGCAGGACAGTCATGGCCTTGGCCATGTTCTTGATCTGGCTGCGCTCGTCCTGGCACTGCACGACGGTGTTGGTGGGCAGGTGGGTGAGCCGCACGGCGGAATAGGTCGTGTTCACGCTCTGGCCGCCCTTGCCTCCGGAGCAGAAGGTG
>JARLJS010000071.1 GCA_031291075.1 Nevskia sp. | reverse complement strand
GGATTGGCGGCGTGAAGGTGCCCGTGGTGGGTGAGGGGGACATGCACGCGTATCGCTACCTGGGCACGGGATGGCGGCCAGACATGAACCCACAGACGGTGATGGAGGATCAGCTGGCTAAGGGGAAGGAGGTGGTGCGGCGGCTGGCACCCTTTCTAGGCAACAGCACGGTGGCGGCGGACAAGAGGATAGCGGTGGTCAGTCAGATGGTGTCGGGGCGTCTACTATATGCGTGTGAGTGGTGGGCGCCGCTGGTGGGGCTGGAGAATGTGATGGTGGCGAGTATGCAGGAGCTGGTGGACGAGACACTGGGGAGGATAATGGGATGCAAGGTTGGTAGGGGCGGCGTGGCGAGGGCGGTGGTGTACACAGAACTGGGGGTGCCGCCCATCAAGCTGATATTGCAAGCGCGAGTGATGAGGGTGTGGGCGCATGGAGACGTGGCGCAGACGTGGTTCGGTGTGTTGAAGCGGGAGACGGAGGGGGGCTGGCCGGAAGGGTCGTGGTTTGCGGCGGCAGAGCACATGGTAGCGGAGGCGCAGCAGGTGGTGGGAGAGGGCGTGAAATTGGACGACGTGGAGGCGGCGTTGTTTAAGTCGTGGGAAGAGGACGCGGCGCAGCGACGAGCGAAGGGGGCCCGCCTGTATTGTGAAGGCGGCCTGGGAGAGACGAGCATGGGGGCGCCGGGGTACATGTGGCCGGCGGCGTGGGCCAAGGGCCTCAGGTTGTTGACGCGGATGCGTACACGCGGGCTGATGGTCAAGTTGTGCGGCAAGGAGGCGCGCATAGTGGGCTACAGAGGGCAAAACTGGTGCTGGCTGTGTGGGCGGCGGGACAGGAAGGATGAGGGGCCTCACATCTTGCTGGAGTGTGCGCGCATGGCGCAAGAGCGCGAGTTGGTGCTGGGCGCGGCGATCAGGATGGCAAAGGGGGTACTGAGGAGAGCAGGGAAGGAGGTGACGGCTGACAACGTGTACATCCTGCTGTTGGGCGGCTGCACAGAGGGCGGCACGCGACTGGAGGAGTGGTATTGGCGGCGGCGGCCGGGCATGGCGGCGCCAGGGCGGAGGTGGGAGGGGCACATTGACTGGTATACACAGCCGGTGAATGTGCGGGTAGCAGCATTCCTGCAGGTGACGTGGCCGCGGCGGCAGTTCCTGCTGGTGAAGGCGCGGCCTGCAGTGTACGCGGAGATGGGAGTGGACATGACGGCGGCGAGGCGGTGGCAGGCAGACAGGCGGCGTGGCCCACGAGAGGCAGCAGCAGAGCGGCGGGAGCTGACGATTGAGGCGATGTGGGCACGGCGGCATGTGCCAGCAAGGGCTCCAGCGCCCGCGGAGGGGGAGAACGCGGCAGGCGGGGGAGCGGCGGGGGTGGGCGTTGGCAGCAGCAGAGGAAATTGTTGCGGCGACAGTCCAGAGTGAGGGAGGAGGAGTGGAGGCAGCGGCGGAGGTGCACAGGTTGGGGCCGGCGACAGCGGCGCGGGGGAAGGAGCTGAGGCGAGTGGACAACGCAATGCGTCAGCGGAGGGCGCGGGCGGAGGGGAGGCGGGCGCCGGCGCAACAAGTGGCGTGACAGTCAACACTCGAGCGGTGGTGAATACGAGCGCGAGAGCCGGAGGTGGGCGACATGCGCAGCTGGGCAGAGGAGGAGGAGGGGGAGCAGGAGGCGC
>JARLJS010000070.1 GCA_031291075.1 Nevskia sp. | reverse complement strand
CCCGCACCACCCTCGGCCTGGCCGCCACCTACAAGATCAACGCGACGATCGCCGGCTTTGCCTCCGAAACCGAGGCCGGCCTGCAGGGGCGCTACGACGACGTCTCGGTCGACCGCAAGCACACCTACCAATCGCACACTGTCCTGGGCACCTGCTTTCAGGAACAGAGCAATCCCGCAGCCTATGTTCCCGGCAGCTCGGTCTACACCGGGGGCGATACGATCCGTTATGCCGCAGTGAACGGCAATTGCACCGCCGACAAGGTCCACCTGCTGATGCTCTCGCCGTACCTGCAGGAGACGATCCACTGGACCAAGTGGCTGCGCACCACGCTGGGTCTGCGCGCCGACTACGCCTACGCGACCGACCACAACACGGCCCGTGCGCCCACCGTCAATGATGGTACGGTCGCGCCGGCCTCGGCTGCGGGAGGGCAATGGCTGCCCGAGCCCAAGGTGAACGTCGCGCTCGGCCCCTGGCGCAAGACCGAGGTCTATTTCAGCTACGGCGTCGGGTTTCACTCCAACGATGTGCGCGGGGTGTTCGGCTTTGCCGCCGGGCAGAACACCAGTGGGTCGCCGCTGCTGGCGCGGACCACGGGGCTGGAGGCAGGCTTGCGCTCCGATCTCATTCCCAAGGTCAACCTCACCGCCGCGGTGTTCCGGCAGGATTTCAGTTCGGAACTCAGCTACAACGCCGATGTCGGCTCCGACGATTCGAGCGGGCCGAGCCGGCGCCAGGGTATCGAGATCTCGGCCCAGTATCACCCGTTCCACTGGCTTGAGCTGAACGGCGACCTCGCCTTTTCGAAGGCGCGTTATCGGTGCCCACCCGCCGGCTCCGCCTCGGGCCCTTGTGCCGGCATCGGCAGCGCCGACAACCCCGGCAGCTTCATCGCCGATGCACCGGATTTCATCTATTCGGCCGGTGTACTGGTGCACAATCTCGGGCCATGGTCGGGGGCGCTGCAATGGCGGCGGCTCGGTACCCACGCGCTGGTCGATGGCGGTTTGCTGACCAATGACCAACCTTATCCCTATCAGTCCGGCGTGTTGGCGCGCGACAATGGCTATTCCGAATGGAATCTCGATGTCGCGTATCAGTTTGCGCGCGGCTGGCGCGGTCAGGTGTCGGTCTACAACCTGTTCAATTCCAGGGACAATGCGGCGGACTACTATTATCAGTCGCGCCTGCCCGGCGAACCCGCGCATGGCTATAGCGACTTTCAGGAACACCCGCT
>JARLJS010000069.1 GCA_031291075.1 Nevskia sp. | reverse complement strand
GGCGCCGGCGTGTCGGTCCCGCTGCCGCTGGTCGGGTTCGCGCCGGCGAAGGTCGGCAACTACTCGGTGACCGCGCCGGTGCCGCTCGACCAGGCGCAGCTCGATTGGATCATCCTCTCGAATATGACGTTCACTCTTCGGGTGAACGGCGCCACCTGGTACAACACGACCGGCGTCTCGTCGCTGAATCTCACCCAGCTGCACGCGGGCGTCAATGTCGTCGAGCTGGTGACGGCGGCCCAGGAGGCGTACACCATCAACCTGCTGATCCCGCCGGCGCTGGTCCAGGCACTGGCGCTGCAGGCTTGGGCACCCGGCACCGTCGGCGCGCCGGCGACTCCCCTCCAGACGCTGGCGCTGACGCCGAAGTTCGCAGCGGCGCATGGCGACTACACCTCCGTGGCACCGACTCGGGTTGGCTTCGCCCAGGTGACGCTGCGCATCAACACCACGATCGCCGATTCGTCGGTGCCGATGTCGCTGCGGTGGAACGGCACTCTGTACCAGCAGTGGCCGGCGCCGGTCGGGCCCTGGGTCGACGTGCCGCTGGTGCTCGTCTCCGGCTGGCACCAGCTGCGGGTGGAGTTCCCGATCGACCCGACCGGCCAGTGGCAGCGAGTCAACTACACGGTGCAGGTGTACGTGCCGCTGCCGTGCGACGCCGACCCATGCGCGCCCGCGTCCGCCACCAACTGCTCGGACCGTGCGCCGGCGAATTCGCCGGCGGCCAATCTCATGGTCGACACCATGCCGCCCACGAGTGCCCCGCTGCCGCTTGCAGCCAGCGAGCTCGCGGCGCTGCCGTACCAATGCGCCTGCGTGGGTGGGTACAGCGGGGCGACGTGCGCCGATGCGACCACCCTCCTCACGCTGACGAATCTGACCCTGACCGGGTGGGACGGCGCCGGCGTGTCGGTCCCGCTGCCGCTGGTCGGGTTCGCGCCGGCGAAGGTCGGCAACTACTCGGTGACCGCGCCGGTGCCGCTCGACCAGGCGCAGCTCGATTGGATCATCCTCTCGAATATGACGTTCACTCTTCGG
>JARLJS010000068.1 GCA_031291075.1 Nevskia sp. | reverse complement strand
GTCTTGGTGATGACCCGTTCGACCTGGTCGTCTCCGATCTGCCGCGGAGCGCCGGGCCGCGGTTCGTCCAGCAGCCCATCCAGCCGACCGGTCACGAAACGGCTACGCCATTTGCCCACGGTGGGCTTGGACACTCCCAGACGGCGCGCCACATCTCTATTCATCTCACCCTGCGCGCAGGCCAGGACGATTTTGGCTCGCAGCGCCAGCGCTTGAGAGGTCTTATGCCGGCGCGTCCATTCCAGTAGTTGATCGCTTTCCGTCGCCGTCAGTTTCAGCTCCGGCATCGGCCGCCCCAGTCCCATATGCCCCCCCCTGCGTGCTGGTGAGAGAGCATAAGACAACAGAGAGTCAAATTAATTCAATGAACTTATAACTCAGGATACTAGGTTCCCCGGCCGGACGCTGCCGCCGGGCCCGCCGGCACTATCCCCGCGGCGAGATATTTGCTATACAGCTGAACCACTTATGGGAGGAACCAAAGTGTTCAGAACGATTCTGTCCACGGCCGCCGCAAGCCTGATCCTGGTCGCCGTGGCGGGCTGCACCACGCAGCCACCGGCGGCCGAAGCCGCCGGCTCCGCCCAGCCGGTCGCCGACAAGGCGCCGGCGGCCAAGACCAAGACCTGCACCACGGACTATTCCACCGGCTCGCATATCGATCACAAGACCGTTTGCCTGAGCGACGACGAGGACGAACGCGAGCGCGAGGACGTGGAGGAGAGCCTGCAGCGCAAGGGCGGGGCGGCCGGGCGCTGACCGGGCGAAAGAGGCGCCAGCGTCGGGTTGATTCGACAGGCGGACTGCCGTATCGTACCTAATTGAATATTTGTGGTACCGCGCCGATTTGCAGCCAGCTTGCGGGGCGCGTAATAAATCCCGCTAAAAGGGCAAGAAAGCCCGTTTTAGCGCTCGCTGGCGGGCTTTTTTGCTGCAGGCAAGGAAATACATGGACCTTGAGATCGATCCGGGCTGGGGCAGTGCGACGCTCGGGATACGCGCGGCCGAGCCCCGTACCGGGGAGCGCGAGCACTCGGCGGCAGTGCACCTCACCTCCTCGTTCGTATACGACAGCGCGGCCCAAGCGGCCGCCGTGTTCTCGGGGGCCGAGGCCGGCAATATCTATTCGCGCTTCACCAATCCCACGGTCGCGGCTTTCGAGCAGCGCCTGGCCGCGATGGAAGGCGCCCAGGCCTGCGTGGCCACGGCCAGCGGCATGGCGGCGATCATGTCGACGCTGCTGGCCCTGCTCAAGGCTGGGGACCACGTGGTGGCGGCGCGGACCCTGTTCGGATCCACCATCAATCTGTTCAACAACGTGTTCGGTCGCTTCGGCGTAACCACCACCTATGTCGACCCGGCCGATCCGGCGGCATGGTCGGCGGCCCTGCGTCCGAATACCCGGCTGCTGTTCGTGGAGACGCCCAACAACCCGCTGGGGGACATCGTCGATATCCGCGCGCTGGCCGGGGTGGCGCACGCCGCAGGGGCGCTGCTGGCGGTCGACAACTGCTTTCTCACGCCAGTGCTGCAGCAGCCGCTGCGCCTGGGCGCCGACCTGGTCATCCATTCCGCCACCAAGTACCTGGACGGACAGGGGCGCTGTGTCGGCGGGGCGGTATTGGGTGACGCCGAGCGCGTCGGCAAGGACGTGTTCGGCTTCATGCGCACCGCCGGGCCCTGCATGAGCCCGTTCAATGCCTGGGTGTTCCTGAAGGGCCTGGAAACCCTCAGCCTGCGGATGCGTGCGCACTGCGAATCGGCCTTACAGCTTGCCATATGGCTGCGCAGGCACCCGGCGGTCGAGCATGTCCACTACACCGGCCTGCCGGACCATCCGCAGCACGAACTCGCCAAGCGCCAGCAGAAGGGCTTCGGCGGTATCGTTTCGTTCGAGGTGCGGGGCGGGCGTGAGGCGGCCTGGAAGGTCATCGATGCGGTGAAGATGCTGTCGATCACCGCCAACCTGGGCGATACGCGCAGCACCATCACCCATCCGGCCACAACCACGCACGGCCGCATCAGCCAGGAAGCGCGCCAGCTCGCCGGCATCAGCGAGGGGCTGGTGCGCGTCGCGGTGGGCCTGGAGGACGTGCAGGACATCGTCGCCGACCTGG
The DNA here is from genome assembly GCA_031291075.1 of Nevskia sp. Lineage (GTDB taxonomy): Bacteria > Pseudomonadota > Gammaproteobacteria > Nevskiales > Nevskiaceae > Nevskia. The sequence continues at coordinate 64,777 of JARLJS010000068.1, read as the reverse complement.
CGCGCGGCCTGGGGGAATAGCGTTGGACCGGTACCCCGCCACGGCCGAACCCCTGCAGCGCTTGCGCCGGGTCCTGGCCGGCACCAACGAGACGGCGCGCCCGGTGGCGCGGATGGAACTGCCGCTGCACCTCGACCGGTTCATCACCCCGGAGGCGATCTCCCGGCTGCGGCCGGCGGCCGTGCTGGTGCCGATCATGGATCTGCCGGGCGGGACCAGCATCCTGCTGACCCGACGTGCCGAAACCCTTCGGCACCACAAGGGGCAGATCAGCTTTCCCGGCGGCGGGCGCGACCGGGACGACGCCGACCTGGCGGCGGGGGCGCTGCGCGAGGCGCAGGAGGAGGTCGGCCTCGACCCGGCTACCGTCACCGTGATCGGCTACCTCGATGACTATCCGGTTCTGACCGGATTTCGCATCACCCCGGTTGTCGGCATGGTGCGGCAGTCGTTCACGCCGGTGATCGACCCCAACGAGGTGGCGGAGACTTTCGAGCTGCCGCTGGAGGTCCTGCTGGCGGACGACGCCTTCGAGCGCAAGACCATGCTCCGCGGCGGCGTGACGTTGCCATTCATGGAACTGAACCACGCCGGCTACCGTATCTGGGGCGCCACCGCGGGCATCCTCTGGAATCTGCGTCAGAAGCTGCTGGGCAGCGATGGCTGAGCCGATCGCCGAAGCACTGCGGCTGCAGCTCGACGCGGCGGCCCAGGGCTTCGACTGGGACGATCCGGCCGGCCTGTGGGACAAGCTGGCCGAGGAGGTTGCCGAGCTGCGCCAGGCGGGCGACGCGGCCGGCCGCGCCGAGGAGCTGGGCGACTTGCTGTTCATGGTGGTCAACATCGCGCGTCACCTGGGCGTGGAGCCGGCGGCGGCGCTGACGGCGGCGAATCTCAAGTTCTGCCGCCGCTACGCCTACATCCAGCGTGAGCTGGAGCGGCTGCCGCCGCTGGGCGATCCGGACCGGCTGCACCGGATGGAGGAATTGTGGCAGCAAGCAAAATTGGACGAACGTTATTGAGGCGGCCAGAATGAACGTGCAGGAGGATTGTGGCCGGATCAATAAAATAACCTTGTCGTTCAATCGATTAAGAGATATTATTAACCTGAGTATGAAGAATTGCGCCGGTCGCGGCTGACCGTCGCGCACAAAGGCTGACGAGGCAGCCCGGGGCGATAACGCAAAGCGGCACAAGGATCAGTGCCCATGCGATTCGGACATACTATGTCCGCCCTGACAAGAACTACTACGAATAGCTGTGCGCTTGCCGTCCAGGGAGGAGTGGCATGAGGATCGGTCTGGTGGTGGATTCGGCGTGCGATCTGCCGCACGAATTTTTCGGCGAGCATCGCGTCGTCATACTGCCGGTCAGCATCCACATCGGCCACGAGGAGTTCGTCGACCGCCGCGAACCCCAGGCCACCCTGGAGTTCTACCGGCGTCACCTCACCAACACGGCGCGCGCCGAGACCGCGCCGCTGACGGTGGAGCAGATCAAGGAACTGTTCCTGCGCCGGCTGGTGCTCGAGTACGACTTCGTGTTCTGCCTCACCGTGGCCAGCTCGCGCAGTCCGATCTTCGACAACGCCACTCAGGCTTCGCTGTCGATCCTCAACGACTACAAGGCGGCGCGGGCCAAGGCCGGAGTGGCCGGGCCGTTCGCGCTGCGCGTGATCGACAGCCAGAACATATTCGCCGCGCAGGGCGTGCTGGCGGTGGAGGTGGCGCGCATGATCAGGCAGGGAGATCCACCCAACCGCATCCGCGAGCGCCTCGACGCCCTGATTCCCCAGCTCTACATGTACGGCCTGCCCAGCGATCTCTATCACTTGCGGGCGCGGGCCCACAAGAAAGGCGACAAGAGCGTGGGCTGGTTCAAGTACGCCGTGGGCAGCGCGCTGGACATCAAGCCGCTGATCCGCGGCCACCGCAACGAGACCGGTCCGGTCGCCAGCATCCGCCACTTCGAGGAGGGCGCGCGGCGCCTGTTCCGCTTCGCCTGCGAGCGCATCCGTGCCGGGCTGCTGACCCCCACGCTGTGCATCAGCTACGCGGGCGAGCTCGCAAACCTGGAGCGGTTGCCGGGCTACCTCGACCTCAAGGCGGTGGCGCTGCAGCACGGGGTGGAGGTCTACGCCAGCGTCGCCAGCATTACCGCCTGCGTCAACGTGGGCGAGGGCGCCGTGGCGATCGGCTTCTGCTCAGCCAGCCACGAGTTTGGGCAATAATATACTTGACTCAGTGAACGAGTCGTCGCATAATGACGGCGCCACTTCAGCCCCGCTCACGACAAACTCCCCCTGATCGACTCCGCATTGTTTAATGCGAAAAATGGTTAGACGAACTACCGTTCGTCGGACTATCCATTTTTGGCATTGACTGCGCTGTCATGCGCTCATACGATAATGCCATGTTGTTCGTGAAAACGACCGAGGTATTTCGTATGAGCGAAAAGATAGAAGCTATTGAAGATGAGGTTTCGGAAGATTCCGCAGAAGGCGAGGCCAAGCGTCAAAGGTCCACCATCGGATTTCCGTATTCGGACTACGAAGACGCAGAAAAGATTGCGCAAGCTATCCACGGCAATGTGGGACATGGGACCTGTTCCCTAGATCAACTCGGACCCTGGACAAATCAGAGCCCGAAAAGCAGCACCTTCCGCTCACAGGTTGGTGCCGCTCGCATGTTTGGGCTGATCGAGAGCGAGGGAACTGAAACCTACCGGCTGTCCCCACTCGGAGTTCGTGCCATAGATCAGGCGCACGCGCGTGGAGCTAAGGCCGATGCGTTTCTCAATGTGCCGCTGTTCAAGGCTGTTTTCGACAAGTACAAGGGGCATGTTCTGCCGCCGCCGGCTGCACTTGAGCGCGAGATTGTTTCCCTTGGCGTCTCCGAAAAGCAGAAAGCACGTGCGCGTCAGGTCTTAGTAGGATCGGCGGAGCAAACCGGGTTCCACGAACAAGGCAAAAATAAGCTCGTGATGCCGGCTGTCGTTGTGACTGCAGCGACTCCGCCAGCTCCGGAAAAAAACCGCGGCGGTGGAGGGGGTGGCGATGATGGCGGCTTGCAGCTTGACCCGCTATTGATGGCACTGTTGCGCAAGATTCCGACGCGCGACGACGGGTGGCCCCCCGAAAAACGTGTGCGTTGGCTCCGTACTTTCGCTATGAACGTCAGCCAAGTTTATGACGACGACGAAAGCCCCGTGGAAATGAAGATTGAAATCATTGGGACGCCTGGCTCGTGAAGGCTGGGAGTGCCGTGGTTGACAACTCTTAAAACCGTGAGATAGTGCAAAAAGTGAAGGCCGGTCTGCGCTAACAGTCCCGGCCTTCGGAGCCAATGCGTCGTAGGAGGCGCCCTGAGGCCGGCAGGACTGCCCGGCCAACATCAAGGAGGCTTCAAATGCGGTTTCAGATCGTATTGCTTCAAACCATCCCGCGCGAGGCGGTTACTGTTTGGTTCGCGTTGATCTCCTAGCCGTAAGTGAAGGCTCTGCGGACGGCGGCTCATTGCCGTCCGCATCCTCATCCTACAAGCAAGGAGAAGTATGCGCAACGTCGATAGAGACAAGACGGAGCGTGATCATTCGGAAAAGTCCGAAGGGGATAAGTTTGCCTCCATGTTGGACGGTCTTTTGAAGGTATCACGCTCAGAACTTGCAGAAGCTCTTGAACAAGAAAAGAAGAAGATCAAGAAATCAAGGAAAGTAACTAAGACGAGGCGTCCCTAGCGTCGCGTGACTTTGGCCCATAAGCCGATATCAGCGACACGATAGTCGCTGTTGGTTAAGTGTTGGCCGAAGGAGAAGTAAAAAATGGCTGATCTGGCAGGCGCAAAAATAGCTTACGTGGGATTCAGCGGAACAATAGATTCTGCAGCTGCGACAAATATTGCAAAGACTCTCAATGTCGCAGTCAATGACAAATATGATGGTGTGTATCTATTGTTATCTTCAGTTGGCGGGTATGTTGCAGATGCCGTATATATTTACAATCATATTCGGTCGTTGCCAATTTCTGTAACTACGCACAACACAGGAATTGTTGCATCTGCCGCAAATTGCATTTTCGTCGGAGGATCGCCACGCTTCGCGTCGCGCAACTCGACTTTTATGATTCATCCGGTGACTATGGGGCAGCCATCATCAATGGCATGGCAACCTTTACAGGCAACTCTAGACGCCGCTCTTGCCAATGAGAAGCTTATTGATGGCATTTTGAGAGAGAGGACCAAAATCGCCGAGGACGTTCTCTCGGCTCGGACGTTGCGCGATATCTACATCTCCGCCGAGGACGCCGTGAAGTGTGGGATCATTGACGACGTTCACGACTTCACGTTGCCGCCCGGCCATCAGATTTTCCAAATCTGACGGGCCTGGGTTAAAACCTGGAACGAATCCGCCGACTTGAGGCGATACGCTTAAAATGTTGAGCTTCGCCATTCCGATGTCCTCTGAGGTGTGCGTGCGATTGCTTCCATGCAATGCAACTCCCCTATTGTCTGGATACTGGCACATTTGAGTGGTCATTTGATGACCAAATATCAGCACTTCGACCACGTTGATCGTAAATAGTGTCGCACAAAATGCGCCTATCCGTATACCCGGATAGGCGATAAAATCGAAAGTAAAGCAATAAGTGATGACTTTCTTATTACTTCTTGTTATTAGTTCTTCTCCCTCGCGGGAGCCTCCCGTAAGCGCTAGTGGCGCACCGTATCGGTCTTGCCCGTCAGTTCCGCATAGGTCAGCCGCTTACCCTCAACCTGCTTCATGGCGAGATTGAACCGGCCGCCGTCGTTCAGGTCTTTGCGGTTGTTGAAGCGGAAAACCTGCTCGACCACATAGCGATTAAGGTGCTCCGGGTCCACGGCAACGTAGGTGCCCTTCAACCCGCGTTTCAGCAGGCTCCAGAAGTTCTCCATTCCGTTGACATGGACATTGCCCCGCACGTATTCGACGGCATGGTCAATGGCTTCATGCATATAGAGGCCGTGTAGCCTATCGTAGCTCGGCAGAGCATCGGTATAAACCCTCGCCCCCGCCTTGACGTTCTGCATGATATGCGCCTGCAGTTCTTTCCGGGAGCGCTTCTCGACCACCGTGGCGCGGACTTCGCCGCCGCGCTCAAGAATACCCATGACGATGGTTTTGTCCTTACCACCGCTGCCGGTTATGCGTCGGGCGCGTACCTTGGCGTGCATGTTCTTGGACTTGCCGCCGACAAATGTTTCATCGACTTCACAGGTCTTGGCGAACTTCTTGAAGCTGCCCGTTTCCATCGCCAGCCTGATCCGATGCAGCATGAACCAAGCCGATTTTTGCGTAACGCCGATGGCGCGGTGAATCTCGTAGCTGCTCACGCCGTTCTTGCAGTTCGCCAGCATCCACATAGCCACGAACCACTTGTCCAGGCTGATAGGGGAGTCCTCGAAGATCGTGCCGACCTTGAACGAGAACTGCTTGCGCGGGTGCCTGTTCTTGCATTCCCATAGGCGGCGGGTCGGCAGGAACTTGACCTCAGTGCTGCCGCAGGTAGGGCAGCAGACACCATTCGGCCACCGGCGCGACACTGCATAGTTCAGGCAGTTGTCCGGATCGGAGAAAAAGACGATGGCGTCTTGCAGCGTGGTCGGTAGCTTGTCCATGACCGAAACTATACGACAGTCCGTTCACTGAGTCAAGTATATTATTGCCCAAGTTTGACTAGGGCCTGGCAGCAGGCCCTGATCCAGGGCGTCAGTCCAGGGCGTCGAACAGCGTCACGTATTCCAGCGTCAGCCGGTGGCCGGGATCGAGATGGATCATCGGCAGGTGCCGCTCATGCGACTCCTTCATGCGTACGGAGCTTGACAGGGTCTGCTCCAGCACCGGCTGGCCTTCCTCGCGGAGCTCCGCCACCACGCGCGCGGGCAGCTTGGCCCGGTTCTGGAACTGGTTGACGACGATGCCTTCGATCTCCAGTTCCTCGTTGTGGTCGGCCCGGATCTCCTGCACGTTGTCCAGCAGCGTATACAGCGCCTGGCGGGCGAACTCGTCGCAGTCGAACGGGATCAGGCAGCGGTTCGCCGCGATCAGGGCTGAGCGGCTGTAGAAATTGAGCGCCGGCGGTGTGTCGATGAACACCGCGTCGTAACCGCGCAGCTTGTCCAGCGCCTGTCGCAGCTTCTGCACCTTCTGCTTGGACTCCAGCTTGACCTGCAGGTCCTCCAGGCGAGTGTCGGAGGCGACAATGTCGAGGTTGTCGAACGGGGTGTTGGTGGCGTAGGTGACGAACGGCGGCGGCTGCAGCGAGAACCCCAGGGTGGATTCGAAGAAGTCGCCCACCGTGCGGTCGGCCTTGCCGGGCTTGCCGCCGAGCAGATACTGGGTGGCGTTGCCCTGCGTGTCCAGGTCGATGACCAGGGTGCGCAGGCCGCGCGAGGCGGCAATCGCCGCAAGATTGCAGACGATGGTGGTTTTGCCAACCCCGCCTTTCTGGTTGAACACGACGCGACGGATCATCCGGGTGCTGCTCCGAGCCGAGTGAATATAGTGTTGGTACCCGACATTATCGCCAGTTTCGTGCCGCCTTGTCCGGAACCTGACGCCATCCGCCGAAACCGGTACGATGCCCCGCCCGGCGCGGCCGGGCGAAACCCCCAGGGCGAAACCCGGATTCCAGCGAGGACTTCATGCTGAAGCACAACAGTTACTTCAACGGCGCCGTCCAGTCCATCGGCTTCGAGCGCAACGGCCTGCGGGCAACGGTTGGCGTGATCGACGCCGGCGAGCAGCGCCACTTCAATACCGCCGCGGCGGAGCGCATGACCGTGGTCAGCGGGCAGTTGCGAGCCAACCTCGGCGTCGCCGCCGGCTGGGTCAGCTACCCGGCGGGCAGCTACTTCGAGGTGGCGGCGAACAGCGGCTTCGATGTGCAGGCGGTAGGCGGGCCGGCGGCGTATCTGTGCGAGTTCTTGGGCTGACCCAGGATCCGCATCGACTGCTGGTCAAGCGCGTACACTCCGGCTGTCTGGTGCCGGCGCGGCTTACTCCGCGGTGGTGGGATCGATGATGCCGGTGACTTCCGAAATCCGGTTGGCGGGGAAACCTCCCTGCCGGGCGTGCTCGCGCACCATCGCCTCGTTCGGGGCGATATAGACGCAGTAGATCTTGTCGCCGGTGACGTAGCTCTCCACCCACTGGATCTGTGGTCCCAGCTGGTTCAGCACCCCGCAGGACTTCTGCGAGATCCCCTGAAGTTCCTGGCCGGACAGCTTGCCGGCGCCCGGGATCTCCCGTTCGATGATGTATTTCGGCATGGCATCCCCCTTTTTTCGTATGGCGACACCAGTCTACTCCGCGTCGCCGTGCCTGCAAGCCGAAGCTTGCTTCATCCCAGCCTAATCTTGTTTTGGCCGTGTTGGCTCTTACCAGGGCATATAGGCCGGAATAGCGCAACGATGGGTCGACGTAACGCTCAAGGACGTAAAAGAGAAAGTAATAGAAACGTGACGAGGCCCATGCGACAAGGCCGATGAGCGCGGCGACCTTCAGGGTGGGCTGCTCGGCCAGAATCAGGTACGCGGCGCAGCAGGCGATGGCAAGAAACATCACGCCCTTGGCGACGATGAGGGTTCTCGACGTCAGGTCGGCCATGGTGCTCCTCCGTTTCGAAAGCGCTCTGATGAACGACAAAAAAAATCGGGGGCGCCTAAGCGCCCCCGTTGAACAGTCCGGTCAGGATGACCGGTGCTTGGCCAGGACGTCCACTAAGCCGCCAGTTGGCGAAGCATGTAGTGCAGCACACCACCGTTCTCGTAATACTCCCACTCCTTCGGCGTGTCGATGCGGACGCGCGCCTTGAAGCTGATGGTCTTGCCGTCGGCCTTCCTGGCGTTGACCGTGACTTCCTTGGCGCCGTGGCTGAGCCCGGCGATTTCGAATACCTCGCTGCCGTCCAGGCCCAGGCTCTGCGCGTTTTCGCCGTTGACGAAGTTCAGCGGGGCCACGCCCATGCCGACCAGGTTGGCGCGGTGGATGCGCTCGAAGCTTTCCGAGATCACCGCCTTCACGCCGAGCAAGATGGTGCCCTTGGCGGCCCAGTCGCGTGACGAGCCGGTGCCGTATTCCTTGCCGGCGAGCACGATCAGCGGCACCTTTTCCTGCTGGTACTTCATGGCGGCGTCGTAGATCGACATCTGTTCGCCGCTGGGCAGGTGCCTGGTCACGCCGCCTTCCACGCCCGGCACCATGGCGTTCTTGATGCGGGTGTTGGCGAAGGTGCCGCGCATCATCACCTCATGGTTGCCGCGGCGCGAGCCGAAGCTGTTGAAGTCGGCTTTCTGCACGCCGTGCTCGACCAGGTACTTGCCGGCCGGGCCGTCCTTCTTGATGTCGCCGGCGGGGGAGATATGGTCGGTGGTGATGGAGTCGGCCAGCAGCGCCAGGCAGCGCGCGCCGGAGATGGCGGGAATGCCCGGCGCTTTCTTGGTGATGCCGACGAAGTAGGGCGGGTTCTGCACGTAGGTGCTCTTGCCGTCCCAGGGGTAGGTCTCGGACTTGGCGACCTGGATGGACTGCCAGCGTTCGTCGCCCTTGAACACTTCGCCGTAGCTCTGCTTGAACATGTCGGCGGAGAGCGAGCGGGCGATGGTTTCCTGGATTTCCTTCTGCGTCGGCCAGATGTCCTTGAGGTAAACCGGTTGGCCGTCCTTGCCGGTGCCGATCGGGTCCTTGCTCAGGTCCAGGTCGACGGTGCCGGCGAGCGCATAGGACACCACCAGCGGCGGGCTGGCGAGGTAGTTCATGCGCACGTCCTGGTGGACGCGGCCTTCGAAGTTGCGGTTGCCGGAGAGCACGGCGGCTACCGACAGCTTGTTGTCGTTGATGGCCTTGCCGATCGGCTCGTTGAGCGGGCCGGAGTTGCCGATGCAGGTGGTGCAGCCGTAGCCGACCAGGTTGAAGCCCATCGCTTCCAGGTCGGGCAGCAGGCCGGCTTTCTTGAGGTACTCGGTGACCACCTTGGACCCGGGAGCCAGCGAGGTCTTGACCCAGGGCTGCGTCTGCAGGCCCTTCTCGCGTGCCTTGCGCGCTACCAGGCCGGCGGCGATCAGCACCGCGGGGTTGGAGGTGTTGGTGCAGGAGGTGATGGCGGCGATCACCACCGCGCCGTCCTTGAGCTGGAACTGCTTGCCGGCATCACTGACCTGCGCCGGGCCGGCGGAGGGACGCAGCTTCTGCTCAGCCTCGAAAGCCTTCTTGAAGTTCGTTTTGACGTCGGTGAGCAGCACCCGGTCCTGCGGCCGCTTGGGGCCGGCCAGCGAGGGCAGGATGGTGCCGAGGTCGAGATGCAGCACGTCGGTGTATTCGGCTTCCGGCGCATCCGGTGTCCACCACATGCCCTGGGCCTTGGCGTAGGCCTCGACGGTGGCGATCTGCGCGTCGCCGCGGCCGGTGAGGCGCAGGTAGTTGAGCGTTTCGGAATCGATCGGGAAGATGCCACAGGTCGCACCGTATTCGGGCGCCATGTTGGCGATGGTGCAGCGGTCGGCGGTGGCGAGGTTGCCCAGGCCAGGGCCGAAGAACTCGACGAACTTTTCCACCACGCCACGCTTGCGCAGCATCTCGGTGACGGTCAGCACCAGGTCGGTGGCGGTGGCGCCCTCGGCCAGCTTGCCGGTGAGGCGCACGCCGATCACGTCCGGCATCAGCATGGTGGAGGGCTGGCCCAGCATCGCCGCCTCGGCCTCGATGCCGCCCACGCCCCAGCCCAGCACGCCGATGCCGTTGACCATGGTGGTGTGGGAGTCGGTGCCGAAGCAGCTGTCGGGGTAGAGCGTGCCGTCCTTCTCGAACACCGTGCGCGCCAGGAACTCGATGTTGACTTGGTGCACGATGCCGGTGTCCGGTGGCACCACCTTGAAGTTGTTGAAGGCTTCCTGGCCCCAGCGCAGGAAGCTGTAGCGTTCCTGGTTGCGCTGGAATTCCAGCTTGGCGTTGAGGTCGAAGGCGTCCTTGGTGCCGTAATGGTCGACCATCACGGAGTGGTCGATGACCAGTTCGGCCGGGCACAGCGGGTTGATCTTGCCGGGATCGCCGCCCAGGTGCTTCATGGCGTCGCGCATGGCGGCGAAGTCCACCACGCAGGGCACGCCGGTGAAGTCCTGCAGCACCACGCGCGCTGGCATGAAGGCGATCTCCTTCTGCGGCAGCTTCCTCAGGTCGGCGCCGGCCAGCGCCTCGATGTCGGCCTTGGTGATGTTGACCCCGTCCTCGTGGCGGACCAGGTTTTCCAGCAGGATCTTGTAGGAGTAAGGCAGTCGCGACAGCTTGAACTGCGGTTCGAGAGCCTTGAGGCTGAAGTACGAGTAGGATTTATCGCCGACTTTGAGGCTGGACTTGGCCCTGAAGCTGTCCGACATGGTGGGTATCTCCGGAGATAGGCAGAACCGGCGCGCCGCGCGCCGCGTCTAACATTATAGCAAGGACGCTTTCGGGTACTCAGCTTTGCACCAGGGCGATTTCGCCGCCGCCCAGGCATTCCTCGCCCTCGTAAAGCACCAGGTACTGGCCGGCCGCGGCGGCTCGCTGCGGCTCGGCGAAATCCGCCACCACCGAGCCGTCGTCCGCCAGCCTGATTTCGCACCGTTGCAGGGCTTGGCGGTGGCGGATGCGCGCCTGCAGCTCGCCCCGCTGCGGCGGCCGGATCCAGTGGAACGGCCGTGCCAGCAGCTGCCGCGACATCAGCAGCGGGTGGTCGGCTTCCTGCGATACCACCAGCACGTTGCGTGCCGCATCCTTGGCCACCACGTACCACGGCGCCTCCTGTGCGCCGCGTCGGCCACCGATCGCCAGCCCGCGCCGCTGCCCCAGGGTGTAGTACATCAGGCCGCGGTGCTCACCCACCACCGCGCCTGCATCATCCTCGATCGGCCCCGGATCCGGCGCCAGATACTGCGCCAGGAAGGAGCGGAACTCGCGCTCGCCGATGAAGCAGATGCCGGTGGAGTCCTTGCGCCGGTGGTTGGGCAGGCCGGCGCGGCGGGCGATCTCGCGCACCATCGGCTTGGTCAGCCCTCCCAGCGGGAACAGCACGCGCTCGAAATGCTCCCGCGCCACGGTGGCGAGGAAATAGGTCTGGTCCTTGTTGTCGTCTGCCGCGCGCAGCAGGTGCGGACCATCGGTGGCCTGCTCCAGGCGGGCGTAATGGCCGGTGGCGACGAAGTCGGCGCCCAGCCTTAGGGCGTGCTGACGGAAGGGTTGGAACTTGACCTCGCGGTTGCACAGCACGTCCGGATTGGGCGTCTTGCCGGCGCGGTAAGCGGCCAGGAACTGCTCGAACACGCGGGCGCGGTATTCAGCGGAGAAATCGACCCGGTGCAGCGGAATCTCCAGCTCCTCGCACACCGCGCGCGCCGACTGGAAATCCTCGGCGGCGGTGCAGTAGCCCTCCTCGTCCTCGGTCCAGTTGACCATGAACAGGCCGGACACGCGGTAGCCCTGTTCCTTCAGCAGCCAGGCGGAGACGGCCGAGTCCACGCCCCCGGACAGGCCGACCACCACGTGCGGGGCCGACATCGTGAATCCGCTAGGCCAAATGCCGGATCAGTTCCAGCGGATAGCGCCGGCCGCTGCGGAAGTCGTCGACGCATTGCAGCACCATGGGGCTGCGGTGGCGGCCGGCGCAGGCCTGGAGCTCGTCCCGCGACAGCCATACGGCACGCTCGATGCCGTGGTCGAGCGGGCGTTCGGGATGGTGGCGCAAGGGCCGGGCAGCGAAGGCGACGCGCAGGAAACCATAGTCCAGGTCGGCGGGCTTGAAGGCGTAGATGCCGATCAGCGCCTCAGGCTCGACTTCCCAGGCGCTTTCCTCCAGGGTTTCGCGCCGGGCGGCCTCGAGCAGGGTTTCGCCTTCGTCCCAGTGGCCGGCCGGCTGGTTCAGTACCAGGCCGCCGCCGATCTGTTCCTCGACCAGCAGGAAGCGGCCTTCGCGCTCCACCACGCAGGCGACCGTGATGTGTGAATTCCAGCTCATCGCGGCGGAGCGCCGGCCAGCGTTCCGCGGTTGCGCAGGTGATAGTAGCCCCGCGTGTCGGGCTGCCCCAGCGACTGCATCATGTTGTTCAGCGTCGCGTTGGAGCTGTCCCTGGCTTTGAGCTGCAGGTCATAGTCGTAGCTGCGGTCGGCCAGCAGGTGGACCTCGCCGCTGGCGTCGACCGGACCGGCGATGGGCTCGATCACCGCCTTGATGGTGTTGCCGCCCGAGGTGCCGGTGGTGGGGCGTTCAGTGGTGATGGTGGCCTTGAAATCGCCCAGCGGCTGCGGGTCTTTCACCAGGGTCCAGGCCAGGCCGTGGACCTCCAGGGTGCCCGCGGCCGAGCTGGGGAAGCCCTTGCGAAGCTTGAGGCTGTCCAGGTTCAGCCGCACCTGGCCGTCGACGGGAACGAAAGGTATACCGGCCAGCCCCAGCATGGCCTTGACGCCGCCGCCCGCGTGGGCGCCGGAAACATCGACCCCGCCGGCTGGGCCAAGGGCGACGCGGCCGTCCAGGTTGAGGTCCTGCCCGCCCTCCACGGCGAAGCTGAGGCGCAGCAGCGGCAGCCACCAGGGCTGGAAGCGCCAGCGCAGGCTTTGCAGCAGCGGATGGCCGCCGAGGGATACGGTCTGCACCTTGCCGCGGGCAATGTCGCCGTCCAGCCCGTACAGCTCCACCGGTGAGTTCTTCGGCGCAAACCACGCGTACAGGTTCGCCGCCGGGGCGTGCATCAGCAGCGACCAGATCAGCACCAGCACCCCGACCACCACCAGCGTGCGGGTCTTCATGTGCCGCGCACCAGCGACAGGCGGGCATTCACCGTACCGGTGGCCGGACGGCGTTCGATCGCGGCGCCGTCGATCCGCAGCCCGTAGCGGCCCTGCAATGCGTCCATCCAGTGCAGCAGGCTGTCGAAAGATACGTCCTCGATCCACACCCGCACCTGGTTGTCGCCGTCGGGCTGCATGCGGGAGGGCGCCTTGCTGAGGGTGCCGTCCTTGGCGGCGCGATCGACCGCCGACAGCAGCGACACGCTGCTGTCGAGCACCACGCCGCCAGCCGACCGCGTCTGCTGCGCCTGGACGCCGATCACTTCGATGCGGCTGGCCAGGGCGCGGGCCGTGTCGAGCTCGTGCGCGCGCCGCTCGCGCATGCTGGCGAACGGTTGCCACAGCGCGAGATAGATCAGGGCCAGGCCGACGACCACGCCGGCGGCGCCCATGAACAGCTGCTCGCGCGGCTGCAGCGCTTCGAAGCGCGTCCGCAGCGGCGCCAGCTGGCGCCCGAGCTCCTGCAGCTGCTGGTCGTATCGTTCGCGCAACGAGGTCATGTCAGTCTCGCCGGGCTCAGCTGCACCCGGATCTTGGCGCCGCTCTCGCCGGAGTCGGCGGACACCACCTTGAGGGTGGCGCCGTGATGGGAATCGAACCAGCCGCGCAGCTTATCCAGCACCTGCAGGTCGGTGCCGCTGAGGTCGAGCTCCAGGTTGCCGTCGCGGTATTCCACGGCGTTGAGCGTCAGTCCCGGCGTGGCCGCGAGGGCGTCGGCGGCCTGCTGCAGCAACAAGAGCAGGTTACCCTGGGCACTGCCGCTGCGCAGAATCTGCGCCTGCTGCTCAACCTGGGTGTCGAGCGTGATCGAGGCGACGCGTTGGCGCGGGAACAGCTGGTTGAAGCGTTCCTCGTTGGCCGACTGCTGCTGCCGCGCGGCGTGGTGATAGCGCAGCGCCTCGACGCCGTTGGCCACGATGCCGAGCACGAATGCCGCGGCGAGCAGCCCGGCGGCCAAGCGCCAGGGCCGCCAGAAGCGCTCCAGGCTTTCGCGCTGCGAGTAGCGTCCCTGCAGCAGGTTGATGGCCTGCGGCAGGCGCAGGTTGCGCACCATTGCCTCCAGCGGATGGCTGAAGCCCGGCAGCAGCTCCAGCGGCCGCTGCAGCCGGGTGTAGTCGTCCTTCACGCCCTGCAGCGTCAACACCCGCAGGGGATGGGGCGTTCCGTTCTCGGCCAGCTGCAGGAACAGCTCGAAGTCCTGCGGCGCGCAGCTGAAGCCGGCGAAGGCGCCGGTGCGTGCGGTGATCTGGTCGGACTCGCACAGTACCGACCATGGCCCGCCGTCGGTCCACGGCAGGGCCAGGGTTTCCGGCACCAGCGCATCCGGCAGCCGGCCGGCCTGGCGAAACGGTGCCAGCCATGCGTCCATGTGGTCGGCCGCCACCACGGTCACCGGGAAGGAACCGTCGGGCTGGCGCGGTCCGAGCGCGAAATGCAAGGTCTCGACGTCCTCGGCGAACTGGTCCTCCAGCACGAACGGCACTGCCTGCAGGACCTTGGCCGGCTGCCGCGCCGGTACCGTGACGTGAGTAAGCCGCACGTCGACGCCCGGCGCCAGCACGATCAGCTTGCGCCCGGCAGCCTGGGCCAGCACCTCCGCCAGCGGGGCCTGGCGCACGAACACGCTGGCCGGCGGACCTCCCAGTCCATCGCTGGCCACCACGGCGTAGGCCACGGGCGTGCCGGCAGAGGGGTCACGCAGGCGGATATACAGGATTTCGCGCACGGTCGGCGGGCGGGATGTCGGGGCGGCGTCTGTTATTCGGAATTGGTGCTATGGGTCAGGACGTACGGCACCCCGCCGCCCTGCCGGACCATCACACTGTACAACGCGAGCCGCCCGCTGCCAATGAAAACTTCGGCGTGCAGCCCGAAATACTGGCTGGTGACACTGACCTTTGCCAGCACGTCCGCGGGCAAGGCGGTGGCGGTCTCGGTCAACGGCGTCAGCTTGCGCGCCGCCAGCAGTTTCTGCAGCGACGACTTGTCCCAATCCCGGCTCAGCGACAGCAGCACCGGTTCCGACGCGGTGTTGATGTTGATCTCGGTGTTGCCCGGCAGGGCCGTCACGTACGGTGCCAGCGCGGCGTACAGTTCCTTGGTCACACCCCGCACCTGTAGCAGCTCGCTGGTGCTGATCATGAACTGATTGGCGGCGCGATAGGGCGGGTCCTCGCCGAGGTAGTCCGAGTCCTCCGCGCCGTCGGTGCCGGAGCGCTCGTCGTCGGCGTCGATCCAGTCGCGGATGGCGTAGCCCACGCCGCGGTACTTGGACGCGTCGAAGTTGGGCAGGTTGTCGAGCAGCCGCTCGAACTGCTCCATGTAGATGTCGTGCTGCTGCTGTTGCTGACCGCCGTTGGGGTTGTTCTGCGGGGTGGGCTTGGGGCCGAGGTTGTTGAGGTTGAAGCGGCCCTGCAGGTCCTCGATGTGGCCGCGGATGGCGCCGCCGTCGATCGGCAGGAAGTCCACCGGCTTGGCCCATAGTCCGTTGAGGCCAACAGTGTTCTTGTTGATCTTGGCGTCCTCGATCAGCACGCCCTTGACCCAGGATTCGATGCCGTCGGCGTACCACCACTCCGCCTCGGACTGGACCAGGTTGGCGGTGCGATGCACGGCGATATTGGATGCCTCGAACATCGCCACCGCGGCGATGCTGGCCAGGGCCACCACGAAGATGGCCGTAACCAGCGCGATGCCCGCCTGACGTTTCACCGGACCGTTCATGTCGAGGGCTGACCGCTGACGGCGGCAGCGCCCAGGTGAAACAGGAGGCGCAAGTCGCCCCAGTCGCGGGTGCGCAGGGTCAACTCCACCGCCAGCGGCGGGGGCGGCGCATCGGCGGCCGGATTGGCGGGGTTGGATGGCGCGGACCGCCCGAACGTGTTGCCGGGAGGCCAGCCGTCGGACCAGCTCAGGTTCTGGTTCAGGAAACGCCATTGCAGCTCGTCCACGTGCTCCAGCAGCACCAGGTCCACCGGCTGGGTCTGCGGCGCCCGGTCGAGCACGCGCCAGCTGCGCCGGATGAGCCTGCGATTGCCGGCGTTGCTGTCGTCAAGGAAGTAGCTGACGCGTTCCAGGGTAGGGCGCGGCAGGAATGCCGGATTGGCCCAGCCGCCGCGGGTGAACTCCACGCGCTTGGAGTAGCCGTCGTAGAGGAAGGCCGGCTGTGACAGGCCGTCGTTGTCGCGGATGGTGCGCGTGGAGCCGTTGACGAAGTCGTCGCGGATGCGCATGTAAGCCGCCTGGTATTCGGCGGTGCGGGCGAGGGATTCCTGGATATGCCGCCGCGCGGACAGGACGTTGTCGAGCCCGCCGTAGGCCATCGCCGCGAACACCCCGAAAATGAGGATGACGACCAGCAGCTCCAGCAGGGTGAAGCCGCCGCCGCGGCGCCTCGGGTTCCGCCTGATGCGGGAGTCGGCGGCATTCATTGCGTCGCCTGCTTGCCCGCGATGGAGATGAAGCTGCTCAGGTCGGCGAAGTTGCGCTGCAGGCGGTCGCCTTTTTTCTGCACGTGGATGTCGATGCGGCGCAAGCTGGGGTCCTGCGTGCCGAGCACCTCGGCGTGCCAGGTCCACTGCGTTCCGCCCATCTGCACGTCGTCGTTGCTGATGCCGAGCTGCGGCCAGACCGGCTGCAGCTCGATCTCGGTGAGGCGGTTGTGCGCCACCCACAACGCCAGGGTCTTGTCGCGCAGGTCTGAAGACGAGCGCGCGTAATTCGAACCGGCGGCGATGATCGCGCTGAGGGCCATGGCCAGCACGGTGACCGCGACCAGGATTTCCAGCAGTGTGAAGCCGCGTGCCGTCGATTTCACTGCTGCCACCTGCGCTCGCGCCGGATACGTCCAAGGGCATCGGCTTCCATGTGGAAGTAGGGACGATAACCGGGCGCCTTCAGGTCGAGCTCGAAGGCGGTGGTCTCGCCGCCTGGCAGCAGCAGGATCTGCGGCTGCACCGGCTGCTTGCCGTTGCGCGGGTCGGCGGTCGCCTGGTCCTGGGCCGGCGGCACCATGCGCCCCTCGATGTGCAGTTCGCTGTAGAAAGGCTGCATCAACGCGCGGGTACGCAAGATCCCGCTGACCTGGCCATAGTCGGTCCATTGCGCCTTGTCATTGAGGGCCAGGAACTGGTACCCGGTGCTGGTGAAGCGCAGCCCGAGCGCCATGCCCTTCACCTGCGATTCCTCCTCGGCCAGCTTCAACAACTGTTCGATGCGTTCGGACTCGGCCTGCAGCCGGTCGTCCAGCGGCCGGTTGCCGATGGACAGGCTGATGAAGGTGGCGAGGATGCCGACGATCACGATGACGATCAGCAGCTCGATCAGCGTGAAGCCGGCCTCGGATCGAAGCGCCCGCGATCGAAACGATGTCATCCCGATGCTCCCGCCGCCGCCCGCGTACGCACCGGTTCCGGTCAAGCCGGCAACGGCCGCGCAAATACCCGCCACCTGGAGCAGGGACCGCGCGCGGCCGGCCTTATCCGCCCAGATTCCAGTTGCCGATGTCGGCGTTGACGCCATCGCCGCCCGGCGCGTTGTCCGCCCCCAGCGTGAAGATGTCGATCTCGCCGTGCGTGCCCGGGTTCAAGTATTGGTACGGATTGCCCCAGGGATCCTTCGGCAGCTGCTGGATGTAGCCGCCGGGCTTCCAGTTGCGGGCTGGCGGATCGCCCTGCGGCGGCGCCACCAGCGCCTGCAGACTCTGCTGGGTGCTGGGGTAGTTGTAGTTGTCCAGCTTGTACAGGTTGAGGGCGGACTGGATCGCCGCGATGTCCTGCTTGGCCTTGGAGATGCGGGCCTTGTCCGGGGCATCCATGATCTTGGGAACGACGATGGCGGCCAGGATGCCGAGAATCACGACCACCACCATGATTTCGATGAGGGTGAAGCCTGCGGGACGGCGGTTGCGCAGGGAGCTTATTTTCATGGATTTGTAATAGTAAACGCGGAGATAGCGGGGATGTTTATGATACCAGAGCCGGTCGGGAGTTCCCTCCGGGACGGCCGGCGCCGGTACCTGTTCGGGGGACGGCTGCGCGGGCCTCATTCGCCCAGACTCCAGTTGCCGACGGCGCTGCTGTCGCTGGCATTGCCGCTCCCGGCGGTATGGATGTCGATTTCGCCGTGCGTACCGGGGTTCAAATACTGGTAGGGATTGCCCCAGGGGTCTTTGGGCAGCTTCTGGATATACCCGCCAGGCTGCCAGTTGCGGGCCCGGCGGATCGCCTTGCGGGGGCGCCACCAGCGCCTGCAGGCCCTGCTGGGTGCTCGGGTAGGTGTAGTTCTGGACCTTGTACAACGTGAGCGCCGACTGGATTGCGGCGATATCCTGTTTGGCCTTGGCGATGCGCGATTCGCCGATTGCGGGTATGACGTTGGGCACCACGATCGCCGCGAGGATGCCGAGGATCACCACCACCACCACCATGATCTCGATCAGCGTAAAGCCCGCGGCACGGCGGTTGCGCTGGGGAATCGCAGGCATGGGATTGGCCAAGGGCAGGTTCGGCTGGATCGCTGGGTCATGCTAGCAGCGGGGGCCGCCACTATTTTCCGCGGTGCCGGCCGGACCATCTCCGCGCGCGGCGGATCGCCGCTACAGTCATGATTTGCAAGAACATGACGATCGTTCAGGTGTCGAAATTGATTGTAATGAATCGGTTAAGAGCGGCATGCAAACGGTGAGCGCGGGGCCGATCTCGGGGGCGCTGAGGGATTCCGTGGGTATCTGGATGCCCCAGGCCCTGCTGGGCCTGGCCAGCACCTTGCTGATGCTCGGCGGCAGCATGCCGCGCGCGCTCCTGCGCTATGATCGCGCCGCGGTCGCGGCCGGCGAATGGTGGCGCCTGCTCACCGGCAACCTGGTGCACCTGGGATGGTGGCACCTGGTGCTGAACCTGCTGAGCCTGGTGCTGCTGGTGCTGCTCTGCCCGGAGCGCCTGACGGCCGCCCGCTGGCTCTGGCGGCTGCTGGTGCTGGGGGGGGGCGTGGGACTGGGCCTGTACTTCCTGGCGCCGCAAGTGCCGGACTATGTCGGCTTGTCCGGATTGGTCTACGGATTGTTCGCGCTCGGCCTCGGCCGCCAGGCTCTGCACAGGGACGGCATCGCGGTGGCTTGCCTGGTGTTCCTGGCGGCACGCATCGGCTGGGAGCTGGTGGCTGGTACGCCGGCGTCGGAAGCGCACCTGATCGGCGGCGTGGTGGTGGCGCAATCGCACCTGTTCGGCGTGGCTGGCGCCGCGCTTTGCGGCCTGCTGGAATGGGCGTTTGGAAAGACAAGTTTGGGAGGTGTGGCGGAATGAAGTATTCCCTGCTGTTTCCAGGTCAGGGTTCGCAGTCGGTCGGCATGCTGGCCGAACTGGCGGCGACCGATCCGCGGGTGGATGAGACGTTCAAGGAGGCGTCCCGTATCCTGGGCTGGGACGTGCTGCGCCTGGTGCGGGAAGGCCCCGAGGAGGAACTCAACCGGACCCAGCGCACGCAGCCGGCGTTGCTGGCCGCGGGCATCGCCGTGTGGCGGGCGTGGCGCGCTGACGGGGGGCGGCAGCCGGCGGCGATGGCCGGTCACAGCCTGGGCGAATACACCGCGCTGGTGGCCGGCGGCTCGATCGCCTTCGGCGACGCGCTCAAGCTGGTGGAACTGCGCGGGCGGCTGATGCAGAACGCGGTGCCCGAGGGACAGGGCACGATGGCGGCAATCATCGGCCTGGACGATGCCGCGGTGGAGAAGCTCTGCGCGGGCTATCCCGGGCCGGGTGTGCTGGAGCCCGCCAACTTCAATGCGCCGGGGCAGGTGGTGGTTGCGGGCAGCAAGGCCGGTCTGGACTGGCTGCTGGCAAACGCCAAGACGCTGGGAGCGCGCAAGGTGCTGCCGCTGCAGATGTCGGTGCCGTCGCACTGCTCGCTGATGCGTGCGGCGGCGGCGCAGCTCGCGGAGGAGTTGGTCAAGGTGGAAGTGCGGGCGCCGGTGCTGCCGGTGATCCACAACATCGACTGCAGGCCCCGCACCGAGCCGGACAGCATCCGCGACGCCCTGATCGGACAGTTGCACCACCCGGTGCGCTGGTCGCAGAGCGTGCGTGCCATGGCCGAGTCCGGTATCGCGGCCTTCTTCGAATGCGGACCCGGCAAGGTCCTCACCAATCTCAACAAGCGCATCCTCGAAGCCGGCCGGTTCGTCGCGCTGGAACAGCCGGAAGGCATCGCCGAAGGCCGCGCGCTGATCAATTCGCAAGGGGAGCAGGCATGAATGCGACATCGACGCCGGGACGTTTCGGCGAGGGCACAGTGGCGCTGGTCACCGGGGCCACCCGCGGCATCGGCAAGGCCATCGCGGCGCGGCTGGCGCAGGAAGGAGTGCGGGTGATCGGCACGGCGACGTCCGCCGCCGGCGCTGCCGCCATCGATACCGAACTGCAGGCCGGCGGGGGCGCGGGCAGGGTGCTCGACGTGAGGGATGCGGCGGCGGTCGACGCGCTGGTGGCCGAGATCGCCAAGTCGTTCAGCCCGATCACCATCCTGGTGAACAACGCCGGCGTTACGCGCGACACCCTGCTGCTGCGGATGAAGGACGAGGATTGGGCGCAGGTGCTGGAAACCGACCTGAGTTCCGTGTTCCGCCTGTCGCGCGCCGTGCTGCCCGGCATGATGAAAGCACGCCAGGGCCGCATCATCAGCATCGGCTCGGTGGTGGGCACGATGGGCAATCCGGGACAGGCCAACTACGCGGCGGCCAAGGCCGGCCTGATCGGGTTCTCCAAGTCCCTGGCGCGCGAGATCGGCTCACGCAACATCACGGTGAACGTGGTCGCCCCCGGCTTCGTCGAAACCGACATGACCAGCGAGCTGAAAGAGGAAAGCCGCCAGGCGCTGCTGGAGAAAATGGCGATCCGCCGCCTCGGCTCGCCGGCCGACGTGGCCGCCGCCGTGGCCTTCCTCGCTTCCAGCGAGGCGGCTTACATCACCGGCGAGACACTCCACGTGAATGGCGGCATGTATATGGTTTGACAGGGGAATTGATAAAGATCCCGCACGCCGCTGGCGACACGTGCAACGAATCTGGCTAAACTAGGCGACGTTTTTTACCAACCCCGAACGAGGGAGCCTCATGAGCAGCTTGGAAGAGAAAGTAAAAAAGATCATTGCTGAACAGCTTTCGGTCAGCGAAGACCAGATCACCCCCGAAGCTTCGTTCGTCGAGGATCTCGGTGCCGACTCTCTCGACACCGTGGAACTGGTGATGGCGCTCGAAGAGGAATTCGAGATCGACATTCCCGACGAGGAAGCTGAAAAGATCGTCACGTTCCAGGATGTACTCAACTACATCAAGTCGAACACCAACCAAGCCTCCTGATTCGCGCGAGGCGCGGTACAACACCCTCCAGACCTAGATCATCGTAATGACGTATCGCCGCGTGGTCGTCACCGGCATGGGCATTGTTTCGCCCGTGGGCTCGGATATCGACACAGCCTGGTCGAGTGTCGTGGCCGGCAAGAGCGGCATCGTGCCGATCACCGCATACGACATCTCGGCCTACAGCACCCGCTTTGCAGGATTGGTGTCCGGCTTCCGTGCGGAAGACTGGATGGGGGCCAAGGAAATCCGCAAGACCGATCGTTTCATCCACTACGGCGTCGCCGCGGCCAAACAGGCCGTGCGCGATGCCGGATTGGACATCACCGATGCCAACCGCGACCGCATCGGCATCTGCGTCGGGTCCGGCATCGGCGGCATCGGGACGATCGAGGACGAAATCGAAGAACTGCACAAGAACGGGCCACGCCGGGTGTCCCCGTTCTTCGTGCCCTCGAGCATCATCAACATGATCTCGGGGTACATCTCCATCGATTTGAACATCACCGGCGCGAACTTCGCCGCAGTCAGCGCCTGTACCACCTCGGTGCACGCGATCGGCCTGGGCATGCGCCTGATCCAGTGCGGCGACGCCGATGCGTTCATCGCCGGCGGCTCCGAAGCCGGCTCCAGCCCGGCCGGTATGGCCGGCTTCTGCCAGGCCCGCGCACTGTCCAGCCGCAACGATGCTCCGGAAAAGGCCAGCCGGCCGTGGGATCGCGATCGCGACGGTTTCGTGCTCAGCGACGGCGCCGGCGTGCTGATCCTGGAGGAGTACGAATCCGCCAAGGCGCGCGGTGCGCGCATTTACGCTGAGCTGATCGGGTTCGGCATGTCGGGCGATGCGTTCCATATCACCTTGCCGCCCGAAGACGGCAGCGGCGCCCGGCGCAGCATGGAAAACGCGCTCAACGACGCGCACGTGCGTCCGGAGCAGATCGATTACATCAACGCCCATGGCACGTCCACCATCGCCGGAGACCTGGCGGAGACGATCGCCATCAAGCACGCCTTCGGCGCGCACGCCCACAAGCTCGCGATCAGCTCGACCAAGTCCATGACCGGGCACCTGCTCGGCGCGGCCGGCGGCGTGGAGGCGATTTTCTCGATCCTGGCGATGCGCGACCAGGTGGTGCCGCCCACCATCAATCTCGACAATCCGAGCGAAGGCTGCGATCTGGACTACGTGCCGCACCAGGCGCGGCAGGCCAAGCTCGACGTGGTGCTTTCGAACTCCTTCGGCTTCGGCGGCACCAACGGCACGCTGGTGTTCAAGCGTTACCCCTGACCGCGCGGCGCCGGGCTCCGTGCTGCGCGCCGAACTGCCGTATCCGCTGGACCTGTTTGCCCTGCACCGGCGGGAGCCGCAGCGCTATCCGTTCCTGCTGGAAAGTGTCGCCCGCCACCCGCAGGCCGGCCGCTACGACATCCTGTTCGCCTTCCCGCAGCAGGCTCTTGAAGCCGGGCGGGATGGGCTCGACGCCGCTGGTTTCTTCGACGCTCTCGACGACGCAGCAGCCTCCGCGCGCTGCCGGGCGGAAGCCGGCTTGCCGTTTTGCGGCGGGTGGTTCCTGTTGCTGGGTTACGAGGCGGCCGCTGGCGTGGAGCCGCGCCTGCGGCTGCCGCCGTCGCCGCACCGGCTGCCGTCAGCGTTAGCGGTGCGCTGCACCGCAGCGGTGATCGTCGACCGGCTGGCCGGCACCAGCCGGCTGGTCGCGGAAAGCGATGTGGCGGAACTGGATCGGCTGCGCGCCGACTGCGCCGGGCTGGCTGTGAGCGCCGGGATCGAGCAGGTGCTGGCTTCGATCGTGGAGGATCCCGAAGAGCAGTTCCTGCGCGGGGTGGAAGCGGTGCTCGAATATCTGCGAGCGGGCGACGTGTTCCAGGTGAACCTGTCGCGAGCCTGGCGTGCGCGCCTGCGCAGCGGGGCGGACTATGCCGACCTGTATGCGCGCCTGCGCCGCTTCAACCCGGCGCCCTTCGCCGGCCTGGCCGTCTGGCGCGGCAGCGCCGTGCTCAGTTCCTCGCCCGAACGGCTGGTGGCGGTGGAGGACGGGGTGGTGCAGACGCGCCCGATCGCCGGGACGCACGCCCGGCTGGCGGACCCCGCCGGTGACCAGGCGCAGCGCAAAGCGCTGCTGGCCAGCCTCAAGGAAAGGGCCGAGCACCTGATGCTGATCGACCTCGAGCGCAACGACCTGGGCCGGGTCTGCGTGCCGGGGAGCGTCGAGGCCAGTGAGCTGATGGTGCTGGAAAGCTATGCCCACGTGCACCATATCGTCTCCAACGTACGAGGCCGCCTGCGGGCGGGTGTCGGCCCGGGCGGGGTGCTGCGGGCGGTGTTCCCTGGCGGCACGATCACCGGCTGCCCCAAGGTGCGGGCGATGGAGATCATCGCCGGGCTGGAAGGCGTGGGGCGGGGGCCCTACACCGGCGCCATGGGTTATCTTTCGCGCTGTGGCCGCATGGACAGCAACATCCTGATCCGTACCCTGGTTTGTGAAGGAAACGAAGTCACCCTGCGCGCCGGGGCCGGCATCGTTGCGGATTCGCGGCCGCAGGCCGAACTGGCGGAAACCCGGGCCAAGGCCCGCGGCCTGCTGCTGGCGCTGGATGCCGCCGCATGAGCGGCACGGTGCTCCTCAATGGCCAGCCGGCGGATCCCGCGCTGGCACTCTCCCGCGGCCTGCACTACGGCGACGGAATCTTCAGAACTTTGTTGAAATATAACTCTCAACTTATTGATTTTAAACTTCAATATATAAAATTGACGGAGGATGCGGCGGCCCTTGGCCTGGAGGCTCCGGATCTTGGAATGTTGCAGCGCGAGGCCGAGGGTGTCGGCGCCGCCGTCGGCAACGGCGTCATCAAGATCCTGCTGCTGCGATCCGGCGCCGGCCGCGGCTACACCCCCCGTACCTCCGGCTGCGACCGTCTCCTGCTGTCCTATCCGCTGCCGCGCTACCCCTTGCCGCATTGGCAGGAAGGCATCGAGGCGTGCCGCTGCGAGCTGCGCCTGGCGCGTCAGCCCGCACTGGCCGGGATCAAGCACCTGAACCGGCTGGAGCAAGTGCTGGCGGCCCGCAATTGGCCCGAGGGGGCTGTCGAGGGCATTCTCTGCGACGAGCGCGGCGCTCCGGTCTGCGGCACCCGCAGCAACCTGTTCTGGATCCGGGACGGGGTTCTGCATACGCCCGCGCTCGAATCCTGCGGGGTGGCCGGCATGATGCGCGGCAAGGTGCTGGCCTGCGCGGCGGCGCTGGGGATCGCCACGCGGGTGGAGACACGGCCGTGGTCGGTGTTGATGGACGCGGCGGAAGCTTTTGTGACGAACAGCCTGATCGGCATCTGGCCATTGCGCCGCCTGGGTCAGCGCGACTGGGGAGAGCCCGGCCCGCTCACCCACAAGCTGCGCACGGCATTGCAGCATCCCTGCATCGCCTGCGATCCTGACCAAGTATGAAAATACGGGAATTCAAGGCCTTGCGGCCGGCATGGCTGTTGGCGGCGGCTGTCCTGGGACTCGGGCTGGGCCTGGCACTGGACGCCTGGCTGCAGCTCACCACGCCGCTGCGGCTGGCGCAGGGGGACACGGTCGAACTGGAGGCGGGGCAGCGCTTGTCCAGCCTGCTGCGCCAGCTGGGCGAGCGCGGTGTGTTCACCAGCGCCCGGCAACCGGGCTACCTGCTGGCGTACGCCCGCCTGCACGGCGAAGCCGCCGCCTTGAAGGCTGGCGAATACGCGGTCGAACCGGGCCTGACGCCGCTGGGCCTGCTGCACACGCTGACCAGCGGCAAGACGGTGCTGCACGAGCTGCGGCTGGTGGAAGGCTGGCGCTTCGCCCAGGCCTGGCGTGCGATCCAGGCTGATCCAAATGTCGCCCACACCCTCACCACCGCCGACAATGCCGCCATCGTGCAGTCTGCCGGGCGGCCGGGATCCGATCCCGAGGGCATGTTCTTCCCGGACACCTACCGCTTTCCGAAGCACACCAGCGACATGGTGCTGCTGCGCCAGGCCCGCGCCGAAATGGACAGGGTCCTGGCGGCGGAATGGGCCGGCCGCGCCCCCGGGCTGCCCTATGCCGGCCCGGCGCAGGCGCTGATCATGGCTTCGCTGGTGGAGAAGGAGAGCGCGCTGCCGGCGGAGCGGCCGATCATCGCCGGCGTGTTCCTGCGGCGCCTGCAACTGGGCATGCGTCTGCAGACCGATCCCTCGGTTATCTACGGCCTGGGCGAAGCCTATGACGGCAGCCTGCACAGCGACGACCTGCGCCTGGACACTCCCTACAACACCTATACCCGCGCCGGGCTGCCGCCGACGCCGATCTGCCTGCCCGGGCGCGAGGCGATCCACGCCGCGCTGCACCCGGACGCGGGCAAATCCCTCTACTTTGTCGCCAAGGGTGATGGCAGCCACCAGTTCTCCGATACGCTGGACGCGCATAATGCTGCCGTCATGCAATACCAGATCAAACCCCATCAACACCGTGACTGACACCGGCCGGCTGATCGTGCTGGAAGGCGGCGAGGGCGCCGGCAAGTCCACCCATGCGTCCGGCGTCAGGGCCTGGCTGGAGCAGCGCGGCCGCAGCGTGGTGTCGACGCGCGAACCGGGCGGCTCGCCGCTGGCCGAGGCGGTGCGTGACGTCGCCCTGCGCCAGTGGCCGGAGGGCACCGATGCGCTGACCGAGACGTTGCTGATGTTCGCCGCCCGCGCCGCGCACCTGCACAGCGTGATCCGTCCCGCCCTGCAGCAGGGCCGCGACGTCGTGTGTGATCGCTTCATCGACGCCAGCTACGCTTACCAGGGGGCCGGGCGTGGGCTCGGCACAGAGGCCGTGGCGGCGCTCGAGCGCCTCACCCTGGCCGGACTGCGGCCGCACCTCGTGCTGCTGTTCGACCTGGAGCCCGAACTGGGCCTGCAGCGGGCGCACCGGCGCGGTGACGTCAACCGCTTCGAAGCCGAGACGCTGGAGTTCATGCGGCGGGTCCGTGCCGAGTACCTGCGCCGCGCCGCCGCCGAGCCGTCGCGTTACGCCGTGATCGATGCGGCGCGCCCCTTGCCCGAAGTGGCGGACGAGGTGCGGCGGACCCTGGAGGCACGCCTGTGAGCGCCGCGCCGCTGGCGCTGCCGCCCTGGCACGGCTCCCTGTGGGGAGTGGTGGCGCAGGCGATGGAGCAGGAGCGGCTCGGCCACGCTTTGCTGCTGAGCGGGTTGCGCGGCACCGGCAAGCGCTGCTTTGCCCGGACCCTGGCCGCGGCGCTGTGGTGTGAACGTCCGGCCGCGGGCCGGTTGCCCTGCGGCCAGTGCGGCAACTGCCGGCAGGTGTTGGCCGGTGCCCACCCGGGGTACACCGTGTTGCGGCCCGAGGAAGGCAAGCGCGATATCGCCATCGAGGCCGTGCGCGGATTATGCGAGCGGCTGGCGATGACCAGCCACAACGGCGGCGCCAAAGTGGCCGTGATCGACCCGGCCGACGCCCTCAACCGCAACGGCGTCAATGCGCTGCTGAAAACCATCGAGGAGCCGCCCCCGCGCAGCTACGTGCTGCTCGTGGCGGAGCGGCCGCTGGCGCTGCCCGCCACCTTGCGCAGCCGCTGCCAGCAGCTGCGCTTCGCCATCCCGCCCCGGCAGCAGGCGCTCGCCTGGCTGGCGCAGGGCGAGGGTGTCGCGACGGAGAACCTGGAAAGCGCCCTGGACGCGGCCCACGGCGCACCGATGCAGGCGCAGCAGCTGTTGCAGGAGCAGCAGCTGGCGCGGCTGCAGGAGTGGCGTGGTCTGCTGCTGGATCTCGCCGCGGGGCGCAACGAGCCGCTCAAGGCGGCTGCCGCGGTGGGCGAGGACCAGGCCGCGGCCTTCCTGCACTGGCTCTACGGCTGGCTGCTCGATCTGCTGCGTGGCGCGCTGGCGCCCGGGACCGCCGCGGACGGCGCGGCGCTGGCGCGGAGCCTGCCGCGGCGGCAGCTCGATGTGTACATCGCGGAGGTGCAGGACAACCTGCGTCGCCTGGAATTCAACGCCAAGGCCCAGCTCGTGCTGGAGGCGGTGCTGATCCGTTGGCGCGGGCTGGTTGCGCTGGGGCAGAAGAGTTAGCCAGAATGAACCCGGGCGGTCCGGTCCGGACCGCCCCAACCAGGATCGGCATGCAAACGAGGATCGGATGAATACCATGGCACGGCCCGGCGGCGCACCGGGCATGCTGACGCTGAACATCAAGGACAAGACCGCGCTGTACGCCTCCTACATGCCGTTCATCAAGAACGGCGGCCTGTTCATTCCGACCAACAAGCAATACCGTCTCGGCGACGAGGTGTTCCTGCTGCTGACCCTGATGGATGGCGCCGAACGTCTGCCGGTGGCGGGGAAAGTGGTGTGGCTGACACCGCGTGCCGCCCAGGGCAAGCGGCAGCAGGGTATCGGCGTGCAGTTCAGCAGCCAGGACGGCGGCGAAACGCAGAAGAAAATCGAGACCTACCTGGCTGGCGTGGCCGACGACCGCCCGACCCACACGATGTAGGCCCGGCCGGGCCGGTCGTCAGACCTTCGGCGGCAGGCCCTTGTCCAGGGACAGGGCCTCGAAGCCCTTCTCGCTGAGCACGAACACCGCCACCGAGCTGCGACGGCCGGTATCGCAGACCGCGATGTAGGTCAGGGCGGGATCCAGCAGGGACAGCTTCATGCGCAGCATGTACAGCGGGATGTTGAGGCTGTCGGGCAGGTGGGCGCGCTGGTACTCGCTGGGCAGCCTGACGTCGAGCCACCTGGCCTTGCCGGAACTCACCAGCTTCTGCGCTTCCTCGTAGGCGATGCGGCGCGCCAGGGGATCGTTCAGCAGGGTGCGGAAGTCCTGCTTGGACAGCCGCATCAACCGCCCCCGGGTCAGCATGGTGACGGTGGCGTTGCGCTCGTCGTCGGCGATCAGGGCTTCCTCGCCGAAGCAGGAGCCGGAATCGAGCTCGGCCAGGCGCATCGGTTTCTGATTGGGCGTTTCGCGGGTGACGATGCAGCGGCCTTCCATGATCACGTAGAAGTAGTCCCCGGGATCACCCTGGCGCACGATCACCTGGCCGGGATCGGCACGGATCTCCTCCATGCGCATGAACATGGCCTGCAGGTTCGACGGCGGGATCATCTGGAACACGCGCATCTGCAGCAGCTTGGTCATCCAGTCGCCGTCGCGCGCCTGGTGTTCCCCGGTGAGCTCGGCGACCTCGAAACGGCCGCTCTGGTCCCAGGTCAGCATCACATCGAGCAGGCTGGCGTCCACCGACAAATAACGGGTTTCACGCAGGCAGCGAGCCGAAACCTTGCGCGGCGACTGGTGGGCGATGCGATGGAACGAGCTGGGCTCGCCGGCGCGGATCACCATCAGGCTCTTGCCGGTGGCGTCCTCCAGCTGGACCTCGCCGGCGACCAGGAACAACGCCCAGTCGGCCGGATCGCCGATCCTGAACAGGTATTCGTCCGCCTGGGCCTGGGCCAGGGTCGACTTGCGCGCCAGATTTCGCTGGCTCTCCGGACGGAGGGCGTTGAGCGGAATGTAGTTGACGAACAGGGCGGGATCGACCGCAGCATCCATACTCGGCTCCAGCTTTGTAACGGCAGTGCCTTATCTGAGCAACATATCATGCTGGAAACCGTCGCGCGGTGGCGGCGCGCCACTATCCCCCGATTTAGGGGGCTTCAGCCGGGCAGGGCTGCAGAGGGCACGATGACCCGCACCGCGCCCTTGACGGCCCCGGCGCGCAGGACGCGGATGCGTTCGATCAGCCCCTGGGTCACCTCGTGCCCGCGGGCGACGAACAGGGTGCCGGTGTCGAGCTTGACGTCCTCCGCGAACACCATGCCGATGCGCACCGCGCTCAGCGGCAGCTCCCGCACCTCGCGGCCGGTTCCGGCCGCGCCGCGGACCTGGACCAGGGCGTTCAGCACTTCGCCGCGGTAGGGAGGCGACCGCGTGCGCATGATGTCGATGGCCATCGTCGGCGTGCTGCCCTGGGCTTCCAGCACGTCGAAGTCCACCGCCGCCCGCAGCAGTGCGGCGCCGGTTTCCGCCAGCATGCTCTGCTCGTGCAGCAGCGGCCATATGCCCACGTGTTTGGGATCGAAGTAGCGCGCCAGGATCTCCCGCACCAGCTCCAGCCGCGGGATATGAGCCAGCAGCTGGTCGGTGGTCGCCGCCATGCGGCCCGCCATCTGCTGCTCCTCCTCGTCAAGCGCCAGGGCGTAGTACATCCGCTCCACCGTTTCCTGTGGCAGGACGACCGTTCCCAGCTGCGACAGCATGCCGGCGATCTCCACCTGCCAGCGCTGGGTCATCCCGAGCTGGATCGTCATGTCGCTGATCAGCTGCTTGGTGCGCACGGCGCGGCCGAAGGCGAGGGGATTGGTCAGCGAGAGGACATCGATCAGCGCCTTGATGCTGCCGTGCAGGGTTTGTTCCAGCAGGACCCGCTCTGCCGTCACCAGCCGGTGCTGGTCGACCGCGGCGGCGATGGCGGTCAGCAGCACCGGCGGCGGGCAGGGCTTGGTCAGGAAGCGGAAGATCTGGCCGTCGTTGACTGCCGCGATCGCGGACTGGATGTCGGCTTCACCGGTCAGCAGCATGCGGGTCGCCTCCGGCGCCAGCTCCCGTGCCTGTTTCAGGAATGCCGCCCCGTCTACCCGCGGCATGCGCATGTCCGACAGGATCACCGCGATGTCCCGGTCGCGCTTGAGCGCCTCGATGCCGCCGGCGGCGCTGGTAGCGGCTTGCACGTCGAAATAGCGCCGCAGTATCTGCGCCAGGCCGGCCAGCACATTGGGGTCGTCGTCGACGCACAGGATGCGGATGCGCGGCCGGTTATCCGGCCTGGCGGCCGCCGCTGCGGCGGGCTGCTCGGTCATGGGGCTGCTCCGTTGAATTCCTCGGCGGCGATGGCGCGCCATCGCTCGATGTCGGCGTGGCAATCGGCGCTGTCGATAAAGGCCTGATCCAGGGTGTCGGCTGGAAGCTCCGCCTTGTCCCCCGGCAGCACGGCGAGGACGTTGGCGACGTGCAGCGCCGCCAGCAGGCGGCAATCGTCGCGGCGCGGCAGGCCGCTCGGCCGGTGATGGTAGGCGACCGCTTCCACGATGTGGAACGGCAATCCCCACAGCCCCAGCAGATAGGCGCCGATCTCGGCGTGCGAGACGCCAAGGGTATCGGTCTCGACGGCGTGGCAGGGCCTGCCTTCGTCGCGGGCACGGGCCCTGATTCTGACGTATTCGTCGCCCAGGCTCAGCGCCAGCACGATCGCGCCCACTTCGTGCACCAGCGCGGTGGTGAAGGCATCCTCCGCCAGCTTCTTCTCGCCTTCCAGGAAACGCCGCATCATGCGCGCGGTGAACAGGCAATGTTGCTGCACCTGGTCGAGGCGCAGGCGTGCCTGCACGTCGGGGTCCACGGTCGAAAAGATGTGGGCGCTCAGCACCAGCGCCTTGAGCAGCTCCAGCCCCAGGTAAGTGACCGCGTGGCGCAGCGAGGTCAGCTTGTTGCTCAAGCCGAAGTAGGCGGAGTTGACCAGCTGCAGGATCTTGACGCACATCGCCGGGTCCTGCTCGACGATGCTCACCACCTTGGCGATGTTGACGTCGGGCCGCGCCATCGCCTCGGTCAGGGCCAGGTAGGTGGCCGGCACCGAGGGCAACCTGTCGAGCGAACCGATCACCAGGCGCGCCGGTCCGCCCGCCAGCAGGGCGTTGAGGCTGCAGGTCCGTTCGATCACCTCGCGCAGCCGTGCCGGCTCGCAGGGCTTGGACAGGTATTGCTGCGCCACCGGCAGGGTGCGCAGGATCGCCGACTGGTCGGCGTGCCCGGACAGGACGATGCGCGCCGTAGCCGGATATCGGTTCTTGACTTCGGTGAGCAGCGCCGCGCCGTCCATCTGCGGCATGCGCATGTCGGAGATCACCAGGTCGAACGGGGCCTTGGCCAGCTCCTGCAGGGCGGCGCCGGCGCTGCCGACGCAGACGACCTGCCAGCGCTTGCGATCCGCCCGCAGCACGTCGGCGAAGCCCTGCAGCACGTCCGGATCGTCGTCGACGAACAGGATGCGGTTCACGCTGCGCTCTCCTGCACCACCGTTTCCGCCGATTCGATCGGCAGGCGGATGATGAAGGTGGTGCCGCGCCCGACCTCGCTGTCGAAGCGCAGCTCGCCCTGGTGCTTGTCCACGATCACGCTGCGGGCGATGGCCAGCCCCTGGCCGGTGCCCTTGCCGACCTCCTTGGTGGTGAAGAAGGGGTCGAAGATCTTGTCCCGGATGTGCTCCGGGATGCCACCCCCGGTATCCGAGATGGTGATGAGCACATGGCTGCCGTCCAGTTCGGTGCGCACCGTGATGAGCCCTTTTTCCTCGTTGCTTTTCTGCAGCGCGTCGGCGATGGCGTGGGCGGCGTTGACCACGATGTTGAGGATCACCTGGT
The DNA here is from genome assembly GCA_031291075.1 of Nevskia sp. Lineage (GTDB taxonomy): Bacteria > Pseudomonadota > Gammaproteobacteria > Nevskiales > Nevskiaceae > Nevskia. The sequence goes on along the minus strand of JARLJS010000068.1, from coordinate 33,126 downwards.
TGAAATCGCCCAGGAAGCAGCACACCTCGGGGATGTCGCCGAGCTCGGTCTTCAGGTCGGCGACGTATTTGTATTCGTTGCGCGCGATGGTCAGCGTGCTCAGGATCGCCTTGTTGATGTCGGCGTAGGCTTTCTGCTTCTGGTTCGGATGGGCGAACTCCTTCATCGAGCGCACGATGTTGGACACCCGTTCGAGGCCGTCCAGGGCCCGGTTCATCGCGCCCGGCATGCTCTCCAGCAGGTAGTCGGTGTCCGCTGCCGCCTCGGCCGCGGAAAGCTGTTCGAGCGCGGCCTGTGGGGCGAGGCCGCCTTCAGCCAGTGCGCGTACGGTCTCGCGGTACTTGACGATCAGTCCGCGCAGCTCCTGCAGCCCGTCGCGTACGAAGTGGCAGCTGTCGTTGACGAACTGCACCGGGGTATTGATCTCGTGGGCGACGCCCGAGGCGAGGCGGCCCACGGACTCCAGCTTTTGGGCCTGCCGCAGCTCGATTTCGAGCTCCTTCTGCGCGGTGACGTCGATGCTGACGCCGCGTACGATGCGGCGCCCGTCGTCCAGCTTGGTGGCGGGACTGAGCAGGCTGCGCACGTGGATCACGGTCTGGTCCAGGCGCAGGATGCGGCAGTCGATGCTCTGGTCGGCGTGCCCGCCCCGTTTCTTCAGGGCGGTGCCGAAGGCGCGCCGGTCCTCGGGATGGACGCAGTCGAGCAGGAAACCGGGTTCGGCGAAGCGCGCCGGCGACCAGCGCCACTGCTGCTCGACCTGGGGGCCGATGTAGGTGCAGGCGCCGCTTTCGAGATCGATCTCCCACGGCACCGCGCGGATGTTCTCCAGCAGAGACTTCAGCGATTCCTGCTCGCGCAGCAGGGCTTCCTCCGCGCGCTTGCGCGCGGTGATGTTGCGGACGTTGCACTGCACCATCTTGGCGCCGCCCACCAGGTAGACATTGGCGACGATCTCGACGTCGAGCCGGGCGGCGTCGGCCGGTCGCAGACGCAGATGCTCGAAGCAGACGCGGCCGTTGGGGGGCAGCTCGGCGATGGCCGATTTGCAGGCCGGGAAGTTGCGGAACGGCTCGACCTCCCAGAACTTGTGGCCGAGCAGGTCGTTGCGGTCGCAGCCCAGCATGTTGAGCAGGGACGCATTGATCTCGGTGATGCGCCCGCTGCGGAAATCGAACTGCAGGAGGCCGTCGGTGGCGGCTTCGAACAGCCCCCGGTAGCGCGCCTCCGACTCCTGCAGCTGGGCGCTCTTGGCCACCAGCTCCTTCTGTGCGGAGCGCAGGCTCAGGTGCGTCTCCACGCGTGCCAGCAGCTCGTCGAACTGGAAGGGCTTGGTGATGTAGTCCACCCCGCCGGCGGCGAAGCCGGTGACCTTGTTGCTGGCATCGTTCAGCGCGGTCATGAAGATCACCGGCACCTCGCGCGTCTCCGCGGCGGCTTTCAGCCGACGGCAGGTCTCGAAGCCGTCAATGCCGGGCATGACCACGTCGAGCAGGATCAGGTCGGGCTGCACCTGCCGCGCCCGCTGCAGCGCTTCCTCGCCATCCCGCGCCACCAGGGCCTGGAAGCCGGCGCCCTCGAGCACGCACACCGCCACGTCCAGGTTGACCGCGATGTCGTCCACCACCAGGATGGTTCGGCCTTGGTTGTGCGACTGCATGGCGTCACCCATGGCTACATCACCTTTTCTTGGCTCATGTACTGCGTGACCAGGCTCAGGATGGCCTGGGATTGGTAGGCCTGCGCCAGCTGCTGCAGCATGTCCGCGAAGGGACGGTACTGGCCGTCCAGCCCGGCGAGATGCTCGGCGTGGTGTCGGATCGCGCGCATGTTGCCGGCCAGCGCGAGCTGGTAGAGGGCATCCATCTCCGCCGGCGGTGGCACTCGCAGCCTGCCCGGTTCGGCCGGTAGCGGCTGCGGCTCCTAGCCGGTCCAGCTCAGGCGCAACAGCCGTCCGACCTCCAGCAGCAGGCGATCGACATCGATCGGCTTTTCCAGCACCGCGCTGGCGCCGGCGGCAAGGCTGACCGAGACATCCTCGGCATCGGCACCGGCCGACAGGCCCAGCACCGGGGTGTACTGCAGACCCGGATGCTGCCTGATCTGGTGCGTGGCCGCGGCACCGTCCATCACCGGCATGCGGATGTCCATCAGGATCAGGTCCGGTCGCGTCGCCTTGGCCTGCTCCACGCCTTCACGACCATCCGCCGCCTCGCAGACCTGAAAGCCCACGGCGCCGAGCGCATCGGCCAGGACGGCACGGTTGGCGGCGACGTCGTCCACCACCAGGATCTTGCGGCGCGGTCCGCGGTAGCCGACGAACCGGCTGCGCATCGGCGCCACCGGTGCCGTTTCCTCCAGCGGCAGCGTCAGTTCGAACCAGAAGCAGCTGCCGCGGCCAGGTTCGCTCTCCACGCCGATCTCGCCGTTCATCACGTGCACCAGCTCGCGGCTGATGCTGAGGCCGAGCCCGGTGCCGCCGGAACGGTGCCGCGGCTCGCCGGCCTGCTCGAACGGATCGAAGATGCTGCGCAGCTCTGCGGCGGCGATGCCGATGCCGGTGTCCTCCACCTCGAAACGCAGGCGCGCCTCGGCAGCGCCGCGTGACACGACGCTCACGCGCAACTCCACGCCGCCGCGCTCGGTGAATTTGACCGCGTTGCCGAGCAGGTTCAGCAGCACTTGCCGCAGCCGCCTCTCGTCGGCCCGTACCAGCCGGGGCAGGTCCGCCGCCGGCGTGAAGGCGCAGGCCAGATCCTTGGCCTCGGCACGGACCCGGACGATGTCGAGGATGCCCGCCAGGAACGGCTCCAGCCCGATCGCGGCGGGGCTCAGCTCGAGCTTGCCGGCTTCGATCTTGGACAGGTCCAGCACGTCGGTGATCAGCATCAACAGGTGTTCGCCGCTCTGCTGGATCACCCGTGCGGCCTTGGCCTGGCGCTCGCCCAGGCTCGCATCGCGTCCCAGCAGCTGGGCGTAGCCCAGGATGGCATTGAGAGGGGTGCGCAGCTCGTGGCTCATATTGGCCAGGAACGCCGACTTGGCCCGGCTGGCCGTCTCGGCGGCATCGCGCGCCACCGCCAGGTCAGCCGCCTGGTGCACCAGCCGCGCCTCGCTTTCCCGCAGCGCGCGCTCGGCTTCGTAGCGCCGCTTTTCATGCAGCAGCAGCGTGCCGAGGACCACTGCCGCCGGGATGCTGGACAGCAGCGCCGGGGCCAGCGAAGCCAGCACGGCGGCCGGACCGGCCGTGAACCAGAGTGCGGACAGGCCACCGACCGCCGACAACACGCCCAATAGAGGCAGGTGCAGATAGCCGACGCCGCGCCGATGAGGCTGGGGCGCGCGTATCAACGCCTGCTGGAAGGCGAGGCCGGCCACCGCCGAAACGAGCAGCGAGGCCACGGCGACGGTGTCGGCAGCATGGCCTTGCGCCAGCCGCAGCAACTGCGGGATGAGGGAGAGCAGCCCGGCGCAAAGCACGGCGGGCAGCCCGCCCAGCGGCCCGGCCAAGGCGAGCAGCACGGTCTGGCAACCCACCGGCGCGCCGCCTTCCAGGTGCACAGGCAGCGACAGCGCCGCTGCCGTGGCGGTGCCGAACAGCAAGCCGACCGCGGACCGTTCCGCCGGCGGCCAGCGATAGGTCAACGGCGCCGCCAGCAGCCTGAGCGGCGTATACAGGATAACCGCGACGGCAAACACGGCGACGTTGAGCAGGAACTCGACGACGGTGATCTGCCAGAACAAGTCCATGTCAGCGATACTCAGTAGTCGATCGTGACTGTGCCGAGTATGCGCCGTTCCACGTCGGGTCCGGAAGTTTGCCGCTGCCGGGCCTGTCCGAGGTTCTGGCCCGACAGCGACAGGGTGAGCCAGTTCGCCGCCTTGTAGCCGAGGCGGCCGTCCAGCGCGACGTAGCCGTCGACGCGGGTCGGTACGGAGGTGATACCGGTTGTCAGCATGCCGTAAATGCCCGACTGGTAGCGCAGATAACCGTCAGCTTCCCAGCGGCCGCGCGCCCAGCCCAGGTTGGCCTTGACCTGATGCCGGGGTGTGCCGTGCTGGTAGTCGACGAAATCCTGGCCGTTGGTCGCAAATGGCAGGAAATGATCGATGACGAACTCCGGCCGGTAGCTCAGGCCCCAGCGCCAGTGGTCCAGGAAGCTGCCCGTCAGCGCCAGCTCCAGGCCGGTGGCGGTGGAACTGCCGATGTTGGCCGGGCTGATGTAGGGGGGCATGGACCCGGCGATGGCGCCGCCCCCCAGGGCCGTCACCTCGTCGGTGTGCTGATGGAAGATGCTGGCGCGCAAACGAACGTTGGATGCGGCGAACTCGTGATCCCAGCCCAGCTCGCCGTTGTTCACGACCGCGGCGTGCAGGGTCGGGATGCCGGCGAAATACAGCAGCGGCCCCGAAAACAGTATGCCGCCGTCTTCCAGCAGGCTGGGCAGCTGCACGCCGCGACTCAGGATCAGGCGCAGGGTGTCCTCGTCCCCGGCCTTCCACACCAGGCCGCTGTTGAAGCTCGGCTCGGTCAGGCTGCGGTTCCAGTCGGAGTTGACCAGGGGATAGCCCGCCGGTGTCGGCCCGTCGCGTCCCAGGCTCAAGCGGTCGACCCGCAGGGCATTGGTGAGCGCCACGGCCGGGGTGATCTTCCAGTTCCACATGCCGCCGGCCGAGACGATGTCGTAGTAGACCTCCGCGCCGGTGAACGGGGTGCTGCTGACGGTGTCGTAGCGGTACTCGAGGCTGCCACGCAGGGTGTGGTTCGGGCCGAGGGTCAGCAGGTCCTGCAGTTGCACCACGCTGACCCGGTTGTGCACATCGAGTGCCTGTCCCGCGTAGCCCGGATTCGCGTTGGCCTTGATCCAGTTGGTGTAGGCGGTGGCCTGCACCAGGCCGAGGGAGGTTTCGCTGCTCAATTGCGCCAACAGCGAGTCGTTGTGGTACTCGACCTCCTGGAAGATGTCGCCCAGGATGAGTTCGTTGTCGGCCGAGTCGGCGTGGCTGGCGTCGAAGCGTAGGCTGCTGCCGGCGCCGAGACGTACCACCGCATTGAGATCGGCGGCGCGCCGGTTGTCATTGCCTTTGCGGCCGGGCCCCTCGGCCGGCGGCACCGCGGTGGAGAAGTCGCTCGAAATCATGCCGTCGGTGGACAGGCGCACCGCGGCCGCGTCGCCCAGCCGGCCGGTCCAGATGGCCGAACCCTGCGCCAGGTTCTGGGTGCCGCCGGTCGCGGTGACGGTATCGACGGTGTCGTAGAGCGGATTGTAGGTGATGATGTTGATCACGCCGCCGACGGCGTTGAAGCCGAACAGCGCCGCGTTCGGCCCCTTGACCACCTCGATCTGGCGGATCGACCGCAGCGGCACCGGCAGCGTGTTCCACGGGGTGAAGCCATAGTAGTCGGCGTAGACCTGGCGCCCGTCCACCAGTACCAGCAGCCGCGGTGAGTAGACCTCGTCGTAGCCGCGCACGCTGACGTCGGACTCGGCATTGGTCCATTGCAGCACGTCGATACCGGAGACGTGGCTGAGCACTCCCGGGATGTCCTTCGCGCCGGAGCGGCGGATCTCGTCGGCGGTGATGATCTCCAGGTTGGCGGGGACCTCGCTGGCGCGCTGCGGCGAGCCGGTTACGCTGGTGGTCACCGGCTCGGCGAACAGGCGCTCCAGGGCGCCGTAGTCGATCGACTGGGCCACGACCGGGGCCGGCAGCAGGACCCAGCAGCCCAGCAGCATGCCGGCACCGGCGCGGTTGACGGAGCCGCGGCTCATTTGCGCTTGACCATCATGGCGAACACCGCCGAGAAGTGTGAATGGGTGGCGCTGGCCAGGCGTGTGTCGAGCACGATCTCGACCCTTGGTCCGGCCTGCACCATCAGCACGCAACAATCGTGGTCGAGGCAGGCCGGGTCGTCCGAAACGCTGACCAGGTGGCGCGCCAGGACGACCGGCAGCAGCTCGTCCGAGCGCCTGGACGCCCCCGGCATGAGGAACAGTGCGTCGAGCCTGCCCTGGAACGGATTGAGCGCGTCGGTGGCGATGACCACGGTGCGCAAGGTGGCCGAGTACGGCCCCGGCATGGCGCCGAGCCGCGCGGCGGTTCCCTCCGCCTGTGTTCTGCCCGACGGCAGTCCGGCATCGTAGATCACGCCGATGACGACACGGCCGTCGTGCGGGAGATTTTCCAGGAAGCCGAGCGAGCGCACGGCCGCTTGCAGATCACCGTCGGAGACGAAAGGGTTGTCGGCACCGCGCGCGCGCGCTGCGAGGCCGAGCAGAAGCAGGACGAACGCGACCGCCGCCATGCCGGGCACGGCGAGGAGGTGTCGACACAAGTTCATACCTTGCCCATATCGGTAGCGGGGCCCCCTCTATTGAGACCCTCCTACCCGCAACCGGTCCTGGTCCGCTTCGGTTCGCGGGCGGCTAGGCCGCTTTCTTACGCCAGCAAGAGATATGATCCACCCTGTGCGCCGAGGTCCTTCAAATCCTGTCCGAATCCAGCAGCCATGCGGCCCGCAGGGAAACTGACTCATTCGTCATCTGGAGTGTATGGCAACGCCACATCCCATTTGCGGCGACCCTCCGAAAGGTCGGAGGCAACTGATATACGGCATCCTGCCAGGAAACTTCGCTCAGCCATGACCCGAAAGGACTCTCGTATCGGCTCCGATCTTCCGGGCGCGCCGGCACTGAAGCTGCTCACCCTCAACACCCACAAGGGCTTTACCCAGTTCAACCGGCGCTTCGTGCTGCACGAGCTGCGCGACGCGGTGCGCGAGGTCGCGGCCGACGTCGTGTGCTTGCAGGAGGTGGTCGGTGTTCACCATGGCCATGCAGCGCGTCATGCCAACTGGCCGGCGCAGCCGCAGTACCGGTTCCTGGCCGAGGCCATCTGGGGCAGCGTCGCCTACGGCGGCAACGCTGTGTACCAGGAAGGTCATCACGGCAATGCCGTGCTGTCCAAATACCCCATCGTCCGCTATCGCAATCACGATGTTTCGCTCAGCTCGCTGGAGCGGCGCGGGATCCTGCACTGCGTGTTGCAGCTGCCCCCCGACCAGCGGGAAGTGCACGTCGTCTGCACGCACCTGAGCCTGCGCGAAACGCACCGCCTGCGTCAGGTGCATCACCTGTGCAGCCTGGTCGCCGCCGAGGTGCCGCCGGGCGCGCCGCTGCTGGTAGCGGGCGACTTTAACGACTGGCGCGGGCGGGCGCACCGGGTGCTGCAGCGCGACGCCGGCCTCGGCGAAGCGTTCGTCGAGCAGGGCGGGCGACCTGCCGTGTCGTTTCCGGCGCGCTGGCCGCTGCTGCAGCTCGACCGCATCTATTTCCGGAACGCGCGGGTGCTGCGCTGCGAGGTGTTGCAGGCGAAACCCTGGTCGCGCCTGTCCGATCACCTGCCGCTCTACGCGGAGGTGGCCCTGCCGGGCTAACGCGGAGTGCCGGCGAGCCCGAAATCGTCGCGGCGATGGACATGAATGGCGGCCTCGATGCCGTCGAAGGCCTGCACCAGCGCCGCCGTGGACAAGGCTTCCGAGTAATGGAAGCCCTGCGCCTCCTCACAGCCCTGGTCGATCAGGTAGCGCTGCTGCTCTTCGTTCTCCACGCCTTCGGCGATGACCCTGATGCGCAGGCGTTGGGCCATGGCGACGATGGCGTTGATCACCGCCGCGTCGGTGGCGTCGGTGGTGAGGTCGCGCACGAAGGTGCGGTCGATCTTGAGCTTGTCGATGGGGAAGCGGGTGATGTACGACAGGCTCGAATAACCGGTGCCGAAATCGTCCACCACGATGCCGACGCCGGAACTGCGGATCTCGCGCAGCATGGCGGCGGCGTCCTCCGGATTCTGCATCAGCGTGCTCTCGGTGATCTCGAGTTCCAGCTGGTTGGGGTTGAGGCCGCTGTCGGCCAGCGCCGAGCGGACGATGTCGATCCAATCCTTCTGCAGGAACTGCCGCGGCGACACGTTGACCGCCAGCGTCAGCGCACGGTTCAACTGCCGCTGCAGCGCCACGCATTCCACGCAGGCCCGGCGCAGCACCCATTCACCGAGCCTGAGGATCATGCCGGTCTCCTCCGCCACCGGGATGAAACGCTGCGGCGAGATCGTGCCGAGTTGCGGGTGGGTCCAGCGCAGCAGGGCCTCCACGCCGGTGATGCGCCCGGTGACGAGCGAGACCTCGGGCTGGTAGGCGAGGTACATCTGCTCCAGGCTCATCGCCTGGCGCAGCGCGCTGCCGAGGGTCAGCTTCTCGCGCGACTCGACCAGCATTTCCTCGGTGAACCACTGCGCGTTGCTGCGCCCGGCCGCCTTGGCGTGATACATGGCGGTGTCGGCCTTCTGCAACAGCGTGGTGGAATCGAGACCGTCCTGCGGCGACAGGCAGGCGCCGATGCTGGGCGTGACGTGCAGCTCGTGGCCGTCGATGACGATAGTCTGCGATACCGCGCGGGTCAGCTCGTGCAGCAGCGTTTGCAAGTCCTCGCGCCGCTGTACCTCGGTCACCACCACCACGAACTCGTCGCCGCCCAGGCGTGCCACGGTATCGACACTGCGCACGCAGCGCTGCAGGCGGTTGGCCACGGTGAGCAGGAGGCGGTCGCCGACCAGGTGGCCGAGCGTGTCGTTGACCCGCTTGAACTGGTCGAGGTCCATCAGCAACACGGCCACCTGGTGGTCGTGGCGGCGGGCCTGGTGCATCGCCATCTCCAGCCGGTCCAGCAGCAGGGTGCGGTTGGGCAGGCCGGTGAGGGCGTCGTGCTGGGCCATGTGCCGGATATAGGCCTCGGCGCGCTTGCGCACGGTGATGTCGTAGGCGACCTTGAGGAAGCCGGTGACCTTGCCGCTGTCGTCGCGCAGGGCGGTGATCGCAACGTTGACCGGGACGCGCGTGCCGTCTTTCTGGATGTAGGTCCATTCGCGCTCGTCGGCGGCGTTCTGGCTGCCCAGCGCCACCATCACCTGAAAGCCGGCGCCGACCTCGAAGCCCAGCTTGTTGCTCAGCTCATGGGCGCGCCTTTGCATGTCGTCCGGGTCGTACACCAGCATGCACGACTGGCCGAGCAGCTCCTGCCTGGCATATCCGAGCAGGCTTTCCGCGGCCGGGTTCACCGCGACGATATTGCCGTCGTTGTCGGTGGCGATCACCGCCACCGGCAGGCTGTCGAGGATCGAGCTGCGCAGGGCGTGCACCTCGGCGGCGCGGAGGGTGGCTTCCGCCTGCTTGCGCTCGGTGATGTCGATCACGCTGGCCAGCACGTAGCGCCCTTCGTCCTGCAGCGGACTCAAGCCCACGTCGATCGGCACTTCGCGGCCGTCCTTGCGCAGGGCATAGAGGGCCCGGCCGCTGCCCATGGCGCGGCTGCGTGGCTCGGCGAAATAGCTGGCGAGGGTGCCGGCGTGGAAGGCGCGCACCCGTTCCGGCACCAGCACGTCGACCGGCTTGCCGAGCAGTTCGTTGCGCGCATAGCCGAACAGTAGCTCCGCCTGCGCGTTGATCAGCACGATCTCGCCGCGGTCGTTGACCAGCACGATGGCGCTGGGCGCGAACTCCACCACGCGACGGAACCGCTCTTCGGCGGCGTTGGCGGCGGCGGTGCGGTCGCGCACCTCCTGCTCGATGCTGCGATAGAGCGCGTCGAGGTCGGCGGCCATGGCGTTGAAAGCTTTGCCCAGCATGGCGACCTCGTCGGTGCCGCGGGCGTCGACCGTGAGCTTCAATTCGCCGCGCGCCATCCGCCGCGACAGGCCGACCAGGTCCATCAGGCGTGTCACCGAGTCGCGCACGGCAAGACGGGCGAAGGCACAGGCCAGCAGCATCAGGGCCGCGACGACGAGATACACCCCGCGTGTATAGCGGTGCTCGTCGGCGATGCGCGCCGCCAGCGCCCGTTCGTGCCAGGCGGCGGTGGCGTCGTAGAGGGCGAACAGGGCGCGCCGCGCGGTGACACGCGCGGCTTCCAGCCCCTGGCCGGGAGCGGCCGCGGGGGACATCTCGTGCAGCAGGTTGCGCAAGGCCGTCTCGAACTGTTCGGTGGACGCGCCGATACTGCGCTGCAGCGTGCCGCGGGAGCCGGGATGGTAGGTGTTATGGGCGGCGGCCACGCTCAGGTTGCGGGTCAGGCGGGTGAGCTGGCGGGTCAGCAGAGCCGCATCCGCCGTGATCTGCTCGGGGCTGTCGCCGCCGTAGGGCATGGCTTGCAGGATCGCCGGGAAGCGAATCAGCAGCAGGTCGGCCGTGTAGTAGGTATCAAGCTCGTAGTCGAGCGTCATACCGGACTTGTCGGCGATCTCGGACTGCAGCGCGAGCACGCGCAACTCGAAGCCACGCAGCGAGGCCGGGTCGCCGGCGGCCACCGCAGTCCGCCAGGCCTGGCGCAATAGGTCCACCTCGCTGTCGGTGTCGAGCTGGTCGTGGACCGTGGCGGAGACGCAGGGCTGCCGCTCCAGCGCGGCGATGCGGCCGAACAAGGCTTCGACGGCCGCCGCACTGTCGGTGGCAGGAGCCGGTGCCTGTTCCACCAGCTGCCGCAACAGCGTGTGATAGGCAAGGCCGCAGCGTTCGCGCGCGGTGAAATCGACGGCGCGGGCCGCGGCCGCGGTGAAGAAATACAGCATGGCCGCCGTTGGAATGGCCAGCAGCACGCCGCCAAGCAGCACCTTGTGGCCAAGGCGCAGGCGGCGCATCAAGCCGCCGGAGTCGCGGATGTCACGGCGGGTCGCGGGAGAGTCATCCATCGAGACTGCTCACGACCCGACCGCGCCGAGGGGGCGGCAGTCGGAAGTTCCTGCGTGGCGCGGGATCGGGCTCATCGCAGAGCAGCGTAGGCCGCGCGAGCGGGGCGCGAGGGGGCCGGCGCGACCGCAGTGCGATACGGGCCGCCAGACGGTAGCGCGCGCGGGGATGGATGGCATCGGCGGGAAAATCCAGCGCAAGCGCCGCGTGCAGCGCGGGAGCTCAGGCGTGCAGCGCGCCGTGGCCGGCGAATCGGGACGGCGCTGCGACGGGATCGTGGTAAAGCTTCGCCCCCAGACGTTCCAGTTCCCGTCTCGCGCGCAGGCCGTCCTCGCGCCGGACGTTCATGGCGCGGGTCGCGTCTTCCAGCAGCACTGCTTCGTAGCCGAGCCGCAGGGCGTCCTTTACGCTGTCGTAGACAGCGTGCTCCGTAACCAGACCCCCTACAAACAGGCGGCGCACAGCCAGCGCGCGCAGCCGCACATCGAGGTCGGTGCCGGCGAAGCTGGAATGGCCCGTCTTCGATACGATCTCGGTGTTGTGCGGCAGGTCCAGGCCCGGTGCGAAATGCGCCCCGGCAGTGCCGGCGACGCAATGCGCCGGCCAGGGTCCGCCCTGTTCGCGGAACAGCCGGTGGTCGGCGGGATACCAGTTGCGCGCGGCGAAGACCGGCAGGCCTCGGGCCCGAAACCGTTCGATATAAAAGTTCAGCACGGGCACGACCTCGTAACCGCGGCTGACGGCGCGGCTGCCACCCGGCATGAAATCGTTCTGCACGCCCACGATCAGCAGGGCATCGCCGCGCTGCGCAGATAACGGCGCTTCGGCGCCGGCGTCGCCGCCGCTGTCCGCTCCCGAGTCGCGCAACCGCCGTTGCTTCATCGTCCGCCCACCCCTGCCGGTACGCGCGCATCTTGGGCATGGAGCGGCGGGCGCCTCCATGATCCAGGTCAATTCACCGGTGTACCCAGTCGCCGTCCGCGGCCTTCACATAGACCTTCTTTACGGCCGCCCAGGCGACGCGGAAGGCGATCTCCTCGCAGCGTGGATCCGCCGCGTACTCCTGCCAGGCGTGGTTGAACGCTTCGCGAAAGACGTCCTGGGCGTGTGCCGGCAGATGGTGCCGGACCGATGCCGGCAGGTCCTCATTGGACCGGTAGGGCATCTACTCCGCCACCTTGGCCCACGAGGGATCCGGGTCGTAGGCGGTAATGGCCTTGGCGGCCGCTTCGGTGTCCGGTCCCAGGTCCTTCTGGTAGAGGGTGCCGTGCCGGCTGATGATGAAGGTCATCACGCCGCTGTTGCGGTACTCGGCCGGGTAGGCGAGCAGGGCGACGCCGGCGGTCAGCCTGCCGTCCACCATGTAGTCGCGGGCGCCGCGGTGGGCGTGCGGCCCCTGGGCGGTGAGCACGCGGAAGAAGTAGCCGTAGAACGGGGTCGGCTTGCCCTCCAGCACGTCGTAGCCGTTGGCGGAAGCGTGGGCCACGAACGGGCCGGCAGGACTGGCGGGCTCGTCCTCCTTCACCGGCCAGTAGAGACCGTTCTGGGTGCCCGGCTCGCTCACCAGGCGCTTGGTATAGGCACCTGACGGGTTGCCGTCGTGTCCGGCGAGGGCGTACTCGCGCTCGGCGTCGATCAATGCATGGCAGACGCGGATTGCCGCCAGCTCGTTGCGGCCGACGCGGCGGTACAACACCTCCTGCAGGCCGGACGCGGAATCGAACATCCAGTGGCCGTCCTTCTTGACGATCGGCACCGGCACCGGCCAGTCCGCCTTGCCCACTTCCAGGATAAACCTGCCGGTGCTGACATTGCGCATGGTGTGCCGCGCTTCGTAGGCGGCGGCGAAGTGGGTGCGGGCGGTCTTGTCCGCCACGTCGTCACCGGATTCAACCAGGTCCTTGCCCGTCGGCCCGAAGATCTGCAGCAGGGCCGGAATGTCGTCGGCCTTGGCGGCGGCGGCTAGGGCCCGGGCCGCCGCGTGGGCGGTTGGAAAGGTCTTTTGCGCGCCGTCGTCGGCGCGGACCGTCGACAGCAGCGCGCAGCAGGCGAGCAGCGCGGTCGCGACGGCACTTGCGTGGCCGCTGCGCGAAACAGCGCTGCGGAGCGCCGGGGAAGCGGTCATGACGGGTTCCTTGCTCGCGGTTTGCGGGGAGCTCATGGGCTTTCAGCGCCTCCTCTCGCCGCCGTTCATGCTTTGCGCGCCGCGGGCGCTGGCGGCCCGTTCGGCGTGGCCGCCAGCATCGACGTTGAAGCCGCCACCATGCCAGCCGCCCTGTGGTTGCGGTGGAGGGCGGGACTCCGGCTGCGGAGCCGGGCGGCTGACGCTGGCCGGTGGTGGCGCGGGCCGGGAAAATGCGGGGTTGGGCTGCGGCGGCGCATAGCCGGCATAGGGATTGCGTTGTTGCATCGTGGGTCCGCTCCAGCCGTGGCTCGTCTGGGCCGGCGGCGCCGGCACGGGCATGGGCCGCGGTTCCGGTCGCGGCTCAGGCCTGGGTTCCGGCCGTGGGGTGAACGCTGGCGGCGACGCTGGCGGCGGGCGCTGCGGCGCGCCTGGGCCCGGATGGTTCGGTCCGTTCCATCCGGCGCCGGGCGGGTTGGGCCGGTTCGACTCGCTGCCGCCGGGACGGCCGCCCGGCGGCCGCCAGTTGCCGCCGTAACCGGGGCGCAGCTCGTAGCGCGGCGGACGCTGCCGGTACACCTGCCGTGGCGGGTGGTAGTCGTTGTGATCCGCCGCCCAGGCGTTGTGGTTCACCACCACGTGCCGGCGATGCCAATCCCAGCCCCAGCCGCGCCAGCCCCAGGGACGGCTCTCGGCCAGCAGGGCGCCGATGGCGATGCCTACGCCGAAGGTCAGCAGCGTCGCGCCGGGCTCGGGATAGGCGTAGACCGTGCCCGGGTCATACTCCGGCACGTAAACCACGTCCGGGTTCGCCGGCTGGATGAGAATGAGGCGGCCGCCGTTGTCGTATTCGGTGATGACCTGCTGCTGCCCGTTGCTCACCAGCACACCGGCGGCATAGGCCTGCGCGCGCAGGCGCTGCACCGAATCCATCACCATGGCCTGGTCGGCGGCGAAGGCCGCGCCGATGGCGGCATATTCGTCGATGTTCTGCGCCATCATGTCCAGCACCTGGGGGAAGCTCACCAGGGCCACGAAGGCGGGATCGAAGCCCTGCTGCTGGGCGGCGTCGGTCAGCGCCGGACCGAGGCCGGCGTTCTGATGCAGCCAGCCGTCGACGTCCAGGATTTCCTGCGGGTTGGTGGATGCGGTGGTGATCTGCGCCAGCAGGGTGTCCGGGTAAAGCGCGATGGGCGCCAGCAGCTGGTCGAGCTGCTGCGGTGTAGGCAGGGGAGGCGGGCCTTCCTGCGCCTGCGCGCACGGCCGCGCCTGCAGCATCAACAGCGCGAGGAGCAGCGCAAGGAACGCAGGCAGGCGGTCTCGCAGGCCCATGGATTCCGGTCTCCTTATCGTTATGGTGAGACTGTCGCGAATACTAAGCCTATATCATGTCGGCCGCATTCACCCGCGCAGGGGAGTCAGCATGTCCAAAGGCACTGTCGGATTCGTCGGCCTCGGCAGCATGGGGGGCGCCATGGCCCGCAACCTCGCCATGGCGGGCTTCAAGGTGCTGGCCTGGAACCGCACTACGCGCCCCGGAGCCCTGGAGCAGGCGGGCCTGATCGGCGCCGCCACACCCGCGGAAGCGGCGCGCAACGGCATCGTCGTCAGCATGGTCGCGGACGACAGCGCGCTGCAGGCGGTCACCCACGGTGACGACGGCATCCTGGCCGGGTTGCCGCAGGACGGCCTGCACATCTGCATGAGCACGGTGGGCGTACAGATTTCCGCAGCCCTGGCGCAAGTCCACCGCGGTGCCGGCCGCCGTTATCTCGCCGCCCCGGTGTTCGGCCGTCCCGATGCCGCGGCTGCGGCCAAGCTGTGGATCGTGGCCGCCGGAGAAGCGGCCGACTATGCGCGGGCCGAACCGCTGTTCCAGGCGATGGGCCAGGGCAGTTTCCACGTCGGCGCCGCGCCGGAGCAGGCGGGCACCGTCAAGCTGGCCGGCAATTTCCTGCTGATGGCGATGCTGGAGGCGCTGGGTGAAGCCTTCGCCCTGACCGCCAAGGCCGGCATCGCGCCGCGGCAATTGCTGGACATCGTCAACGGCGCGCTGTTCAAGTCGCCCGTCTACGAGAACTATGGGCGCATCGCCATCGACCGCAAGTTCGATCCTCCCGGGCTCAGGCTGCGGCTGGGGCTCAAGGACGCCAACCTGATGCTGGACGCGGCCAATGCCTTGCAGGTGCCGATGCCCCTGGCAAGCCTGGTGCGCGATCGCATGCTGGGCGCCGCCGCGCGCGGAATGGGCGAACTCGACTGGTCGGTATTGACGCGGCTCATCGCGGCGGACGCTGGTCTGGCCTGAAATTAGGATCACCGTGTCAGGAGGCCGAAGTGCATACCACCGCCCAGAACAACGCCCGCCTGTTCTTCGAGACATACGTTGCCGTTGGTTCGTGCCTGGAAATCGTTGACATCGGCGCCCAGGACGTCAACGGCTCGCTGCGCCCGCTGTGCCCGGCCGGGGCGCGTTATACCGGCGTGGACCTCGCGCCCGGCAAGGGCGTCGATCTCGTGCTGGAGGACGCCTACACTTTGCCTTTCCGCGACGGCTCGATCGACGTGATCCTCAGCTCGTCGTGCTTCGAGCACTGCGAGATGTTCTGGATCCTGTTCAACGAGATCCTGCGCGTGCTGAAGCCGCGGGGGCTGTTCTATCTGAACGTGCCGTCCAACGGTTCCTTTCACCGCTACCCGGTCGACTGCTGGCGCTTCTACCCGGACAGCGGCAAGGCCCTGGTGACCTGGGCGCGGCGGTCGGGGTTCGATCCCGCGGTGCTTGAGTCGTACATCTCATATCAACAAACCGACGAGTGGAACGACTACGTCGCGGTGTTCGTGAAGGACGCCGCGCTGCGTCACCAGTTTCCGCACCGGATCCTGCACCGCCTGAAGGATTTTTGTAACGGTTTCGTGGATGGGCAGGAGGAAATCATCAACGCCAGGCCCTTGCCGGAGGACCTGATGAAACTCAGGTTCGTCGCGGATGTACTGGGCGGGCGCGTGCGGGTACGATAGCCCGCCGTCGCCGCCAACCGGCACGGCGTTCGATCCGCTACCGGGGAATTCGAATGGCTCGCTGCATCGTCGCGCTGGCCGCCTGGGTGTTGTGCCTTGTTCCGAGCCTCGCCCATGCCTGGGGCGCCGCCGGCCATCAGGCGGTCGGCGCGCTCGCCGACCAGCTTCTCAAAGGATCTGTGGCCGAGCAGAACGTGCAGCGGCTGCTGGACGGGCAGGATCTCCGCACGGTGGCGGTATGGGCCGATTGCGCCAAGGGTGTCGGCAGCGCCGACGATCAGGACTTCGGCTACAGGAACGATGACGCCCGCTTCCCGGAATGCGCGGTGTTTTCCGGCGGCGCCGGTCCCGGCGAGTTCATCGAGTTCGTCAGGAACAACTGGAAGCAGTGCGGTACGGCGCACGACAAGGAGTACTGCCACAACCAGTACCACTATGCCGACATCGCCACCGCGCACCGCGCCTACGACGGGAATTTCGTCGGCGCCAACACGCACGATGTCGTGCACGCCATCGACGCCGCGATGGCCAGGCTGCGCGGCCAGCCGGTGCCGGCGCCGTTCTGGTTCAAGGACGACCGCCAGGCGCTGATGCTGCTGGCCCACTACGTGGGGGACATCCACCAGCCGCTGCATGTCGCGGCGATCTATCTCGACCAGCACGGCAATGCCGTCGATCCCGACGACAAGGGCCTGGATGCCGCCACCGGGACGGCTGGGGGCAACCTGCTGGTCGAGAGCGGGGGAACCCTGCTGCACGCGGACTGGGACGCGATCCCGGACGGCTACAAGGCCGGCGGCAAGGATTTCGGCGCGCTGCTGGCCACCGCGCAGAGCGTGGCGCAAACGGACGGCGATGCCGCCGCCTGGCCGCAAGCCTGGGCGACCGACACCATCGTATCCGGGCGCTCCGCGTTCGGCGGCCTCAGGTTCACGGCGCAGGCCAGCTCGCATCGCTGGAGCGTCGGGGGCATGACGCAGGCCTATGCCGAGCACGAGGATGAGATCAAGTTCCAGCAACTCGCCAAGGCCGGTGCGCGGCTGGCGCAGATCCTCAAGGCCGTGTGGCCGGACCGGGTGCAACCGCTCGCCTCCGTCTGCGACAGCGCGGAACGCGGCAAGGGGTACCTGACGGCCGACGCCATGCCGGATATCACCGCCTGGCTGCCGCCGGCGCCGGCTAGGGGTTCGGCGGCGGAGAAGGCGGACATCGAGGCATTCCAGGCGACGCGGCCGCTCCTGGTGGACGGCACCCCGCGCGGGCAGCAGGCGGCCGAGGACGACGTCTACGAGCCGCCGGAGGTGCTCGCGCGATTCCAGCCGGCGTTCGGACGCACCCTGTCCGCGAAGGGGATGGAGCAACTGGTGACGCTGCTGTGCCGGGTCGAGCAGGACGCCGGCGGCATCGTGGCGCCGCTGAAACTGCCGACACGGCTCGGCGGCCGCGTACGGCCTTTCGTGGCCTTCCCCGGCCAGAAGTCGTGCATCACGCCGGTCGACATGGCACAGCACAGGGACAGCGATCTGCACTACGTGCTGCCCGACACGGGCTCGTATCCGTCCGGCCACGCGCTGCTGGGCATGATGATGGGCTTCGTGCTGGGACAGCTCGCGCCGGAGCATGCGGATGCACTGATGGCCCGCGGCATCGACTTCGGCGACAGCCGCCTGGTCTGCGGGTTCCATTATCCCTCCGACCTTGCCGGAGGACGCTTGACCGCCGCGGTACTGTTTTCGAGACTGGAGCAGAATCCGGACTTCGTACAGGACTTGCGGAAGATCAAGGACGAGCTGCAGCCAGCCAGGGTTCCCTGATCGAAAGGGAACCGGCGCCGGAACCTCACGCCGGCATCAGGCCATCGCGGCGGCAAGCCGTCCCAGGCTGCGGATCGCCGCCTCGATCTCGCCCGACCAGGGGTGGCCTGAGTTGAGCCGGATGCAGTGTCCAAACTGCCCCCTGGACGAAAACATCGGCCCCGGCGCGATGCTGATGTCCCGTTCCGCCGCCTGGCGGTGCAGCTCCAGGGCATCGACTGTCGCCGGCAGCTCCAGCCACAGGAAATAGCCACCGCGCGGACGGCTGACCCGCGTGCCGGCCGGAAAATGCTGCCCGATCGCCTGCAGCATGCGGTTCTGCTGCGCCTGCAGGGCCTGGCGCAGGCGCCGCAGATGGTGCTCGAAGCCGCCTTCGCCGAGATAGCGGGCGATGGCTTCCTGGGCCGGCACGTTGGTGGAGATGCTGGCGGTGAATTTGAGCCGCGCCACCGCGTCCGCATAGCGGCCCGGCGCGGCCCAGCCGACCCGGTAGCCCGGCGCCAGGCACTTGGCGAAGGAGCCGCAATGCAGCACCAGGCCGGCGCGGTCGTAGGCCTTGGCCGGACGCGGCGGCTCGCGACCGAAATACAGCTCGCTGTAGACGTCGTCCTCGATCAGCGGGATGCCGCGCGCGGCCAGCAGCGTCACCAGGCGCTGGCGTTGCGCCTCCGGCATGCAGCCGCCCAGCGGGTTCTGGAAGCTGTTCATGAACCAGCAGGCGCGCACCGGGTGGCGCTCCAGCATGCGCTCGAGCTGATCCAGTTTGACGCCGTCACGTGGATCGGAGGGGATTTCCAGAGCCTTCAGGCCGCGCCGCTGCAAGGCCTGCAAGGCGCCGTAAAAGGTGGGCGAGTCCACCGCCACGATATCGCCCGGCTCGGTCACCGCCTGCAGGCAAAGGTTCAACGCCTCCATGGCGCCGGAGGTGATCACGATCTCCTCCACCTTCACCTGGGCGCCCGCCAGCAGGTAGCGGCGCGCGATCTGCCGCCGCAACTCCCAGCTTCCGGGCGGCAGGTCGGTGACGGTCGCCCAGGGATCGAGGCGCCGCGCCACCTGGCCGAGCAACTGCGCCAGCCGCGGCAGGGGGAACAGCAGCGGGCTCGGGAAGGCCGAGCCCAGCGGCACCATGCGACGCTGCCGCGTGGCTTCCAGCACGTCGAACACGAGGTCGGCCACGTCGACGGCGGTGGCGGCGCGCGGCGCCCGTGCACCGGCCGGCTCGCGCGGCAGTTGTTTCCACCAGGCGCCGACCAGGTAGCCCGAGCGCGGCCTCGCCTCGATCAGTCCGCGGTCCTCCAGGTGGTGATAGGCCTGCAGCACAGTGGACTGGCTGAGCCGGCGGCTGATGCACAAGGCGCGCACCGAGGGCAGCTTTTCGCCCGGCTTCAGAACGCCCTGTTCGATCAATCCGGAGAACTCGCCAACGAGGTCCTGGTACAGCGTCATGGCCGCCATCTGCTATGGTCAAAGTGGCGTAAGTCTGCAACTGTTTATGCCGGCCCGCCAGACCTAGAATCCTTTTCGTCGCAACAGTCGCAACAGAGAATGGAGTGAAAGCCATGAAGCAGACGAGCGAACGTGCCGTTCAGGCGGAGCCGCGGGTGACCCTGGGGCAGACCGTATTCAGCGTGCTGGCCTCGTTCTTCGGCGTGCAAAGCACGCGCAACTGGGCCCGCGACTTCACCCACGGCAACGCCTGGACGTTCATCGGGGTGGGCCTGCTGCTCACGACGGGTTTCGTGTTCACCATGCTGCTGGTAGTGAGGGTGGTCCTGCGCAGTGCCGGGATGTAACGATCGAGGCGCAGATCATGGTGGTGGCTGCAAGCAGTCGACCGCTCGTTCAATGAGCACTGGCGCACAAGATGACACATTCGGACATGGAAGCGCTCTGGCTTCTGTGATACAAGCTACTGTGAACTGATTCGCCGCGCAGGTTCGCGCTAGCGGGCGACAGTTGATCCCGGCGCCAGGGATGACGCCAGTCAGGGATGCTTGCGCGGCCCCACAGGGAACGGCCGCTGCGCGGCGCAGCAGACGACCATCACAGCGATATGAACACCGGTGACTTTCGGCGCACTCTTTGTGGCACCGTGGCGGTGCTTGCGTTTGGGCTTTCGCTGGCAGGCTGCGGTGGATCCGGTTCGGCAGCCAGCCAGCAGCAGGTGTCGGCGAGCAATCAATCGGCAGCTCGGCCGGCTGTGGATCCGTCCGTTGTCAGGGCCTGCGACTGGATCCTCGCCAACGACCCTCAGACTTCCCCGGTACCCTCCGGCTGGATCGACCTGCAGGCGGGCTACTGGCGCTTCACCATGTCCACCAGCTTCCCGGTGGGCACGGTGCTCCGGATCGACGGCCAGTATCCGAACTCGCGCCTGTTCTCCTTCGCGGTGGAGCAGGGTCTGAGCGCGGTGGTGTCCTCGCTCACGGATTTCGAGATCGCGCCTTCGGCCGGCAGCGCCACGCCCTACAGCGGGCCCACCACGTACGATCCGAGCGTGGCGCCGGGTGGGAAGTACACCGCTTACCTGGTGTTCGGTCCCAAGCCCGCCCAGCCCGCGCCGAACACGATGTATGTCGACACCAGCACCTTCCCCACCAACGACACGGACGTGGTGGTGATCATGCGCATCTACAATGCGCCGCCGGGGCAGGCGACGGCGGCCGCCGGCAACGTGCCGCTGCCGACGCTGACGGTGGAAACCGCCCAGGGCGACGTGCCGCTGTCGAGCTACAAGCCCGGAACGCCGGCCTGCAAGGCGCTCAATGCGGCCGAGGGCGCGTTCTCCACCGCGCTCACGGAAAAGATAAGCGCGGCGCAGTCCACGCCCAAGGCGCCCAACCCGATCCCGGCAATGCCGGTACCCGCTGCGCCGAAGTTCCGACTCTACCGTTCCGTCAAGCAGGATCAGGGACTGGATCTCACGCTCAACCCGGACGCGCAGTACGGGACTTGGTATATCAGTCAGACCAAGGCCGACCTCGTCTACATCCGCGCCCTGGCGCCGACCTACGTTACCCAGCCGGGCGTGGGTCAGCAGCCGCACTCGACGGACAGCGACGCACAGGTGCGCCACTGGGCGGTGTGCAGCAACGGCAGTTCGCTGCTCAATTCACGCACTTTCCAGTGCGTGGAGGACTACACCGCCACTATCGGCAGCGACGGTTACTTCAACATCATCATCTCGATCCCGGGCAAGAAGCCGGCGCTGACCCTGCTTGCGCAAGGCTACGACTGGCTCACCTACGGCGAGACCAATATCGACGTGCCGATTTACCGCCAGTTGCGGCCGTCGCCGGACTACGCGCAGGCCATGGCCAACGTGGCGGACGGCGATGCCGCCTCGCAGGACCGCATCGCCAGGGTGATGGGCAGCTACATGCCGCAGATCACCTACTGCGGCGGATCGGTATTTGCGCAGCATGCGCAGGCCGGCGAGTCGCGCGCGCAGGTGTTCGCGGCCTGCCAGGCAGGGCAGTAGGGAAAACCCGCCGGCGGATCGCCGGCGTTGAAAACGCGGGGACACTCGCCTTGGGGTGACGCCGGCAGCTGCCCGGCGTCGCGCTGAGTGGCGCCAGTCACAGCACGAATGCGCCGTCAGCGCGCATTCCCCGCAAACGCAACGATCGTTTGAGCATATGGGCTGCGCTGCAGCCCCCGCCGGAAGGCGCTTGACTTATGGTAAGTATTTACTTACCGTAAGTTATGACTTACGATAAAGTCCTGGTCGCACTCGCCGATCCCACCCGCCGCCGGGTGTTCGAGCGGCTGCGGCGCGGTCCGCAGTCGGTCGGCAAGATCGCCGGCGGCTTGCCGATCAGCCGCCCGGCGGTGTCGCAGCACCTCAAGGTGCTGAAGGCCGCCGGCTTGGTGGGGGATCGGCCGGAAGGCACGCGCCGCGTGTACTACGTGGATCCCGAGGGCCTGGGCGCGCTGCGTGCCTGGCTCGACCAGTTTTGGGACGACGCCCTGCTGGCGTTCAAGGCTGAAGCGGAAGCCGAACACTTGAGGAGGAAGTCATGACTCGCACCGTTACCATCGCCCCTGTGCGCAAATCCGTGCGGATCAATGCCGCGCAGCAGGTGGCCTTCGAGGTCTTCACCGCCGGGATCGGCCGCTGGTGGCCGAAGAAAATGGGCATCGGCATGGCACCGATCCAGGCGGTGAAGATGGAGCCACGCCTGGGCGGCCGCCTCTACGAGCTGGACGAGGACCAGGCCGAGGTCGTGTGGGGCACCGTCCTGGCGTGGGATCCGCACGACCGCGTGGTGTTCACCTGGCAGATCACCAGCAAGTGGAAACCCGAGCCCAAGCCCGAGCGCGCGGTGAATTCCGAGGTCGAGGTCCGCTTCGTCGCCGACGGCGCCGAGTGGACCGTGGTGGAGCTGGAGCACCGCGACTTCGAGCGCATGGGCGCGGAATCCGGCGCCTCGCTGCGCCACGACGTCGACAACGGTTGGCCCGGCATCCTGGATGCCTATGCCAGGGCGGCCGGCACGATATCGCCGTAAATGAATCCACCCGTCCCTTCAAGCGGGACTGAACACGAGAGGAAACCACAATGAGCTACGAAATCAATCACAAGATTGGCGTCAAGGCTTCGCCCGAGGACGCCTACCAGGCCCTGACCCAGCCGAGCCGGCTGGCGCAGTGGTGGACCTCCGACACCCGCGGCGACTCCAGGGTCGGCGGGACGCTGGAGTTCTGGTTCGGCAACTTCTGCCAGAAGTTCGAGGTGCTGGAGCTCAAGCCTGGCGAGCTGGTGCGCTGGAAGGCGGCGCGGGAAGGCATGGAGGAATGGCCAGGCACCGAGGTCAGCTTCGCCCTGTCCAGCGACGCGAAGCAGACCAGCATCCGTTTCCGCCATTCCGGCTGGAGCGAGAACACGCCGTTCCACGCCCACTGCTCGATGAAGTGGGCCACTTTCATGCTGAGCCTCAAGGACCTGCTGGAAAAGGGCGAGGGCCGGCCGGCGCCGCGCGACCTGGCGATCGACTACTTCTGAGGAGCCGGAGCCGGGGCATTGGCGGGATTTGTCGCGGCGGCGCCTGAGGCCCGCGCCTGCTGCGCGTCCCACTTCTTCATCAGCACCTCGTGCGCGACCTTGTAGGCGGCATCCTTGTTCTTCTTCGCCTCCGCCGGCTGCTTGCCCATCCAGCTCGTCACCTGGCCGGCGGAGGCCTTGGCATCGCCGGTCACTCCGGCGTCGTCGGGCATTTTCATGAAGGCGGCCGAAAACAGGAAGGCGTATTCCGGGTTCGCGGCCTC
Source organism: Nevskia sp. (assembly GCA_031291075.1). Classification (GTDB taxonomy): domain Bacteria; phylum Pseudomonadota; class Gammaproteobacteria; order Nevskiales; family Nevskiaceae; genus Nevskia. The sequence goes on along the minus strand of JARLJS010000068.1, from coordinate 10,157 downwards.
GCGCGGGTCCTTGGCGATCTTGTCGATCGCCGTCCGCAGCTTGGCGGCCTCCGGCGATTTCGGATCCTTCGCCTCGAGCTCCTCGGCGCGCTTCTGCATGACCGCGATCACCTGCACGTAGTAGTGGCGGTGCGTGACCTGGATCGGCCCGCGGCCGATGAAGCTCTTCTGCCAGTCGCCGACCGGGTTGATCGAGCCGCCGGTCTCGTAGTTGATGACGTCCGGGCACTTGGCGTCGTCGCTAGGCGTCTTGCCGGCCTTGACCTCGGCGCTGCGCTTGGCGGCGCAGTCCAGGTACGAGCGGTTGATGTGGATGTTGGTGGGGTCCTGCTGATAGGGCTGGTTGGTCTGGATCGACTTCTCGGTCTCGGTCATGAAGCGGAACTGGTCGGACTCGTTCCAGGCGTTGGCGAGGTACGAGGCTTGCGCCTCGACGGTATCGATCTTGAACGTGGCGAAGGCCTCGTTCATCCGGTCCAGGTAGTTCTTGTCGAAATCGGCCGCGGTGGTCTTTTTCGCCGCGATGTCCTTCGCCACTCCCTTGAACACCTGCATCAGCTCGTCGTGGGTGATCGGCTCGATCGGATTGAAGGCGTGCTGGGCGCCGGGTGCCTGGCTGGAGGCCTGGATCGGGCCGAGCGATTGCTCATACTGGTCGTATTCGACGCCGCCGTGCGAGACGACCCGGCCGCTCGGGCTCTGGTACATCGAGCCGAAGGCCGGCGCGCGCTGGATCGTCGGCGCCGCGGCGGCCGGCGTGCCGCGCTGCTGGACGGTGTGCGCCAGCTCGTGCGCCAGCAAATGGCGGCCGTCGGCAGTGTGGGGCGCATACTGATCGCGTCCGAACACCACATGCTGGCCAACCGTGTAGGCGCGAGCCTGCACGGAGCGCGCCGCTTCCGCCGCGCGCGCATCGGCGTGGAAGCGCACCTGGCTGAAGTCATTGCGAAGCGGGGCTCGAAGAAGGCCCGGCTGTCAGCATCGAGCGGCCGACCGGGCGTGCGCAGCACCTCGTGCACGATCGGGGGCACCATGCCGAACGCCGGCGCGGCTGCGGCCGGCTTGGCTCGTAACGTCCGCTCCTTGTCCTGTTCCTCGCAGGCCTCGCATTTCAGGCTGATGCGGGCAGGTACGGCGGTCATCGACAGACCGGGGTCGGGCGCGCGCAGGACCTGATCGGCGACGCGATCCGCCTCACGCTCAAGCGGGTCGTCGACCCGGCCGATGGCAAGCTTCGGCTGTATGGCGCCGGGCAGGGGAGACGGATGGGGCCGGCTCGCCTGGTCGGGCGCAAATACCGGGATCCTGCTCAAATCCATTGAGACGCCGGGCGTTGCCCCAGGAGCGCCCGGCCGATCGGGAAGCAGGCCACGCTGAACCGGATCGTGGTCAAGCTGATGTCCGGCCGGTGCGGGGCGCCGGGACACCCGCTTGCTGGTGGGACTCTCAAGCGCCCTGATCTGTGGCTGACAGGCCTGCCGAGCAAGCATGGCTGCACTCCCTGAGGTGAACCGAATGAGCTTGGACGTTCCCGCTAACGGGCATCCATATTACGCAACATGGGACGTGTCATGGGATGGATGGCCGGATGCGGTTGACTTCGGGTACATTTCGACCACAGCCACCCTCTAAACTTATAACACCGACCCGGCCAACCCCGTCAACGTCTCAGTGATGGAGTTGCAAGTATTATGATTCGCCTATTCCTCACGGCGCTGCTCTCTGTGTTTCCCCCGGCAGCTCTGGCGCAGGGCGGATACGATGTGTCCGCGTCTCTGCAAGGTTCGTTACAGAGTGCCAGCGAAGGCCGCGGCGCCGACTTGGTCGGCAATGGCATGAAACGCGTCACCACCCTGGCAGCGCTGCGTGCGTTGTCCGCGGCGACCACCGCGCGCGCGGTGTTTGTCGATGGTTGCTATGGCTCCGGCGACGGCGGCGGCGGCCTGTACATGCAGGTTCAGACCGACACTACCAGCGGCGACAACGGCGGTCAGATCGTGGTCGATGCAAACGCGCGCCGCTGGTACTTCTCCGGTCAGCCGACCATCAAGACATTTTGCGTTCTGCCGTCGAACACCAGCGCTACCAACACTACCAATCTCAACGCGGCGTTGGCCTGGGGCATCGCCACCGGAAACACCCTCAAAGTGCCTTCGGGCACCTACCTGCATGGCCGGCTTGCGGCGCTGACCGGTCCCGTCCAGCTCAAGGGCGACGGCGGCAATCTGAGCATTCTGAAAGTCGATCCCTCGGCTTGGCCGTACGCCGGCAACACCAGTCCCATCTGGTCATCGGCTTACGACTTCTACGTCGACGGGGTAGGGTTCGATCAAAGTTGGCTGACGGCGACGTTCGGCTATGTGACCGGCACCTATAAAGACGGGTTGGCTCCCTCTACCTGGGGTGGCAACTGGCTGGGCACCTTTTCCGGAGCCGGCACCGTCAGCGTCACGCACTGCTGGTTTTACAATATCGCCCGCGGTTTCTACGTCTACAACGCAACCAACGCGATCTTCAACGACAACAATTCCAACAGCGTCAACGCGCCGGCCCAGGCCATCTTTGCCACGTCCGCCAGCAGCAACGTGCAGAAGGATCGCAACCACCTCACGGCGAGCCGCTGGAACGCGGGCGGCACCTTCGCCTACGGCCTGGCTGCGCTCGACAGCTACGGTGATACCAACGTCGAGATCAACCACAATATCCTCATCGGACATCAGGTCGTCGGACATTCCGACGGGCATGTGGTGTTCGTCGGCAACATCGTCGACACCCCTATCGCAGACACGCACTTCGATGGCAGCGACATCATCATCACCAGCAACGTCGTGCTTAACAGTGGCGATGCTGGCATCACCACTGACGGCTCAAACGTCGTGGTGGTCAATGACAACGTGGTGGACGGCACCGCCGTAGGCGGCATCCTGATCGGCGGCAATCTCAATGCAACGGTGGTCGGAAACGTCGTGCGCAATTGGGCGCAGGACTACTCCCTCATCAATGCCCACATCGGGCGCTACGCCAGCGGCACCGGGGGCTGGCTCTCGGGAATCTATGCCGGGTACACGGGCGGCAACACGGGGGGCAGCTCGCTGACCATCACCGGCAACACCCTCGGGATGCAAACGCTGCCACCGGTCAGCGACGCTCACGGCACTGTGCGTGCCGCGGTTAGCGGAATCCGCTTCGACCCGACCGGCAATCCGTCCGCGATGGTGACGGGTGCCGTCACCGGCAACTATGTGCCGTCCGACTACGCCGAGCTGCCGAGCATGTTTGTTTTCGTGCCTTCGCACCGGTTCTATCTGGGCGCGGGGATGCCGAGTGGAACGCCGGTTCCGGGTGAGGTATTCAGCAACGGCACAAACAGCTTTGTGTATCTCTACGATCAGGGCGCCGGCAATTTCTGCTTCGTCAAGAAAGTGACCGGCACCATCACCAGCGGTGTGGCCTATACCGGGGCCAAGAGCGGCGGCACCATTTACACGGCCGCCACGCCCGGCCTGCAGTGGATGAACGTGGTCGACACCGGCAATTTCGACTGGACCACGGTCTATAGTCCCCACTGAGTCAGGCCGCGCTGGCAGCTCGGACCCTGGGCAGTTTCCTTGAAGCGCGGGCCATTGTGATTCTCCAACGGCGATGCCGGTTCGCGGCGACGTCGAGACCCGCACAGCGCTGACCTGGCAAAGGGCGCACATCAAGTCCAGCAAGTTACGAAGGTTTCGGGGCGCGGGATTTCCTTGCGGTGACCTGCGCCGGAAGGCTTCGCGGCTTGCCGTTGATTTGGATCAATGCCGAGCGTTCCAACGTGGCGCACCGTGTACCACCTTGCCGGAAGCTGTGCAGGGGCGGCTTTTCGACAAGTCCACCGAACTTGATGCGGCTTTGAAGCTGTTACCGATGCACGACGATGATGAACACCAAGTTCCCGGAGTCCCCTGGAGAGCCGCACATGAATACCCCGTCTCAGTCCCCACGTCAGCCGCATGCGGCTCCGCGCGAGGTCCTCACCTTCCGCATGGACGGCCAGGAATACGGCGTGGATATCCTGGTGGTGCAGGAAATCCGCAGCAACAGCGCCGTCACCCGCATCCCGGACGCCCCTGCTTACGTCAAAGGGGTGCTCAACCTGCGCGGGAAAGTCCTGCCGGTGATCGACTTGCGCCTGAAGCTGCGGCTGGCCGCCGTCGACGACGACGCAACCGTCATGATCGTCTTCGATTTCGGCGGTAGCAGCATCGGCGCGGTCGTCGACAGCGTCTCCGACGTGCTGCAGCTGGATGCCGGGCAAATCCTGCCGCCACCGGAAATCGCGGCGATCGACCGCCGCAGTCTGGTCGGGATCGTCGTGGTGGGCGAGCGCAACCTGGTCCTGCTCGACGTGGAGGCGCTGCTCAAGGAACCGCAGGCCGCAGTGGCGGCGGGGTTGAGTGAGGCGGCGTAGGCGCGGGTGTTCCGCGGTTGTCGGTTAACGCCGATTGTGCAATCACCGGCCACGCCGGTCCCGGGCGCCAAGCCCGCTGCACCCGGCACTTCCGCCCGCATGGTCTAAGCTTGGCGGCTCTGTCCGTCTGGCTCACCACGTCGCAGCCGGGGGACGCTCCTCGTAGCCGAGGCCGCCCCCGGCACCGACTCACTGCAACTGGACGATGGTCAGGGTAGCGCCGCCTTGGCTCGTCAACGTTACGCTTGCGATCGCACCGTAGAGCTCAATCTCTACTACGTCTCCCGCCGACGCGCTTAGCACCACTTCACCCGCGAATTGGGTCTGAGCAGTCCCTGGTGTGTACTGCGCAACAGGGACACCATTCACCGTGACTTCGGAAGACACCGTCGTCGCGCTGTTTATGTTGACCGAGTAGCGGATGTCATAGGTTCCGGTGTTGGCCAGAGTCACTATCGTGTTGCTGCCGTCGAAGGTCGTACTCGACACAGCCTGACTGTTGGGGAAGGGAACGGCGGTCCCGCCCAAAAGCACGACCATCGTCGCGCCGCTGTTATTGGCGCCGTAGGCGAAGCTCTGGGCTCCCGCAGCACCGGTGGCACCGGTGGCGCCGACACCCGTGGCGCCGGTGGCCCCCGTGGCACCCGTCGCACCCGTCGCACCCGTCGCACCGGTGGCACCGGTGGCACCTGGGTTACCGTTCGTACCGTTGAAGCCGGTGGTACCCGTGGCACCTGTGACGCCGGTAGCACCCGTCGCACCGGTAGCACCTGTGACGCCGGTAGCACCTGTGACGCCGGTGGCACCCGTCGCACCGGTGGCACCTGTAACGCCAGTGGCACCGGTGGCGCCGTTAGCACCCGTGGCACCCGTGACGCCGGTGGCACCTGTGGGCCCAGTTACACCCGTGGCACCCGTGGGACCGGTCGCACCGGTAGCGCCGATGCCGGTGGCACCCGTCGCACCGGTGGCGCCGGTGCCCACGTACACGGTGGTGAAGGCCTGGTCGGTGGGCGCGCCGTAGCCGTTGCTAGCGGTATTCGGCAGGCGGTCGGGCGAGGCGTACAGCTGATAGCCCTCGCCGGCCGAGAGCACGAGTGTGTTCGGAATGCTTGCCTGGATGTGGGTGTTGCTGGACGCCCCGCGGTTGATGGTGAGCTGGGTACCCTGCAGCACCACGTACGGGGTGTAGCCCTGCAGGATCAGGTCGGTGCCGTCGATATAGACGATCTTGTCGACCGTATCGACGTTGACGTCGGTGATCTGCGTAACCGCCAGCGCAGGACCGCTGTACCACGCGGCAGCCAGCACGGATGCAGCGCCCAGCTTGAGCTTGAAAGTCACTTCGATTTCCCCCCAGTGCTCAGGGTTCAGCCCACTGGTTCCGGTGCTGTCCCCAAAGGTGTTTTACAGCTCGGCTTGACGGGCACTGTGCGCACAATGTGAGCACATGTCAAACAACACCCAATGACTAATGACTAGGGCCTGTTGACCGTATCCGTCCAACTATGAATCGACTTGCGGCGTGAGAGTCTTCTGCGGCGCGTGGTCGTGACCTATTTGATCACCTGCGTCTTGGCCAGCAGGGGTTGAGCCCAGCTAATGGTGTTTTCGAGCTGATGGCCGGTTGGGATGAGCAGCTTTCTGTTCTGGATGCGGAAGATTTCGACCGGTGCCGGCGAGCCGTCCGCGATCTGGTGGGAGTTGTCCCAGACCCGGAGCTCGGTTTTGGTGCCGATGAACCTGAGCAGGTTGGCCCGGCTGTTGTCGAACCGCTCCCGGATCTTCTCCTGCGGGATGTTATGCCCGCCGCGGGTGGATCCGCCAATAGGCGTCCTTTTGTTTTTCGCGCAAATAGTCCCGCTAGTGGGCGGGAGCGCCTCAACTCAAGGGGGAATCAGGTAGCCAAGGGCACCTGGCTGCCTCTGAGGCTTTGGGGCGGATGCAGGGCATCGACCAGATCACTGGCCATTCACCTTCTTTTGCGCCTGACGTGCCTTGAGCCGGTTTTGCAAGGCGGCACTGTGCGGGCCATTGCCAAGGAGGCGCCACAATAGGGCAATCAACTCGGGAGCCTTTCCCGCCGGCAGCAGGTGGTCGATCATGGCGTGCAAGCGGGCTTCGACCTTCTGCACCTCACCGGAGATCCGCTCGCCTTCTGCCGTGAGGCTGATCACCAGGCTGCGCCGGTCTGCCCGGTCGCGCTTACAAGTGACCAGTCGGCGATCCGCCAGAGTCTTCACCAGGCGGCTCGGGCTGCCGGGTTCGCAGACCAGCAGGCGTCCCACTCCAAGCAGGGTCTGCGGGCCGTGGACCGCCAGGATGCGCAGCACCTCGGCCTGGCTGGGTGTCACTTCCAGGCGCTCCAGCCCCTGCGCAAGCGCCTGATTACCCTCGCGTTGTGTTGCAAGGATCATGTAGCGGATCTGTTCTGCGGGTTGCATCTTCCCATCCTATCAAATCCGATAGTTGACACGTCATGTATCGTCGTGCATAAATACATGACACGCCATGTATCTGGTGGCGGCAATTTCGGCCGGCACTTCACAGGAGTAAAGATGATGAATCCGACTCTATATTTCGTACCCTGTTTTTCGGGCTCCCCCTGGGATCTCAAGGCGTTGACGCCGCTCGATCATCGCGCGCTGCGGACGGCAAGGCTCCCGGAAGCGCTGGATAGGGTGGAAGCCTATGCCGATGCCGTGGAGCGGGAGATCCGTTCGCTGAGCGACGTTGTCCTGGTTGGAGAGGGGCATGCGATACCGCATTAAATTCGTCTTGATCGTCGCGGGCAGCCTGATCTCCGGTGCCGCCGGTGCTGTCGTCGTGACACGCGGCGATATCGAGTGGGCAGTTATACAACAACATTTAGGATTGTTGTATAGCCGCCGAGCGCTCATGTGCTATGAGCGATTTCCAAAAAACGTCTTACAAATTCTCTCAGCCTCGAACGAACCATGACCGACTCCAGATCCTCCAATTCGCTGTCGCCCCCATTGAAGGCAAGCTCTTCGTCGCCTGACGACGATGCCGACATCCCCTGGAAAAGGCGTCCGCTCTAATGGCCGCTCGCTGCGACACAGAGCGGCTTGGGTGATGGGTCGTACGTGGGATTCCTGTCCCCGCTGCCGACCGGCCGATCATGGCCTTTGCCCTGATCGATGAAGCAGGCGAGGTCCCAGGTTTCCTGCGCCGTCAATTCGCCGCCCGATCCGAACGGCATATTGCCGTGGATGAAGGGCGCCAGATCGGTGGTGCTGTCCATGCCAGCCTTGGTATTGAACGAATTCGGACCCCACAGGGCGGGACGATAGTACTGGTCGTTGCCATACCGGCCCTGGCCATCGGCGTTGTGGCAGAACGCGCACTTCTGTTGAAAGATCGCCGCTCCCTTGTCGATTCTGCCCAGGGCGGACTTGAGCGGCGGGTACGGCGAAGCAGGGGGAGTGATATGCAGTTTCGCGGCCTCGGCGTCGAGTGCCCGCATATAGTCGATCAGCGCGGTCATCGGCTCGCTGGTCGGGCACAAGCCGGTCTGGTTGTCCGGCTTGTCGCAGAGCGCTTTGCCGTTCAGGCTTTTTTTGAAGCATTGGTTGATGCGCTTGGAGATCCCGCCTTCGCCGGCATACTGCTTTTGCCATTTGTCGTAGACGCCGACCCACCAGGCCGAGTTCGGATTGCGTCCCGCATCCAGATGACAACTCCCGCAATGCAGCCAGGCCTTGGCGTATTGTGGCAAGGTCTCATAGGTGTGCAGGGTGTAGTACTGGCCATTGCATACCGGATTGCTGGGGTCCGGCACGTTGGGGTCACAACCGTCCGGCGGCGGCAGGATGCGGGTGTCCTTGAGCGAGGGATAGGCGTCGTTGAGCGAGAATGTGAAGTTGGCGGAGACGAATTTCTCCGGCCGGTTGGTGCGCGCCATGGCGTGACATCCCATGCAGCTCGACGTCGGCTGGATGAATGACTCGAGCGTGGTATTGGCGAGGATGGACGGGATCACGTCGAACACCGTGAAGTCCGGCGACGACGCGGTCCGCGGCCACTGCGTGTTGATCAGGTTGTAAAAGCGGTAGGGTGCAGGCATTTGCGCCGGATCGTGCATGTCCAGGTTCAATTGGGAGACGTTGTCGCTCGCGTCGTTGCGGTTGCCGCATACCGGATTGCTGCTCGGGATCGGTGTCACCCGGAAAATCTGGTTGGGGGTGGGCGGCTTGGTTTCCACGTTGGGCGGGCATTCCTTTTCGCTGCAGAACCTGTTGAAGATCGGCCAGCTTCCCGAAACGTTGTTTGCGTTCTCGAAGGTCGACCAGATCCACTGCGGCGCGTTCGGCACCTTGCTCATCACGTGGAAGCCCACCAGGCCCATCTTGCGTACGCCGCAATTCTGCAGCTTGTCGTCCTTGTCCATGTCGCAGACGCAGGCGTCAGCGATCAGGAACTGGTCGGTGGGGACCGCCAGGCCCTCCATGGGCACCCAGGCGGCTTTGATAAGCGCCGAACCGGGGGGGAAGTTGACCGCGTTGGTGCCGTTCTGCACGTTCGAATTCCACAGGTCGGTATCCATGATGAAATCGAACGCCTTCTTGTTCATGCGGATCTCGTAGCGCACCTGCCGTCTATTGATTGCCGTCAGGGTGGGTTCCAGGTTCGCGACCGCGCCGGTGGGTTGAACGGAGCTGTCCAGCACGTCGAAGACCTTGCTGGTGCGGTACATCACGCGACTGACACCCGCGCATTGCGCGGGCGGGGGCGGGGGCGGTGCGGACCACTGGTCCGGCCGGACCGGGACGTTTTTGTTGTCCGGGGCGTGGCGAAAAACCTCGCTGGTTTCCTTCCAGGTTTCCCAAACGCGCTCTCCGGGGTCCGAAAGCTTTTTCTTCGGGTCCGGCTGGCCGCGGGATCCGGCCAAGGCGGGCCAGCTCAAGCCGACAAAGGTCTCCCAGGAAAAAATATCGGAGGCACGCTGATCCACGTAAAGATCCAGGCTGGTCAGATTGCCATCGATCTTTTGCGGCGGATAGCACATCAGGTTCGGCTGCAGATTCGCGCTGCATACGATCGGCAAGGTGATCTGAGGGCCCGGGCATACGTCCGTCTGCGCTCGAACCGCGGCGGCAACGGACAAGCTGGCGACAAAGCCCCAGAACAACGTTGTGTTGGCGCGCATAAGCCCCCCGAGCTCAAGTCCCCGGCATTCGGCACGGCGGTGCCGTTGAGGATCACTTTAGGCAAGTTGTTTGACGATACTCCGCTTGGTCGATGGCGGGTAGTGTCGAGCACGCGCCAAACGCCTGAAGCAGGTGCCGGGTGGTCCTCGCATCCGAGCGACGCGATTAGCGCGCCAATGACCGCCGTTGCCGACACCAAGCCTTGCTTGCTGCATGGCAGATACTTAACATAATATCTATTATGCGAAGTAACTGTGATGTAGCTCACGGACGGGTACCGTTTATCTGAATTAAAAAATGCATCCATCAAATACCCAGCTAATCAAAGGGATACATCCAAAAATGGAATTCAAACATGAGTGGACACGCCCGTCACAAATGAAATCGGATACAGCCTAAGCCGGGCGTGCTGTTTCATAGCGACCGCGGCAGCCAATACGCCAGTCAGGTCATGCAGGCCAAGCTGGCCGGCTACGGCATGACCAGTTCGATGAGCCGCAAGGGCAACTGCTGGGACAACGCGCCGACGGAAAGCTTCT